>CAYTKL010000053.1:0-10553 GCA_964438305.1 uncultured Dehalococcoidales bacterium | reverse complement strand
GTTCCCTTTCCTGATGAGGTCGAGGACGTGGCGCCTCAGCTCTCCCACCGCTTCGCCAAGACCGTTGAGGTAGGCGGGGTAGTCGATCCCCAGCTCATCGGGTTCGGGCAGAGTATTGCCGGTGATCAAGCCAAGAGTGATGCACCCCTCGACGTATTCCTTCTGAGCACTGAATACGAAGCCGGTGTAGAGGAACTCCGGCTGGTCGGCCACCGCCTCGTCTATCCCCTTTAGGAGAGCCCGGGCCTCAGCCAGCCTCGACTGGGCTTCATCGTAGTCGCCGCGATGCACCGAGCGAATGGCGTCGGCGGAGAAGCGGACAGTGTCGCGCGACAGCTTAAGGGCTTTCTCACGGGCGGCGTCTTTGGTCGAGAGGGAAGCGCGCGCCTTCTCGGCGACGTGCTCCAGCTTGGTTGTCAGGTCATCCATTCACTTTACCTCCATCGTCTGGGCGAGGAGGCGTGCCGCCTCTTCGACGTCCTCTGCGCCCAGAACGGCATTGATCACGGCTATGGCGTCCGCCCCGGCCGCGGCCACAGCGGCGGCGTTGCCAGCATTGATGCCGCCGATGGCCACGATGGGGAGCGATATCGCCTCACTGACGCGGTGGAGCGTGTCCAGCCCCACCAGCTCAGTATCGCTTTTCGAAGCGGTGGGATAGATGGAGCCGACGGCGATGTAGTCGGCGCCATCGGCCTGTGCTTGCAGCGCCACCTCCAGGGTCCTGGCGGAGCGGCCGAGGACCTTGTCGATGGGAAGCAGGCGGCGTGCGACGGAAACAGGGAGGTCGTCCGGTCCGATGTGCAGGCCATCGGCATCGGAGGCGATAGCGACGTCGAGGTAGTCATTGACAATGAATAGTGTGTTGAGCCGGGCGCACAGCGCTTTCAGCTCCCTTGCTGTTGACAGCACCTGTCCCTTTGGCCGCTGCTTGTCCCGTAGCTGGACCACCTTCGCCCCGCCCTTGATCGCCTTCTCGGCGACATCCATCTCATCTCTGTCGCCGAGGACGTCGATATCGAGGATCAGGTAGAGCCCCGCGACTCTCTTGTCGCGGCGGAGGACCCTGGCGGTAAGCTCACGCTCTATCTCGTAGAGGGCGAAGCGAGCCTCCTTGAGGCGCGCCGATTGCAGCATGCTGTCGGGCAGCTTGGCAAACTCCTCCAGGACGCGCAGCGACTCCTCCGCTCGCTTGGCGTTGGCGCTGACGATGGCGGGAATGTCCTGCCGTTGCGCCTCGCCTTCGGCCTCGGCGAAGGCGCCGACGTCCTGAGCCGAGTCTCGAGCGGCAAGCAGGTCCCTCTTCAGTGAGACATCGTCTATGGTGAGCTGGTGACGCAGTGATTTCAGCCTGGCGCTCAGCGCGGCATCATCGAGAAGGAAGCGGGCGATATCCTCCAGGACGCGCAGCCCCTCGTTCATGCGGTTCAGGTTGGCATCGATAAGGCGTCGCATTTGACATTAGGCGTCTTTAATGACGTCCGGCATCTCGCCTTCCCTGGCGGCATCGATCATGTCTCGGGTCTCGGAGAAGGTGTCGCGGTACTCCTCGCTGCGCATGTCCATGCCCAGTTGCTTCAGGCGGTGCTCCGTCCAGAGCCCGATATTGCGCGGGTCTCTGTAGTAGTCGGCGTCGGGGCTGGCCGGAGGGGGGCCTTTGTCCGGGCTCCAGACATATGTCGATCGCTGGAAGCCGAAACTGGAGACCAGCCGCTGCAGGTCAGTGCCACCGCAGTGAGGGCACTCGGGGGAGACAGGGTCACCGATGCGCCTGGTGAATATGCTCACCGTCTTCTGACAGCCGCTGCAGCGATACTCATAGATGGGCATCTTGACTGACCTCACTACGCGTCATCCGTAGGCATCTCGCCGATGGGCCCCTCGGGCATTATCCCGTGGTCCATCTTGTCCAGCGCTTCCTCGAATTCGGGGCCGACCTCGGTTTCCTCCATGCCGCGGGTCATCCTCCTGTTCCACTCCGCCAGAGCCCGAGGGTCGTTGCGCATAAGGCCGGAGGTCAACTGGTCGTCGGAGAGGATGCCATCATATATGTCTTTGTACGTCCCGCGGACGCTGAAGGTGGAGAAGAGGCGGCTCAGGTCCTCGCTGCCGCACGATGGGCACTTGGCTGATGCGGAAGGGCTGCGCAGAAAGACGCTCACTTTCTTGCGGCACCCGTTACAGCGGTATTCGTAGATCGGCACTATCGAGACCTCCACTCGGAAAGCCAAAGGCTCTTTCCCAATAGAGATTATAAGCAAAGCGGCAGCTTGAGGCAACCTCGTGGGACTCACCCGGTCGTTCAGTGGCCCGTGCCGGGGTAACCTCGGTTGGGGTCCGGCAGCTCCCTCAATTGACTGGCCAGCGTCGAACCCATATACTCTGCCTGCGCCAACACTGGCAGGAGGGATACTATGCCAATGGTCAACACGGTTCTTGGGCCGGTCTCGGCCGACGACCTGGGTACTACGCTGATCCATGAGCACCTCGTCCTGGGTCATCCCGGGTGGGAGTGCGACGCTCTGGCGGCGCCGTACGACCGGGAGGTGATAGCCAGGATGTGCAGTGAGGCTCTGGAACAGGCCAAGGCCTGTGGTTTGAAGACGATGGTTGAGGCCAGCCCTATCGACCTGAACCGCGATGTAGAGCTGGCGAGGATGGTGTCCGAGAGAACGGGCGTGAACATAATCGTGGCCACCGGTATGTATACGGAGGCCATGGGGAACTCGGCCCACTTCAGGTTTCGTGGAGCCATGGTGGACACGACCGCCGAGATGTACGAGACCTTTGTCAAAGAGATCACGCGGGGCATCGGGGACAGCGGCATCAAGCCGGGGGTCATAAAGGTCGCCACGGGGCACGGGGAGATATCGGGCTATGAGGAGAGGGTACTCCGCGCCGCGGCCAGGGCGCAGAAGGAGACCGGCGTGCCCATCATCACCCATACTGAGGGTGGGACGATGGGGCCGGAACAGGCGGATATCCTTATCTCTGAGGGGGCGGACCCCAGGCGCATCATGATCGGCCACATCGGCGGCAACGCCAACCTTCAGTACCATACCTCGGTGCTGGACAAAGGGGTGTACATCGCCTTTGACCGCCTTGGAATTGACATAATGTTTCCCGACACGCTGAGGAAGGCCTGCATCATCGGGCTCGTCGGCATCGGCTACGCCGACCGGATAATGCTTTCTCACGACCACGCGCCCTACTGGCTGGGCCGCTCGACTGAGTTGCCCGAGATTGCCAAAGCGCTGATGGCGAACTGGTCGTATTCGCACGTTTTCAAGAACATCGTTCCCGCCTTGAGAGAGGCGGGGGTGAGCGACCAGAAGATAGACTCAATGCTGGTGGACAACCCACGGCGGCTGTTCGGTGGCGGCTGAGTGCGGGCGAAGGGGCTGCGCGGTGCGGACCTATTGCTGGCCAGCGGTGGGAGGCTGTGCCGCGAACCTCAAGGGGTCACTGTAGTAGGGGTCTTGGTCGCTGAGCTTGCCGTCCCTCAGGTAGAGCTTGGTGCTGGCAAAGGCGGCCATGTGCGGGTCGTGGGTCACCATGACAATGGTGCGCTTCTGCTCGCTGGCCAGTCTGCGCATCATGTTCATGATGCCGACGCTTGTTTCCCAGTCGAGATTGCCGGTGGGTTCATCCGCCAGGATGACAGCCGGGCCGTTGGCCAGGGCACGGGCAATGGCTACCCTCTGCTGCTCTCCGGCGCTCAACTGAGGCGGCCTGTGTCTCTCGCGGTGGGGGATCTCCAGCATGCGGAGGAGGACACGAGCCCTCTTTCTTCTTCTTCTCCCCGATCCTATGAGGTTCTCCATGGGGAGTTCCACGTTCTCCAGAGCGCTGAAGCTGGGTATCAGATTGAAGCTCTGAAAGATGAATCCGATGTTCTTCCTTCTTATGGTGTAGAGGGAGGACTCGGGCATGGCGGTCACGTCCAGGCCCCTGGCCCCCAGGAGTACCCTCCCGCTTGTTGGCCGGTCGAGGCATCCCAGAAGGGTGAGCAGTGTTGTCTTGCCTGAGCCGGAGGGCCCCATGATGGCGACAAAATCGCCCCTCATGATTTCGAGGTTGACGCTCTGGAGCGCCCGGACTCTGTTGCCATTCGTTTCATACGTCTTGGTCAATCCGATTGCCCTGAGCATGGGTCTGGCCATAGCTGAAACCTCCGTTTGCCGGGGTGGCGACTACTCCCGCCTCAGTGCCTCCATGGGGCTGACTCGGGAGGCCCTCCAGGCTGGATACAGGCTGCCCAGACCGGCGGCGACAATGGTGAGGCCGAGTCCAAGAACCATCGGACCGACGGCGAGGCTCACGGAGATATCGAGGTTCTCCGATGAGCCGAGCAACCACGACGACAGCAGCGAGGCGGCGACACTGGCGATGGCCAGTCCGATAAGTCCACCGACGAGGCCAACGTAGAAACCCTCACACAGGAACTGCCACATGATGCCTCCGTTGCTGAAGCCCAGCGCTTTGAAGGTGCCTATCTCTTTTGTCCTGGCACGCACCGTGTTGAACATCACGACGAAGATGAGCAGTATGGCGATGACGCCGGACGCGATGATTGTGCGCAGACCGACACTCTGAATGGCACTGAGGTCCTCATCCAGGCCGGCCATCAGGGTACGCTGCTGCTGCTGAACGAAGTCGCCAAGCTGGGACTGCAAGCCGCCCAGGGCTATGACGAAGGCGCCGGGGTACTCCGACTGGATCTCGGCAACCACGTCGCCGACAGCGGACTGGGTCTCGGCATATACCGCGAGCATGGAGAGCTGCCCCTGCATGCCGAGCAGGTCCTGGGCGGTGGAGAGACTCATGTAGACGTCTCTCTGCCACAGCTCGCTGGCATAGACCCCCACGATATCCAGACTGGTGCCGTCGAGGTTGATGGTATCGCCTACGCCGGCGTCGAAGTAGTCAACGAGCTCATCGGAGAGGAGGGCGGTGTACTCGTCGCCTTCACTCAAGTTCCGGCCGTCGACGATGTTCACCGGCAGCGCATGGTACTGGTCGTTCAGCTCGGGATCAAGCGGTGCTCCGTGGATGACATAGGCGTATCCCCTCCCGAGCTGCCCCCCGCCCGAGCCAGCCTGGCCGTCGTCGTCGAAGCCCACCATGACCATAGGCACGACCCCGGCGACGTCGTCCATGGATTCGACTTCCTCGACGCCATCCTCGCTTATCCCGTCTGGCGACCAGGGTCCGCCAGGTCCCGTTACCACCAGTGCCCGCATCCACAGCTCGGTCTCCTCGAGGGTTGCCTCAGCGGCCGCTCGATAGTCCTCCACTATGTCTTCGGCGGCAGCCTCGTTGGCATCGACGCCGGCGATGGTGGAAGCGAAGACCGCTACACAGAGGGCGAGGACGAGGCTCACCAGCAGCGTTCGCAATCTTCTTCGCCACAGGACCCTGAAAGCCCGTCTCAGTGTCAGCATATTGACCTCAACATCACAGTGATATCCCCTTCTGGGGACTGGTGGATGAAGACGTGCGTTGTGCCCTCTCTAGTATACCCAGACGGCCGGCCGGTGGGATAGTCCCCGGCCGTCGGTGGGGGCGAGAGGGTACATAAGGAATAGGGGCCGAAGCCCCTATTCTCTGCTTTGTTCAGGCGTAGAGGATGCTCACCAGGCGTCCTCAGATGGCTCTGCAGGCTTGCTTCGATGTCTTGGCGGCGGTCTCTTGGGCTGACGCCGGGCGATCGAGATGATTAGTACCACGACGAGAAGCAGCACGACCACGATGCCGATTATCCAGGGCAGCAAGTCCCTGTCATCTATGTAGTTCCAGGCACGGTCCCACCAGGCTTCCTCCTCTTCGGCCTCGGGCGACGCACCCAGAAACTCCACGATAGCGGTTCTGGCGCCAACGGCGAAGATGCGAAGCTCATTACCGTCTTCGGCGCCATACATGGCGGCAAGGTCTTCGGAGGTGGCGCTGTCCATGCCGTCCCACTCGTCGCCGTCATACTGAACGACAGTGCCGCTTTCGCCGGCGGCGAAGACATAATCACGCTGGAGCCCCCACAGGGCAAACAGGTCTTGTACGGTGCGACTGTTCATCGTTTCCCAGTTTCGGCCATCGTAGCTGATGACGGTGCCGGTCGCACCGGCGGCCCAGACATGCTTGCTGTCAGCGCCCCATACACAGAAGAGGTCATCTGTGGTCTCCATGCTCATCTGTTTCCATTTGGCTCCGTCGTAGTGCAGTACTATACCGTCCGCGCCCACGGCGAAAACGTCGTCGGGGTCGCTGCCCCATACGGCAAAGAGGTCATCAGGCACTTGTTCGCTCAGCTTGTCCCAGCCGTTGCCATCGTAGTGCACGATAGTGCCCTTCTCTCCCACGGCGAAAACGTCGTCAGAGTCGCTGCCCCACACGCCAAAGAGGTTATCCGCGCTTGCCCGTTTCATGGAGTTCCAGTTGTCGCCATCGTAGTGGAGGACAACGCCATCCTCACCCACGGCGAATATGTCGTCCTCGTCGCTACCCCACACAGCGGCGAGGTCTTTCGATGAGCCGCTGCTCATCGTTTTCCACTCGTCGCCGTCGTAGTGAAGAATGGTGCCGTCTTTGCCCACGGCGAACACTTCGTCAACCACCGCGCACCACACGCCGGAGAGGTCTTTCACCAGGCCGCTCTCCACCTCATCCCAGGTGTGGCCGTCGTAGAACAAGATGATGCCAGTCTCGCCGACGGCGAACACCTCATCATCCTCGCTACCCCACACGGCGGCAAGGTGATTCGACGTGTCACTCTCCATCTCAGTCCATTCATCGCCGTCATAGTGAAAGATAGACCCTTCTTCGCCCACGGCGAATACGTTGTCCTCTTCAGTACCCCACACGCCTGAGAAGTCCTTCAGGGTGTCAATGGTCATCTCATCCCAGTTGTGGCCATTGTAGTCGAGGATACTGCCCCATTCGCCGACGGCGAGCACCTCGTCATCGTCGGTGCCCCACACCGCAGAGAAGTCGTGCAGCGTACCGCTGCTCATCTCGTCCCACTCGTCGCCATCGTAGTAGAAGATGGTACCGCTCTCACCCACGGCGAACACGTCGTTGTCGTCGTACCCCCAAACTCCATTGAGGTCATCCGACACGTCCGCGACCATGTCGTCCCACTCGTCGCCATCGTAGTAAAGGATGGCGCCATCCTGGCCCACCACGAACACGTCATCGTAGTCGCTGCCCCACACCGCGAGGAGGTCTCGTGAGGTACGGCTTTTCATGTCGTCCCACTCGTCGCCATCGTAGTGCAGGATGGTGCCGCTCTCTCCGACGACGAACACGTCGTCATCGTCGCTGCCCCAGACTCCGCTGAGGTTCTCCGATGTGTCGACGTCGATCTGCTCCCATTCGCTGCCGTCGTAGTGGAGGACAACACCGTGCTCACCGACGACGTACACATCGTCATGGGCGCTACCCCATACGGCGACGAGGTCACTCACCACTTCGGTCTCCATTTCGCTCCACTCTTCGGCGGCGATACATAGCTGGATTGGCAGTGCCGCACGAGCGGCACCCAATACCAAGAAGATGGCCAGGAAAACGAACACCAACCTACGCATTGCCGGATCTCCTTTCTCCTTCAACGAGATATGGGAGCAACGTCAACAGGTTCCCACGGCTTTCGCGCATGAACATCTGCCTGCGCCAATTCGCAGGACGCTCACTGTAGCATACCGCAGGGAGAAATGTAAAGATATGTCAAGAGCAGGCAAGAGAATCCGGGCCGAGGCTCGTCCTGTCGCCGGGGGGGATGGCGGAATGCCCGTCAGGATACTGCCCGTCCGCCACTGGGGGCGCAACAGGACATAGAGAATAGGGGCCGAAGCCCCTATTCTCTCCTTGGTTCAAGCGTAGAGGGTGCTCACCAATTGTCCTCAGTGTCCTCGTATGGCTGCACGGTCCTGCTTCTGCTTCGCTGCTTTCGCAGCTTCCTCCTCTTGGACCGACCCCGGGCCATCAGCGTGAGCAGCAGCACGACGAGAAGCAGCAGGGCTGCGACGGCTATGATCCAAGGCAGCAAGTCCCGCTCATCTACGTAGTCCCGTACGTAGGGCCAGACACGGTTCCACCATGCCTCTTCCTCCTCAGGCTCCGGCGACTCACCCAGGAACTCTACGATAGCCGTTTCGGAGCCAACGGCGAAGATGTAAACCTCGTCACCGTCGTCGACACCGTGAATGGCGGCAAGGTCTTGCGAGGTGTCACTGTCCATGCCGTCCCACTCGTATCCATCGTAGTGCAGGATAATGCCGCTCTCGCCCGCGGCGAAGACGTAGTTGCGGTGGACCCCCCACACAGCGGCAAGGTCCCTTGAGGAGCCGCTGCTCATGGTGTCCCACCCTTTTCCGTCATAGTACAGGATGGCGCCACCTGCGCCGACGGCGAACACCTTGTCATCGTCGCCGCCCCACACAGCGGCAAGGGCTTTCGTGGAGCCGCTGCTCATGGTGTCCCACTCGTCGCCGTCATAGTGCAGGATGGCCCCACCTGCGCCGACGGCGAACACGTCATCATCGTCGGTGCCCCACACAGCGGCAAGGTCTCTCGACGTATTACTGTCCATCTCAGTCCACTCGTCGCCATCGTAGTACAGGATGGTGCCGCTCTCGCCCACGGCGAAAACCTCATCATCGTCGCTGCCCCACACAGCGGCAAGGTTGTTCGAGGAGCCGCTGCTCATAGTGTCCCACTCGTCGCCATCGTAGAACAGGATGACGCCACCCTCGCCGACGGCGAACACGTCATCATCGTCGCTGCCCCACACGGCGGCAAGGTTACTCGAGGAGCCGCTGCTCATGGTGTCCCACTCGTCGCCGTCATAGTGAACAACAGTGCCGCCTGCGCCGACGGCGAACACGTCGTCGGCGTCGTCCGCCCACACCCCGGTGAAGTCATCTGCAACGTCCGCCACGTCCGCGTCCATCTCAGTCCACTCGTCGCCGTCGTAGTGAAGGATGGTGCCGCTCTTGCCGACGGTGAACACGTCATCATCGTCGGTGCCCCACACAGCGGCAAGGTTGTTTGAGGTGTCACTGTCCATCTGGTCCCACTCGTCGCCATCGTAGTGGAGGATGGTCCCATCCTCGCCGACGGCGAACACACTGTCATCGTCGCTGCCCCACACAGCGGCGAGGTTATCCGGGGTATCACTGTCCATCTGGTCCCACTCATCGCCATCGTAGTGGAGGATGGTGCCGCTCTCGCCGACGGCGAACACGTCGTCATCGTCGCTGCCCCACACAGCGGCGAGGTTGTCCGACGTATCACTGACCATGTCGTCCCACTCGTCGCCGTCGTAGTGGGTGACGGTCCCATCCTCGCCGACGGCGAACACGTCGTCATCGTCGCTGCCCCACACAGCGGCGAGGTTATCCGGGGTATCACTGTCCATCTCAGTCCACTCGTCGCCGTCGTAGTGAAGAACCGTCCCATCCTCGCCCACGGCGAAAACGTCGTCAGAGTCGCTGCCCCACACAGCGGCGAGGTTATCCGGGGTATCACTGTCCATCTCAGTCCACTCGTCGCCATCGTTGTGAACGACAGTGCCGCTTGCGCCGACGGCGAACACACTGTCATCGTCGCTCCCCCATACGGCGGCGAGGTTACTCGCGGTACCGCCGTCCACCGCATCCCACTCGTCGCCATCGTAGTGGAGGATAGCGCCATTCCCACCCACGACGTACACATCGTCATGGTCACTACCCCATACGGCGGCGAGATCGCTCACCACTTCGACCTCCATTTCGCTCCAGTCCTCGGCGGCGATACATAGCTGGATTGGCAGCGCCACACGGGCAGCAGTCAATACCAGGAAGATGGCCAGGAAAACGAATACCAACCTACGCATTGCCGGACCTCCTTTTTCCTTCAACGGTATATGGAAGCGATGTCATACAGACTTGCACGGCTTTCACGCCTGAACATCCGCCTGCGCTAATTCGCAGCGACGCTCACTGTAGCATATCGCGGGGAGAGATGCTAGAGACATGTCAGGAGCAGGCGAGAGAATCCGGGCCGGGGCTCGTCCTCTCGCGGGGGCGGATGGCGGAATGCCCGTGTCTGTCCTGCTCCCCCTGCCACGAGGACGGAACGCCGCCCCGGCCCGCTCTGCTGCCTGTAGGCGAAGGCGACTCAGGCGCCGGCCCCGACTGACGCGGTGCATGGTGGCGCCCGCTTTCAATCGGCTTGTGGAGGCTCGGCGTCTGCGGGCTCGTCCGGCAAGTGGCGGCCGGCCTGCCGCAGGGCTTCGAAGTACACCGGGTCTTCGTCGCGGAGCTTCCCGTCTCGAATGAAGAGCTTCTTGTTGGCGTAGACGGCCATCTGGGGGTCGTGGGTCACCATGACGATGGTGCGCTTCTGCTCGGTGGCCAGTCTGGCAAGCATGTTCACAATGCTCAGGCTCGTCTCCCAGTCCAGATTGCCGGTAGGCTCATCCGCCAGGATCAGAGCGGGGCCGTTCGCCAGGGCGCGGGCGATGGCCACCCTCTGCTGCTCACCGGCGCTCAACTGGGCTGGCTTGTGTTTCTCCCGGT
>CAYTKL010000052.1:0-10642 GCA_964438305.1 uncultured Dehalococcoidales bacterium | reverse complement strand
CATGACGTAGAAGCCCCATCCCGCCAGTCCCACCAGCGGCGGGAGCACCCAGATGGCGAGGTGCCGCACTCTCAGGCGTGACCTGTCGTAGAACACGGCCAGAAAGGCGAGCCCGGCGAAGGAGACAATGCCGAGGGGGTGGGTGAGGGCGGCCGCGCTGGCGAGAACGCTTGAGACGAGCACGGCTCTCGCCAGGCGGCGCTCTCTCCATCCAAGGTAGGACGCGTACGCGGCGAAGGCGAGAGAGGCCGACATGACGTCCCACAGCCTGCCGTCCGCGGCCCCCCTTACGTAGATGAAGCTCACGGCGACGACAATGGCGGTGACCAGAGCCACCTTCCTGTAGTTGTCGCACAGGCTCCGGGCGACGAGCCACACCGACACCAGTCCGAGGACGCCCCAGGCCATGGACAGCGCCCTGAGTTGAAAGAGGCCGGCGCCGAAGACGCCGAACCACCCTGCCGTCACCAGGAAGCTCAGCGGGGGCTGCCAGTAGGTGTAGTCAGACAGACCCTGTGGCCCGCATCCCGGCGCGTAGACCCGGGTTCCCATTGAGCCATTGGTGAGCAGGTCGACGGCGGGGCTGGCGACGAATGCCTCATCGCACCAGGGCGCGAGCATCACCAGGCGCGGTATCGCCAGGGCGGCGAGTAGAAGGAGGGGAAGGAGAAGTCCCCACCTTGACCCGGCCAGTCTGGTGGTGACGGCTTCGATTGCGCTGGCGCTCCAGCTCAACAGTTGTGCGACGTTCGCCCTGAGATGGCGCAAGAACCTGTGACCTTTCTTCCCGCAACTCTGCTCTGTGCGTGGACGCTATTCTAGGTCTGAGTCCGGCCAGCGCCGCGCTGACCCTGATTGACTCTAGAGTGTCATACCAGAATACCCTATACGAGGCCGGGCTGCGTGTCAACGAGCGGTGACCCAGTTGGTCCGTTCATTGGATGCCGGTGACGGGAGCGACCACCATGAGCGTGACCACCAGACGGTTCTCGGTGTCAGACGTGAGGCCCCGGGCCAGGAGGGGCGGAGAGATGGTAGACCACGGTGCCGCCGTGTGCTCAGGCGATGGTCATCCCCGATGCAACAATGGTAGAATGACCTGGACCGTGAGCCAGGACAAGAGCAAGCCAGTGCGTGCGCCCTCAGCGGGACGCCTCCACAATGCGGCTGCCGCCCTCCACCCCGGACGGGCCACCGCCGGTGTGGCGCGAAGTGTCTACTCCTATGCACGCGACCGCAAGCTGACCGTGGGCAAGTTCATATTGGTCAGCGGGTCGGCCGTGGCGCTGAACCTGCTTCTGCTTTTCCTTCTGGTGCAGTACCTCGGCTTTCACACCACGATTGGAGAGAACGCGGCCAATGCGATAAGCATGGAGATAAGCATCATATACAACTTCTTCATGAGCCGGGCCATCACGTGGAAGGACAGGCGTAGAGAGACAGGCGTGCGGCTCGCCATCCAGGTGCTCAAGTTCCACCTGACCATAGGAATCACCATAGTGCTCCGGCTGGCCCTGTACCCCTTGCTGCAGTTCTACGGCGTGCATTCCATACTCAACGCGGCCCTGGGAATAGGACTGGCCGGCGTGGTCAACTTCATTGTGTATGACACATGGATATTCAAGAGGAGGTCCATCGGCATGTTTACCTACGATGTGTGCGCGGTTGGCGGATGTGGGAGAGTGGGACTGCCCCTCTCCCTCGCTTTCGCCGGCAAAGGACTCAATGTGGTCATCTATGACCTGAACCGGGACAGACTGGAGACGGTCAAGGGCGGTGTCCTGCCTTTCCTCGAAGAAGGGGGCCAGGAGCTGCTGGAGAAGACCATCGGCAAGAACCTGACGGCAACCGACGACCCGAACTCGGTCTCCCGCTCGAAGTTCGTGATATGCTGCATAGACACGCCGGTGGGCGCCCATATGGACCCGGAGTACTCCGCCATGGTCTACGCCTTCACCGATCTTCTGCCCTATCTCTCCGAGGGCCAGTACATAGTCCTGAGAAGCACCGTGTACCCGGGGACAGCGGAGAAGATCAACGAGTTCCTGAAGGACAGAGGCGCGAAGGTGCACGTGGCGTTCTGTCCCGAAAGGGTAGTCGAGGGCAAGGTGCTGTCCGAGCTGGAGACCATGCCCCAGATCGTGAGTGCGTTCGATGAAGAGGGTGTTGAAGCCGTGTCCGATCTCTTCAGGTTGTTGACCCCGGATATCATAGTCGTGGACCCCATGGAGGCTGAGCTGGCCAAGCTGTTCACCAACGCCTTGAGATACGTCCAGTTCTCCATTGCCAATCAGTTCTTCACGCTGGCTCATCAACGGGGAGTGGACTACTACAAGATCCATCACGCGGTGACACACAAGTACCCCCGCGCCGCGAGCCTGGCCAGGGCAGGACTCACCGCGGGGCCGTGTCTGTTCAAGGACACAATGCAGCTCGCTGCGTTCAGCATGAACAGCTTCTTCCTGGGCCACGCTGCCATGCTGGTGAACGAGGGGTTGCCCAACTACATCGTCGAGAGGCTGAAGGAGAGGACGGACTTGCGCAACAAGAGGGTGGGCATACTGGGTATGGCCTACAAGGCTAACTCCGACGATGGGCGTGATTCTCTCGCATTCAAGCTCAGGAGGATTCTCGAGATCGAGGCGAGGGAGGTCCTGTGCACCGACCCGTACGTCACCGAGCCCTACTTCGTGGGCGTTGAAGAACTCATCGATTCATGTGACGTCATCGTTGTCGGTGCGCCGCACGAGCGCTACAGAGACCTGAGCATCAGTGAAGACAAAATGGTGGTTGACGTGTGGAATTTCTTCGGCAAAGGGGGAAAGTTCTAGTGAAGGTACTGGTAACGGGCGCAGCCGGCTTCCTGGGGGGGTATCTCGTCGAGGAGCTGCTGCACAATGACTACGCGGTTGTCGGTCTGGACAACTACTCCAAGTACGGACGGGTGGCGAAGAGCTACGACAATCACCCTTCCTACCGCTTTGTCGAAGGCGATGGCAAGGACGTCGGCTTGCTGAAGGAGCTTGTCGAGGATTGTGACCAGGTTGTTGCACTGGCGGCTGTAGTTGGAGGCATCCCGCTGTTCCACGAATACGCCTATGACCTGGTCGCTGAGAACGAGCGCATCATAGCCGCGGCTTTCGATGCCGCCCTATGGGCACACGCTCACAAGGGGCTTGAGAAGGTGACTGTCGTTTCCTCCTCGATGGTGTACGAGAGCACATCGCTGTATCCAACCCCGGAAGGCGAGGAGCTGAGGTCTCCCCCTCCGAAGTCGACGTACGGCTTTCAGAAGCTTGCCTGCGAGTACTTCGCCAGGGGCGCGTGGGAACAGTATCGACTCCCCTACACCATAGCGAGACCCTTCAACGTGGTCGGAATCGGTGAGAAGCGAGCGAAATCAGAGAAGGAGGTTGTGTCGGGCAACATAAGGCTGGCCATGAGCCACGTCGTTCCTGACCTGGTGCAGAAGGTGCTGAGAGGACAGGACCCGCTGCACATACTGGGAGATGGTACGCAGGTGCGGTGCTTCACCTACGGCGGTGACGTCGCCAGAGGCATCAGGCTCTGCCTGGAGAAGGAAGAGGCGACAAACGAGGACTTCAACCTCTCCAATGCTCGACCCACCACTGTTCTCGAACTGGCCAAAATGGTCTGGGACAAGATAGTGGAGGACAGGCCGTTCAGCTTCGTGTCGGATGAGCCGTACCAACATGATGTGCAACGGAGGGTGCCCAGTGTTGAGAAAGCAAAGAGGCTGCTCGGTTTTGAGGCCACAACGAAGCTGGAGGGCGTATTGGACGAGGTGATACCCTGGGTCAGGGAGCAGATAGAACTCGGCGGCATATGATGTCTGAAGCGCTGCACATCGTGATCCCCGCCTACAACGAGGGGGAGAACATCACGAGGACTCTCGCCGCAATCGAGGACCGGGTACTGACGCCTCATCGAGTCCTCATTGTGTACGATTTCGATGGGGACAGCACGGTTCCCGCAGTGGACGCTTTCGTTCAAGAACGCCGTGCAGACCACGTCTCGCTGGTGAAGAACCGCTATGGGGCAGGGGCGTTGAACGCCATCAGGACCGGCTTCGATGCCGTGGAGGGTGGGGTGGTCCTGGTTACCATGGCGGATACCTCCGACGACCTGTCGGTAGTCGACGCGATGATGCACCACATCGATGAGGGGTACGACATAGTGTGTGGCTCGAGGTACATGAAGGGCGGAGGTCAAACAGGCGGGCCAAGAACGAAGAGGTTTCTATCCAGAGCCGCGGGGGTATCATTCCACGCGCTGACCGGGATACCGACGCACGACATCACCAATAGCTTCAAGATGTACCGCAAGTCGGTGCTCGACAGCATCCGCATAGAGAGCAGCCGGGGGTTTGAGATTGGCATGGAGGTGACCATCAAGGCGTTCCTCAGGGGGTACAGGGTCACCGAGGTCCCCTCGTGCTGGCGGGACAGGGTGGCCGGCGAATCGCGATTCAAGCTGATGAAGTGGCTGCCGGCTTACCTGCGATGGTACGTACACGGCCTCAAGGGACGGTTCCTGGGAGCCATGCGCTCGCCGCGCTCGAAGGCCACGTAGCTGCAGCTTCCAGATACTGCTTGGCCGGGCATCGCCGGATTCAGCTCAACGGCCTCTCTTTCCACGACTTCCACCACAGGACCCGGAGGTAGCGGCCTTCGCCCTGTGGCCCTCGGGGATACTCGTGCCGTCCCTGCTGCGCAACGACGTTGCCCTTCGCGATTGCGGTTCGCCTGGTGCGGATTCCATTCTCCAGCAGGAACCGAAGCAGCAAGAACCTGCCGTACCTGCGTAGTCCCCTGCGTCGGTAGCGTGGATGAGTCCACAGCCCCCCGGAGCATGCCTCTCGGCTGGCGAAGCCAAGCCTGTAGGGGGGCTCGCCTATGGCCCTCTGTGCTTTCTCGGTGAGGGCAGCCCAGTTGACGTAAACGAGCTCTTCTTCGACGAACATGAGTATGGCCACGGCACCCTTGTCCACCCTCTCTCCGGCGCCTGCAATCTGCGCCCGGAACGGCAGGCCGCTGGCCTCCATCTCGTCCGCCTCTTCGTTCGAGGAGACGACCTTTACGGTGAAGCCGTCAACCCTGGGTAGAAAGTCGGCCTCGCTCAGGTCTCGGAGGTGGTCTATGGGGTCGGCATAGAGATAGTAGCGGCGGTACTCGAACACACGCCACAGCAGGAAAGCGAACCCGCGCTTCACCAGGTGCAGCGGGCCCCCGGTGCGGTAGATGCTCTTCGCCCTGGCGACGAGCCCGCTGGACTCAGCCATGCTCTGGGTCCCCTGTCTGCAGTTCTATAGCTGACAAGGGCCTCTCCCTCCACGATTCCCACCACAGTACCCTGAGGTAGCGGCCTTCGCCCTGCGGCCCCAGGGGGTATTCGTGCCGTCCCTGCTGCGGCGGGGTGTTACCCTTGGCGATTGCGCTTCGCTTGGTGCGGATTCCATTCTCCAGCAGGTACCGCAGCATCATGAACCTGCTGTACCTTCGAAGCCTCAAACGCCTGTACTCGGGATTGGTCCACGACCCCGCTGAGCAGGCTTCGTGGTTGGAGAAGTCAACATTGTAGGGGGGGTCGCCGATGCTCTTCTGCCCTTCCCTGGTGAAGGCGGCCCATCCTACGTGGGCCAGCCTGTTGTCTACGAAAACGCAGAACGCTACTGCGCCGTTGTCCAGACTCCGGCGCGCGTTGGGAACCTGCGCCCGGAACGTCAGGCCACGCGCCTCCAGCTCGTCTGCCTCTTCGTTGCATGAGACGACCTTGCCGATGAAGCTGCCGACTCTGGGCAGGAAGTCGGCTTCGCTCAGGTCTCCGAGGCTGTCTATCGGGTCGGCATACAGGTAGTAGCGGCGATACTCGAACACGCGCCACCGGAGGAAGGCGGCCCCCCGTTTCACCAGTTGCAGCGAGCCCCCGGTGCGGTAGATGCTCTTCGCTCTGGCGACCAGGTCGCTGGCGCTAGCCATGTTCTTCCCCATCGGTCTGCAGTTGTGCAGGGGACAAGGGCCTTTCCTTCCACGATTTCCACCACAGGACCCTGAGGTAGCGTCCTTCACCCCACAGCCCCAGCGGATACTCGCGCCGTATCTCTTCGGCCGCGGGGTTGTTCTTCGCAGTCGCAGCTCGCTTGATGCGGATTCCCTTCTGCAGCATGAAGCGGAGCAGCACAAGCCTGCTGTACCTCTGAAGCCCCAACCGCCTGTACTCCGGGTGGGTCCACGACCCGCCTGAGCAGGCTTCGTGGTTCGAGTAGTCAACGCTAAAGGGAGGGTTGCCAATGCTCTTCTGTCCTTCCCTGGTGAAGGCAGCCCAGCCGATGTGAGCCAGCTTCTTGTCCACAAAGAGGCAGGACGCTGCTGCGCCGCTGTCCAGGCTGCGGCGCGCGTTGCGGATCTGCGCCCGGAACGTCAGGCCACATGCCTCAAGCTCGTCCGCCTCTTCGTTTGACGAGACAATCATGGCGGTGAAGCCGTCAACTCTGGGCAAGAAGTCGGCCTCGTTCAGGTCTGCGTAAGGTCCTACAGGCTCCGTGTAGAGGTAGTAGCTCCGATAGTCGAACAAGCAGTATCGGACGAAGGCAAGTCCCCGCCTGGCCAGGGACGTCGACCCCCTCGCCTGATAGCCACGGTTCGCTCTTCTCAACAGGGTCATCGGGCTGTCCATCGCACGGCAGTACTCGTGGAGGGACATTGTAGCATGAAGGGCGTCTGCTCAACAAAGAGACGCAGAGAAACAAGAAGCTGGCCGGGCAATCGTGAGGCCGGCTGACTGTGGGCCGGTGTCACCGTCACAACGAAGGGGGCTGGCCCTGAGTGCCGAAAGCGGCACGCAGACCGGCGGCGACCTCCTCCCTGGCCTGCTTCCCCTTTTCGAAGGGCATGCTGAGGAATCCGTGGATCATGCCATCGTAGCGGGTGCACGCAACCGGCACGCCCGCAGCGCGCAACCGCGTGGCGTATGCTTCGCCCTCGTCGCGCAGCGGGTCGAACTCGGCGGTAATGACCAGTGCCGGCGGCAGGCTGCGGAGGTCATTCGCCCGCAGCGGACAGGCGTAGGCGTCTTCAGCGTCGGCGTCGCTCCGCAGGTAGAGACTCATGCACCAGCGCACGTCGTCCGTGGTGAGGAAGTAGCCGCCGGCGTTCTCCTCATACGATGCCTCGTCGAAGGCGAAACCGGTGAGCGGGTATATCAGCACCTGATAGGTGAGTGGAGGAGCGCCGCGGTCGCGTGCCATGAGCGCCACTGCCGCCGCCAGGTTACCACCGGCGCTGTCGCCGCCGACGGCAATGCGAGCGGGGTCGCCCCCCATGGCGGCGGCGTTCTCGGCGACCCACCTGGATGCGGCGTAGCAGTCGTCGTGAGCGGCGGGGAACCTGTGTTCCGGAGCGAGGCGGTAGTCGACCGAGACCACCATACACGCGGCTGCGTTTGCCAGCGCCCGGCAGAGCTCGTCGTGGCTTTCCACGCTGCAGAGAATGAAGCCGCCGCCGTGGAAGAAGACCAGCACGGGAAAAGGCCCGCTGCCCTGCGGCGTGTAGATGCGCAGCGGGATCTCCCCCGCCGGGCCGGGAATGACGCGGTCTTCAACGTTGGCAACGGCCTCGGGTGTCGTCCCGAAGAAGCCGCCCGTCATCTCCATCATTCTGCGCGCGTCGTGGAGCAACATGCTGCTCAGCGGCGGCACCCCCATGGTCGTCATCATGTCGAGCAGCGCCTGCGCTTCCGGGTCGATAGACATGATACCCTCCTCTTTCTCATACTGAGCTGACGCTACGTCATGGTAGCGAGCAGACGAATACCGGGCAAGTCCCCTGGGTCGCCTCGCTGAGCGGCGACGAGGGCCATACCGCCAGCAGCCCGGTCCGGGCTCAGGCGTGCCGAGCGTTCAGCTCCCGGTCTCCCCCGCCATCCCGTAGCCCCCGCCTCCGGGTGTGTCGATTATCACGGTATCGCCTTCGGCGATGTCGAAGGTGACCTTGCTCCCCAGCTTCTCCTCGCTGCCGTCCTTCCGTCTCACGCGGTAGGAGGCGAGGCCCCCCGCCTTGCCGCCGTCCAGCCCCCAAGGGCCTACTGCGTTTCTGTCTCCCAGTATGGTGACGGTGGCGGCGGGGCCGAGCAGAGTCCAGGAACGTCTGATTCCGCATCCTCCCTTCCACCTGCCGTCGCCGCAGGTGTCCGGTCTCAGCTCGTACTCCTGAAACAGCATGGGGTAGTACTGCTCGATGGCCTCGATGGGGGTGTTCATGGTGTTGGTCATGTTGCAGTGGATGCCGCTGACCCCGTCTTTGCCGGGGCAGCCCCCCGAGCCGCCGCCGTTGGTCTCGACGAAGACCCACTGCCTCTCTCTCGCCGGGTCGAACCCTCCCACGATGACGTTGTTCATGCTGCCGTGGGATGCTGCCGGCACCCGCTGGGGCACGGCATGCGCCAGCGCTCTGAAAACGACGTCGGCGATGCGCTGCGACGTCTCCAGATTGCCCCCGGAGACGGGCGCGGGCCGCCGCGGGTTGACCAGGCTGCCACGGGGAGCCAGGACCTTCACCGGACGCAGCACACCCTCGTTCATCGGGGCCTCGGGGTCGACAATCGACTTGACAGCGAAATAGGCGGCGGACAGGGTCACTCCGAATACGGCATTGAACGGTGCCCTCACCTGGCGGTCGGTCCCGGCGAAATCGACGACAAGGCGCTTCTCTTCCCTGGTCAGCTTCACTCGAATCCAGGTCAGGTCTGCGCCGTTCCCGATGTCCTCCAGGCAGTCCTCGGCGGTGTAGCTGCCCGCGGGGATGACCTCAAGCCGCCGGCGCATCTCCCGTTCGCTGTGACGGACTATCTCCCCGTAGGCGGCGGACAGCATACCCGCTCCGTACCTCTGAGCGAGTTCGACAACCCGTCTCTCGCCCAGGTTGACGGCGGCGATCTGTGCTCGCAAGTCGCCCAGCGTGATGTCAGGGTTTCTCACCTGGCGGGTGAAGTCCTCGAGCGCTTCCTCATCGAGACGGCCCTGGCTTACCAGCTTCGTCGGAGCGATCACCACTCCTTCCTGGTAGAGCGACGTGGCGTCTGAGGAAAGGCTGCCCGGCGTATCGCCGCCGACGTCGGCATGGTGGGCCTTGTTCACGCTGAAGCCGACCGGCGTGCCATCGAGGACTATCGGCTTGACAAGGGTCACGTCGCTGAGGTGAGTGCCCACGACGTAGGGGTCGTTGACCATCACTATGTCGTCCTGCTTCCACACCTCGCCTTTCCGTCGACAGTACCGCAGGACGTTCTTCACCCCCCAGGGCAGTGAGCCAAGATGAACCGGGATATGCTCCGCCTGCGCCAGCAGCCTTCCCTGCGGCGACAGGAGGGCGCAGGAATGGTCCATGCGCTCCTTAATGTTGTGGGAGTAGGCGGAGTTCCTCAGGGCGATGCCCATCTCCTCGGCGCTGTAGCTCAGCGCATTCCTGATTACTTCGGCGGTTATCGGGTCGAGTCGCATCTAGTCGTTGCGCCTCCTCAAGCGCAGGTTCAGGTATTCATCGGCTGCTGCGTTCCATTGCGGCGGGACAACGGTGGTGGCGTCGTACTGCTCGATGATGGCAGGGCCTGCAATCCGGTTGCCCGGCAGGAGGGTCTCCCTGGAATAGACCGCCGTCTCTATCCAGCCCGTGTCGGGGAAGAAGACGCGGCGGCTATCAGAGGCTTGGGGTGGCGAGGTCCCCTCGGTTGCCCCGGCCGTGTCGAACCGGGGCTTGGCCGTGATGCCGCTGGCGATCAGGCGAGCATTCACCACTTCTATGGGTTCAGCCTCGGCGGCATAGCCGTAGGTCTCGCGATGGCGGAGATGGAACGAGCTCAGGGTTGACTCGAGCGTCTGGAGCACAGGTACCGCGATCTCGTAGGACTGTCCCAGATACCTCAGGTCGAGCTGTCGCTCCACCACCACCTGGTCGGCGGCGAAGCCTTCGCTGGAGAGAAGTCGCGACGCCTCCCCTTCCAGAGCCTGGAAGGCCTCTTCCAGCGACTGGCGGTCCATGTGGGAGGCCAGCTTCATCACGCTCTGTATAAGGTCGTGACGGAAGTCGGCCAGTATGAGCCCCAGCGCCGAGAAGGCTCCCGCGCTCGGCGGGACGAGGACCTCTGCTATGCCCAGCCCCTCGGCGAGGAATGGTCCATGCATGGGGCCGGCACCGCCGAAGGCGAGAAGGGTGAGGTCTCTGGGGTCGTAGCCTCTCTCGATGGAGACGAGCCTTAAAGCGCGCATCATGTGGTTGTTCACGATTTCGAGGGCGCCGTGGGCGGCCTGGACCAGGGGAATACCGAGAGGCCTGGCCACCTTCCGCTCCATAGCCCTCTCCGCCAGCTCCGGCAGGGTTCTCACCTCGCCGCCGGCGAGGCCGGCGGGGCCGAGCCTGCCCAGTATCAGATTGGCGTCGGTCACGGTGGGGTCTTCACCGCCTTTTCCGTAGCAGGCGGGGCCGGGGTCGGCCCCGGCGCTCACCGGGCCTACTCTCAGCGCATCGCCTCCCTCCACCCAGGCGATGGTCCCCCCGCCGCCGCTCACCTCGGCGAGGTCGATGAAGGGGAAGCGTACGGGATAGCCGCTGCCACCCACGATGCGGCC
>CAYTKL010000051.1:0-10841 GCA_964438305.1 uncultured Dehalococcoidales bacterium | reverse complement strand
CTGGTATGGCGACTCTCTTCGCCCAGGAGATGTACGAAGCGATACGGTATCTGGAGACGCCGGACTTCTACCTTAGGGGTGAGGATGTCGAGGACAGCAATATCTGGCTGGGTGCCGCTAATGACATTATCCTGAGGAAGAGGGGCATCGAGTTCGTGGACGGCACTGCTCCGGGGTTTGCCGCAATCGCCGGGTCTGCCCCGACTCCCGAGATCGCCAAGAGCATCGCCGAGGAGCTACAGCGGAAGAACATCTACGTCTTCATGGCGGCCAACTACAACGGGAAGACGTTCGCCGAACAGCTTGTGGAAGCGGGAGTGCAGATCGGTTGGCCCACCCGTCTGGTGTCCTTTGGCCCCGACATTTCCGCGGCCATATTCGCCATGGGCTTCGCCACCAGGGCAGCGATGTCCTTCGGCAATGTTGAGCCGGGAGACTACAGGAGGATCCTCATCTACAACAAGGACCGCACCTTCGCCTTCGTTCTGGCTCTGGGGTACGTCAGCGACGAGTGGTATGCCACCGCAGCCGGGGCGATAAACTGGGGATTCCCCACAATTGCCGATACGCCGATTCCTCAGATTCTGCCTACCGGCATTTGCACCTACGAGCACGTGGTGTCCGATGTGCCCCACGAGTCCATAGTGTCCAAGGCGATTGAGGTGAGGGGGCTCAAGGTCACCATCACCGAGCTGCCCATCCCGGTTGCCTTCGGTCCCGCCTTCGAGGGCGAGAGGATCCGCAAAGAGGAGTTCTTCGCGGAGTTCGGCGGCGGCCGTACGCCTATGCTCGAGTATGTGACCACCAAGCCCATGGACGAGGTGGACGACGGCAAGGTCGAGGTCATTGGTCCTGACGTGGATAAGATGGCCGAGGGAACTGCTCAGCCGCTGGCCATAATCGTCGAGGTGGCGGGCCGGGAGATGCAGGACGACTATGAACCCATCCTCGAGCGCCAGATTCACCACCTGGTGAACTACGCTTCCGGCGTATGGCACCAGGGGCAGCGGGACATCGGCTGGTTGCGAATCAGCAAGGCGGCCACGGAGAAGGGGTTTACCCTGAAGGACATTGGTACTATCCTGCACGCCAAGCTGCACGAGGACTTCGGCCGGATATTCGACAAGCTGCAGGTCAAGCTGTACACCGAGGAGGCCAAGGTCAAAGAGCTCATAGAGGCGGCAAGGGAGGTGCACCACGCGAGGGACGCTCGAATCGAGGGCATGACCGATGAGACCACCGACGTCTACTACTCATGCACCCTGTGCCAGTCCTTCGCTCCCAGCCACGTTTGCGTCATCAGCCCGGAGAGGACCGGTCTTTGCGGCTCCTACAACTGGATGGACTGCAAGGCGGCCTATGAGATCAACCCGACCGGCCCCAACCAGCCGGTGGAGAAGGGAGCTACCGTTGACGCCAAGCTGGGTCAGTGGAAGGGGGTCAACGAGTTCGTGTTGAAGGCGTCACGTGGGAACATAGACCACTACAACTTCTACAGCATCATGAACGACCCGATGACCACGTGTGGCTGCTGTGAGTGCATCGCCGCCGTGCTTCCCCTGTGCAACGGGGTCATGACGGTGAACCGGGAGTACACCGGCGAGACGCCGTGCGGCATGAAGTTCACCACTCTCGCTGGCACCATCGGAGGTGGACTGAGCACGCCAGGCTTCGTCGGCCACGGCAAGTACAACACCACGCAGAGGAAGTACCTTAATGCGGAGGGCGGCCTGCTGCGAATGGTGTGGATGCCCACCAGTCTGAAGGAGGAGATAGGCGAGCGAATCAAGGTGAGGGGAGAGGAGCTTGGCGTTCCCGACCTGCTTGACAAGATCGCCGACGAGACCGTAGGGACGAGTGAGGAGGAGATTCTCGCGTTCCTGGAGGAGAAAGGACATCCCGCGCTGTCTATGGACCCGATCATAGGCTAGGAAGGAGTAGGTGTGAGATGGCGCTTACCGGTATAGAGATATTCAAGCTGCTCCCCAAGACCAACTGCAAGGAGTGTGGGGACCCGACCTGTCTTGCCTTTGCCATGAAACTGGCTGCGGGCAAGGCCGACCTGTCTCTCTGTCCCCATGTGTCCGAGGAAGCGAAAGCGAAGTTGGCGGAGGCGTCAGCACCCCCCATCCGGCCGGTTACCGTTGGTGTTGGTGAACGGGCGGTGAAGGTGGGCGGCGAGACCGTCATGTTCCGGCACGAGAAGAGGTTCGACAACGCTCCGGGCATCGCCTTGCTTATCAGCGACACCATGGATGACGGAGAGGTCAGTGCCAGGATCGACCGGTTCAACAGTACCGTATATGAGCGGGTGGGTTTGACGCTCCGTCCCGAGATGGTGGCGGTGAAGTGCGAGTCGGGAGACGCAGGCAAGTTCAGCGCTCTGGTGGAGAAGGTGAAGCAAGGCAGCGACTGCAGCATCATCCTGATGAGCGAGAACGCGGACGCCCTTGCGGCGGGAGTGAAAGCCTGTGCCGACAGGAAGCCGCTGTTGTACGCGGCCACCAAGGACAACCTCGACCGCATGGTCGAGCTGGCCAAGGAGAACTCATGCCCGCTGGCGGTGAAGGCCTCCAGCGTGGAGGAGCTTGCTGACCTGACCACCAAGATCACCGAGGCCGGTGTGGAGGACCTCGTTCTCGACCCGGGGTCGAGAACGATGCGCAAGGCGTTCGAAGATGAGGTCATCATAAGGAGCGCTCCTCTGACCAAGCAGTTCCGTCCTCTGGGATTCCCCACAATCGTGTTCCCCTGTGAGATGACCGACGACCCGATGAAGGAGGCGGTGATTGCCTCCGTGTTCGTGGCCAAGTACGCGGGCATCATCGTGTTGTCCGACTTCCAGGGTGAAGTGCTGTTCCCGCTGCTGGTGGAGAGGATGAACATCTTCACCGATCCGCAGCGGCCACTGGCCACCACTGAGGGAATATACGAGATCAACAACCCGAACGAGAACTCGCCGGTGCTTGTTACCACCAACTTCGCGCTCACCTACTTCATCGTGTCCGGCGAAATAGAGAACAGCAAGGTCCCTGCCTTTCTTCTGGTGAAGGACACTGAGGGGCTCTCGGTGATGACGGCGTGGGCGGCGGGGAAATTCGTTTCCGACGCCATTGCTCCCTTCGTCAAGAAATCCGGGATTGAAGATAAGGTCAAGCACCGCAAGCTGGTCATTCCGGGCTATGCCGCCGCCGAGAGTGGGGGGTTGGAGGAGGAGCTCTCCGGTTGGGAGATCCTGGTTGGTCCCAGGGAGGGGTCTCTAATCCCAGCCTACCTGAAGACATGGAAAGCATAGGAGGAGCGGAATGATCCTGATCGCGGAAGCCATAAACATCATGTCCAAGTCCATCGGGCCGGCGCTGAGGAACAGGGACCCCAAACCTATCCAGGACCTGGCCAAGGCGGAGGTCGAGGCCGGTGCGGACTACCTCGACCTCAACATCGGTCCGGCCCGCAAGGCGGGGGATGAGCTCATGGCGTGGGTGGTCAACACGGTGCAGGAGGTCACCGACGCGCCGTTGTCACTGGACACGACCAACCCGGTGGCCATGGAGGCCGGGCTGAAGGTATGCAAGAACAAGGCACTGATAAACTCCATATCGCCGGCGCGATTGGAGGAGGAACTGCCTTTCGTCAAGAAGTACAACGCCGAGATGATCGGTCTCCTGTGGGGGCTGGACGGGATGCCTCGCGATTCGGCGGAGAGGGGAGTCATAGTTGCGGAGCTCATGTACGCCGCCAATGAAGTGGGGATCTCGAACGAGGAGATATGGATAGACCCCATTGCCAGCCCGGTATCGGTGGAGATCAACCAGGTGAAAGCATGCGTTGAGTTCATGGGCATGCTCGGCGACATTGCCCCGGGCGCGAAGTCAACCGTTGGCCTGTCGAATGTGTCCAATGGCGCGCCCGAACACCTGCGCCCGTGGCTCAATCGGACCTACCTGATCATGCTCATGAGGAATGGGCTCTACTCGGCGATAGTCGATGCGTTTGACTCCGAGCTGATCGCCATAGCGCGGGGCCAGAGGCCGCAGATCGTCGACCTGGTGCACCGGGTGATGGACGGCGAGCGACCTGACCTCTCCACCCTGGGTGAGGACGAGGTCAAGTACGCGAAGACGGTAAGGGTCCTTATCGGTGAGAGTCTGTACTCCGATTCCTGGCTTGAGATATAGGTCTAGTAGTTGGAGGTGATTGTCGTTCGATGGTTGACGAGATTCCGGTAGTCTGGCTGCAAACGGCTGCGTGTACAGGGTGCTCGGTCTCGCTGCTCAACGCGGCGAGCCCCACGGTAAAGAACCTGCTCATCGACCAGGTGGTCCCCGGCGTCCACGTGAACCTCAGGTTCCACGCCACCATAATGGCTGGCGCTGGTGAGCCGGTAATTGAGGTGCTGGAGGAGACGGCGAAGGAGAAGCCGGGCGGATACGTCCTGGTTGTTGAGGGCGCTATTCCCACGGCTAGTGGCGCGGTGTACGGGGCCATCGGCGAACGAGACGGCAAGCCGGTCACCATGGAGGAGCGGGTGGTGGAGATGGCCCGGGATGCCCTGGCGGTGCTGGCGGTGGGTACGTGTGCTTCCTTTGGCGGCATCCCCGCTGCTGCTCCCAACCCCACCGGCTGCAAACCGGTGAGCAAGATACTTGAGTCCAACGGCGTCAGCAAACCCCTGGTCAACATCCCTGGCTGCCCTCCCCATCCTGATTGGTTCGTGGGCACGGTGGCCAGCATAATCCTCAACGGCCTGCCCAAGGCTGAGGACCTGGATGACAACCTCAGGCCCCTGGCGTTCTACGGCAAGCTCATTCATGAGAACTGTCCCCGCCGCGCCTACTTCGACGAAGGCAAGTTCGCCAAGAAGCCTGGCGACGAGGGGTGTCTCTACGAGCTGGGGTGCAAGGGGCCGATAACCTACGCTGACTGTCCCCTTAGGCGATGGAACAACGGCACCAACTGGGTGATTGGCGCCGGTGCCCCGTGTAACGGGTGCACCCAACCCGAGTTCCCCGACGGGACATCGCCATTCTACGAGAAGTTGGTGGACGTTGAGCTGCCCAAGATCGGTTCGTGCTGGCAGACTGGCAAGGAGTAAAGAATAGTGGGGAAGATAGTAATTGACCCGATTACCAGGATTGAAGGGCACCTGAAGATCGAGGCCACAGTCGAGGATGGGGTAGTCAAGGACGCGCGAAGCAGCGGCACGCTGTTCCGTGGGATCGAGCTCATTCTCAGAGGTAGAGACCCGCGCGACGCTCAGATAATCACGCAGCGGATTTGCGGGGTTTGCCCTCAGTCGCACGGGATAGCCGCCACGTTGAACCTGGACAGCGCCTTCGGCATTGGCGACAAGATTCCCGACAACGGTCGCATCATCAGGAATCTTATCCAGGGAGCTCACGTTGCCCAGGACCACATTCTCCACTTCTACCACCTGGCTGCCCTTGACTACGTTGACATAACTGATGTTGCCAAATACGAGGGCAAGGATTCGGACCTCAATTCGATAAAGGACTTCATCGAGCGTGGCGCGCTCGGGCCGTTCGTTCCTCGCTACGAGGGCGATTATCGCCTGCCCCCCGAGGTGAACCAGATGGCGACGGCTCACTACGTCAAGGCCCTCGAGGTGAGGCGCATCGGTCATGAGATGGTGAGCATCTTCAGCGGCAAGGTCCCGCACAGCGTAGGCGTGGTCCCGGGCGGAGTGACATCAACCCCGACTCTTGACATGGTTACCTCGTTCCTTTGGAAGCTGAGGATACTGCAGGACTTCATCGACAACGTCTACATTCCGGACGTGCTGGCGGTAGCGGGCGCTTACCCGGACTACTGCGAGATTGGCGCCGGCTGCAAGAACCTGCTGTCCTACGGTGCCTATGACCTGGATGGAAAAGACGGGGACCTGACGCGGCGCAAGCGGTTGTTCAAGCAGGGGACCACGGCCGCTGACCTCAAGTACGAAGCGCTTGACATAAGTAAGGTCACCGAGGATGTCGCGCACTCGTGGTACGACGATTCCACATCAGGGCGACATCCCACCGATGGAGATACCAAGCCTGACTACAACAAGCAGGAGGGCTATTCGTGGGTGAAAGCGCCGCGCTACGACGGCAAGGTTCACGAGGTCGGCCCGCTGGCCAGGGTCGCTGTGACGTATGCCAGCGGCGACGCGGAGGTGAAGAAGCTGGTTGATTGGGCGCTCGGTGAACTGAAGGCGTCACCCGCAGCCCTGTTCTCTGTTGCCGGCCGTCACCTGGCGCGGGCCTTGTGCGCCAAGTACATCGCCGACTCCCTGGAGCAGTGGGTCCTGCAGGTGAAGCCTGCAGAACCGACGTTCGCTGAGTACTCCATCCCTGATGAGGGAAGGGGGATGGGCATCACCGAGGCCGCTCGCGGTGCGCTGGGGCATTGGGTGGAGATCAAGGACAAGAAGATCGCCAATTACCAGTGCGTGGTGCCAACGACGTGGAACGCCTCGCCCAGAGACGGCAACGGAACCCCGGGGCCGATAGAGCAGGCCATAATTGGGACCAAGATAAGGGACGAAGCCAATCCCTTCGAGATAGTAAGGATTGTCCGTTCTTTCGACCCGTGTCTCGCCTGTGCTATCCATCTGGTCACCCCTAAGCACCGAGACCTGGGGAGATTTCGGGTAGTGTAAGGGCTAAAAGGAGAAAGGATGATAGTCTCGAGACAGAAACCTTTGGAGGAGATCTTGGGCTACCTGGACGGGGAGAAGAGCGTCTTCATACTCGGGTGCAATGGCTGCGCCGAGGCTTCGGGAAGCGGGGGGCCGGCTCAGGTGGCCGAGATGAGGAAGACACTGGAGGAGAACGGCAAGAGGATAAGCGGCGCAATGGCCATCGACTTCCTGTGCCAGAAGGCCCTGGTCAAGTCGCGGCTGAGGCCGAGAACGGAGCAGGTCGAAGGCGCTGACTCGATACTGGTTATGACATGCGGCCTGGGTGTTCAGGCGGTGGCCGCGGCGGTGAACAAGGTCTGTCACCCCGCCTGCGACACGGTCAATATGGGCGGCAGCCGCGCGGAGTGGAGTGGTGCGGAGAGGTGTATGGAGTGTGGTGAATGCCTGCTGGACTACACCGGGGGCATATGCCCGCTGACCGCCTGTACCAAGTCGCTGATCAACGGTGCGTGCGGTGGCGCCGCCAACGGTAAATGCGAGCTTGACCCGGCCAAGGACTGTGGCTGGGAGCTGATCTATCACAGGCTGAAGGAGAAGGGTCAACTGGACAAGCTCAAGGTGTTCATCCCTCCGAAGGACTATGCCAAGATGATGCCCAGCCCGAAGATGATGTCGACTTCACTTTGGGCGTTGGAGCAATTCGACCAAGAGGAGAAGGTAGAGTGAGCTTGCGATCTGCGCTTGAGTCGGGGAAGTTTGCCATAACCACGGAGGTCGGACCCCTTAAGGGGACCGACATAACTGAGATTGAGGAGGTGGCCGAAGTACTTCGCGGCCGCGTGGATGCGGCCAATGTGACTGATCAGCAGAGTTCGGTAATGAGGCTGGGCTCAATGGCAACCTGCCATCTTCTCAAGGAGAAGGGGCTTGATCCGGTGTTCCAGATGACGTGCCGCGACAGGAACCGGTTGGCACTGCAGTCTGACCTCCTCAGCGCCCACGTCCTGGGGGTCGAGAACGTGCTTGCCCTTACCGGTGACCTGCCTTCTCTCGGCGACCACCCTCAGGCGAAGCCCGTCTACGACCTGGATTCGGTGCAGCTTCTGTGGGCCATAAGCAGGCTGAACGAGGGCCTGGACGTAGCCGGGAATGAGCTCCACGGCAAGACCGGCTTCCTCGCCGGGGCGGTGGTGACGCCGGAGGCGGATACCGAGGCCAAACTCGAACTGCAGCTTGCCAAGATGGAGAAGAAGATATCGGTCGGGGCCAGGTTCTTCCAGACCCAGGCGGTCTATGACGTGGACGCTTTCGCCAAGTTCATGAAGAGGGTCAATGGAATGGGTGCCCCTGTCCTCGCCGGAATCATACCCTTGAAGTCAGTCGGTATGGCCCGGTTCATGAACAAGAATGTGTCGGGTGTCTTCGTTCCCGAGGAGCTGATCGACAGAATGGCCAAGGCTGAGGACAAGGCGGCAACTGGCCTGGAGATCGCTGCTGGGCTTATGAAGGACCTCAAGGGCCTGTGTCAAGGCGTGCACATAATGGCTATCGGCTGGGAGAAGAGGGTACCGGCAATACTGGACGCCGCAGGACTGTAGAGTCCTTCCAGCCCACACACAACGGCTGACCTGCGTCGCAGCGAAGACGCAGGCGAGTCGCTTTTTGGTTTTGCAGACCCGAAAAGGGGAAATCATGACAAAAGGCTATCAACTGGCCTATAGGCTTGCCTGCGAGGAGCTGGCAAGTGTCGACGATATTGGCGAGCTGTGCCGCAGGAGCGGCGCCAGCCACCGGGTCATAGATACCCGGAAGGTGATCACGGTCGATTACCTCGGCCGGACGTATGAGGTAACTGTCCCCGACATAGACATCTCGCTCAAGGACAGCGAGGAGAAGGTGTCGCTGGTCGACCAGATACTGATACTCCACTACCTGCTTCAGGCGAAGGGCACTCCACTATCCAACGAGATGATAGGGTACAAGCACCTGGCCGGAGGGGCCGTCTACTTCCCAACCTTCTCCAAGCGAGCCATCAAGCCGATCGTTGACAGTTTCGGCAAAGAGCCGGCGCGGCTGCTTGAGGTTGCCGCGGCCATTGGGGGGCGGGAGGCCGCGCACGGCGATGTGGCGGTGACCATCGACGCCTTTTGCCGGGTGCCCATAACCTTTGTCCTGTGGCGGGGAGATGAGGAGTTCCCCGCTGACGGCAACATCCTGTTCGACAGCACAGTCGCGGACTACCTCACCACCGATGATATAAATGCGGTTTGCGGGATTATAGCCTGGAAGCTGGTCAGGGGACTCCAGGCGGCGGGACCAGAGAAATAGCACAAGCTGATCGGGGTGTAGAATGAACCAAGTCACCGTCAAGATCGATGGCCGGGAGGTCAAGGCCGAGGAGGGGGCCACCATTCTCGATGTGGCCGAGAGGGCAGGGACATATATCCCTACCCTGTGCCATTATCCTGGCCTGAAGCCACTGGCTGAGTCGAAACCAGACAGAGCCTGTCGTCTCTGTGTTGTCGAAGTCGAAGGTTCAGCCGAACCGCAGTTGGCCTGCATCACACCTGTTGTTGATCGCATGGTTGTATACACCAACTCAGCCTCGCTGCAAAGACTGCGGCGTCAGACCCTGAAACAGATCCTGTCGAGGTATCCCGGAGATTGCCTCGCCGAGGGGGCAGCGGAGCAGGGCTCACCCTCCTGTCCCAGCGGGAACGGCGACCTGCAGCGGGTGATTGACCATGTAGGTCTGGACCAGGTGCCGACGCATATCCCCAAGAAGCTTCCCGTCCGAGAAGACAGCCCTTTCTGGTTGAGGGACAACAACCTGTGCATACTGTGCGAGCGCTGCGTACGTGTGTGCGAGGACATAAGGGGGGTCCGAGCCATCGAGTTTGCCTATCCGTGTCATCGGGCGTGTCCTGCGGGGATAGACATCCCGCGCTACCTCCGGCTCATCGCTCGAGGTCGCCCCGGGGCCGCGCTGGCGGTCATTCGCGAGAGGGTTCCGTTCCCCGGCTCGCTGGGCCGGGTCTGCGTTCACCCGTGTGAGGCCGCCTGCCAGCGCGGGCGTGAGGTAGACGAGCCGCTGAGCATCAGGATGCTGAAGCGCTTTGCCGCGGACAATGGCGACGGTTCGTGGAAGAAACATGTCAAGAAGCTGCCGCCCTCGGGCAATAGTGTGGCTGTTGTCGGCGCCGGGCCTGCCGGCTTGACCGCTGCCTGCTATCTGGCGAAGCAGGGACACGAGGTTACCGTCTTCGAAGCGCTTCCTGAAGCTGGTGGAATGATGAGAGTGGGCATCCCTGAGTACCGGCTGCCACGCGACGTACTCGGGGGTGAAATCGAGGACATCAAGAGCTTCGGAGTGGAGATCAAGTTCAATACCAGGGTCGAATCGCTGGATTCGCTTTTCCAGCAGGGCTTCAATGCTGTCTTCCTCGGACTGGGGGCGCACCAGGGAATGAGTCTGGGTGTGGAGGGGGATGACCTTCCCGGCGTTATCGAGTCGGCGGAGTTCCTGCGCCGCGCCAATCTGGGGGAGAAGGTTGAGGTGGGTGGTGAGGTAGGTGTGGTTGGTGGAGGGAACGTGGCCATTGATGCAGCGCGCATATCGCTGCGCCTCGGAGCGAAGAAGGTGACGATCCTCTATCGCCGCACGCGGAATGAGATGCCGGCCAACCCCGAGGAAGTCGATGCGGCGCTGGAGGAAGGCATAGAGATCGTCTACCTGGCTGCACCTTCAAGGCTCACTCGTGAGAATGGCAGGCTCGAGCTGGAGTCCATCCGCATGGAGTTGGGCGAGCCCGACGCCAGTGGCAGGCGCCGCCCGGTGCCCGTCGAGGGCAGCGAGTTTGTGACCGGGCTTGACACCGTAATAGCCGCTATCGGCCAGCGCCCCGAGGTTCCCCAGGGCTTCCAGGTAGAGCAGGGCCGGGGCAACACGGTCACGGTCGGCGACGAGATGCAGACGAGTCGAGACGGGGTCTTCAGCGGCGGCGACTGTGTCAGCGGGCCGGCGACCGTTATCGAGGCCATAGCGGCGGGGAGGAAGGCGGCTGAATGCATCGACCGCTATCTCGGTGGTGATGGCGACATCTCGGAGTCGCTGGTTGATACAGAGGAAGCCATGTATTTCCCCGACGGCGACCTTCCTCAAGAGAAGCTTGCCAAGTTCTCGCACCTTCCTGCACAG
>CAYTKL010000050.1:0-10902 GCA_964438305.1 uncultured Dehalococcoidales bacterium | reverse complement strand
CATCCATGAGCTACACTGACAAAACACTCACGTGCTCGGATTGCGGTAAGGACTTCGTCTTCGACGCTGCCGAGCAGGAACTCTTCGCTTCCAGGGGCTACACCAATGAGCCAAGGCGTTGTACTCTGTGCCGCGCATCCAGAAGGGCGGAGCGCGGTGATACCGGCTACGGTGGAGGCTACCGGCAACAGAGGGAAATGCACCCCGCGGTGTGCGCCGCTTGCGGCAAGAACACCCAGGTGCCCTTCGAGCCACGGAACGGGCGACCGGTGTACTGTTCTGACTGCTTCTCCAAAGTGAGGCGGTAGAGACAGGCGCAATCGGCCCCTACCCCCAAACACTTTGAGGGGTTAGGCTGAGGGTAACGGGCATTTGGGAATGATGCCCGGTTCCTCTCCCCAGGGCAACCCGCTACCTGCGTTTCAGGTATCCTTGCCTGTTGCGGCGCTTGAGCGCTTCCCGGAGGACTGCAACAGGGTGTAGCCTCACCAACAGTCTCTTTCAGATACGGGCGCCTTTTGCGGTTGGGGCTCTCGGTGATTCGCCCGGTTGGAAGGCGAGTGCAGCTCGATGCCCGCAATCCGGGCGATCATCCACAACGAGCTTGACGGGAACATCGCCCTCAGTATCGTCGACTGGCCTCGACATACACCATGTGTCAAGCGTCTCGGCTGAACGTATGAGCGTAGCTTGGCCTCAGACGCTCGCGCTGGGTGAGCAGCTTCTTGCGCAGCCTCATGTTCCGAGGAGTTACCTCAAGCAACTCATCGTCACCTATGAAATCCAGGGCCTGCTCCAGGCTCAGCTTCCTTGGAGGGGTCAACTGTATGGCGATATCCGCAGTAGAGGACCGGGTATTGGTCCGCTTCTTCTCCTTGCACACGTTGACGGGGATGTCCTTTCCTCCGGAATTCAGCCCGACAATCATGCCTTCGTACACCAGTGTGCCCGGCTCGACGAAGGTGATACCTCGTCTTTGAGCATTGCTGATGCCATAGGTGATGGCCACACCATCCGCTGATGCCACCAGCACCCCGCTGCGAGCCGAAGCAATCTCACCGGCCCAGGGCTCATAGCCCAGAAACAGTGTGTTCATGACCCCGTCACCTCTGGTGGCGGTCAAAAAGGCATTGCGGAAACCAATTAGCCCCCTGGTAGTGATGTGAAACACCATGTGTGCGTTGCCCCGTCCGTCGCTACGCATGTCCACAAGCTGAGCATGCCGCTTGCTCAGGATCTCGGTGAGTATCCCTATGTATTCATCCCTGGTGTCAACAACAAGGGACTCCACAGGCTCGAGGACCCTGCCGTCCACCATCCTGGTGATCGCTTCCGGCCTGGACACCTGGAATTCGTAGCTCTCCCGCCGCATGGTCTCAATCAGTATGGCCAGGTGGAGTTCCCCTCTGCCAGCCACGAGGAGTACGTCCGAGTCTCCGGTATCCTGGACTCGGAGACTGAGGTTGGTGTTCAGTTCTCTGAACAGCCTTGCCCGCAGATGACGGGAGGTGCAGAACTGTCCCTCTCTGCCGGCGAATGGCGAGGTATTCACACCGAAGGTCATCTGCACAGTGGGTTCTCCTACCTGTATGCCAGGCAGGGCATCGGGTCGCTCCGGGCTGGCGATAGTATCTCCAATGCAGACCTTCTCCAGGCCGGTCACGGCTATGATGTCGCCGGCCGTGGCCTCTTCTACCTCGATGCGGTCCAGCCCCAGTTGGGTGAATACCTGGGCGATTCTCTGCTGTGTGATGACCCCTTCCGGATTCACCGTGACCACATAGTCATGGGGAGCCACCTTTCCCCGGAGAATCCTGCCAATGGCGATCCTGCCGGTGTAACTGTCATAGTCCAGATTGGATACCAGCATCTGAAACGGCCCGGCCTCAACGGCGGGTGGCGGCACGTGTTGCAGTATGCATTCAAACAGGGGCACCATGTCCTTGCCTTCCGCCCCGGGGTCGGTTATGGCTACGCCGTCTCTGCCACTGGTATAGACTACCGGGAAATCAAGCTGGTCGGCACTGGTAGCCAGTTCCATGAAGAGGTCCTCGGTGAGGCTCACTACCTCCGCTATGCGGCGATGCTCCCTGTCTATCTTGCTGATGACAACAATGGGCTTCAACCCCCTCTTCAGAGCCTGACCCAACACGAACTTGGTCTGGGGCATTGGCCCTTCCACGGAATCCACCACCAGCAGACAGCCGTCAGCCATGTTCACCACCCGTTCCACCTCTCCGCCGAAATCGGCGTGCCCCGGGGTATCTATGATGTTGATTTTGACTCCCCGATACATGACCGCGGTGTTCTTGGCCAGGATCGTGATGCCTCTCTCACGTTCCAGAGGGCTCCAGTCCATTATGAATTGCCCTACCTCTTCACCGTCGCGGAAGACCTTGCTCTGTTTCAGCATGGCGTCAACCAGGCGGGTCTTCCCGTGGTCCACGTGGGCGATTATGGCTACGTTCCTTATATCACTACGACGAGTCTGCACCAATTCCACCTCTCAGCGCCAATGCCTCTGTTCGGCGAGCTTCTATCCTCTGCGTATTATTCTACCCCGACCTCGAGTGGCACACAAGAATGGGGCCCGCACAGCGGAGCGGGACTCCCCGGCCACACCACCCTTGCCGCACGCGGGCCGCCGGCCCGTACCCGACAAAGCCATGGCGTTTGTGATGAAGTCGCATGTTCCAACCAGCGCGGCCTGGGGCCACTCATCTTTCCCCCGAGAACAGCAACATGGTGAAGTGAAGGCCTCCGCTGCAGTATGCCCGGTAGAGGAACCCGGAGCAGCACTGCGCAGGCGCGCCCGATAGCAGAACATGGCGAAGGCCGGGCGAGGGACTGAAGCGTGTTCAGACCGCACAGCTCGTTGAAAGGAAGCACCCCGAAGCCATACGCTGAGACAACAGTTGGACTCTGACTATCGGTGCCGCTACCTCCGGGGTAAGGGCAGAAGGCACCAAGTGCTGTCGGTGACGATCCTGATTGTCATGATTCCGTCTCAACTAGTGATACCTGTCCCGGTAGCTCCTATCGTAGAGCAGGCGGTTATTCAGGATTGTCAGCAGCTCTCGGGCAGGAGGCTGCTGCTTCAGCTCCGTACCTATATCGGCAGTCAATCGTCTTACTATCAGGAGCAACAGGACAGCGATGTAGGTGAGCGAGATTACCAGAGGCTTTCCCCAAAGCCAGGAAAAGACAGGGACCAGGGCGAAGCCGATAAGTGACGCCAGTGGCACGCTCATCGTAGGGGTATCTTTGGCTCTACCCAGCTTATGCCACGCGACAGCCACAAGAGTTGGGACAACAGCCACCAGGATTGCCCACGGAAGATAGGAGGTCAGGACAAAGCCCGCTATTGTACCGCCGCTCACTGAGTTGCCCCGGCCGCCGGCGAACTTGAGCCAGACCGGCCACATCTGTCCAGCCAGAGCCGACAGCCCGGCCAGACATAGTATGCCGAGGTCGGCCTCCAGAAGATAATGCCCAACCACTATTGGCAGGACGCCTTTGGAGAAATCACCAAAGAAGCCGAGAGCACCCGCCCATACCCCTGCCGATTCGGCAAGGTTGGCGGTACCCACGCTCCGGCTGCCACGGTGTCGCAGGTTTATGCCTCTGAGGTGAGCGATACTCCAGACAAACGGGATGGAGCCGTACAGGTAGGCCGCCAGAACCAGTGCTATGTTAGTCCACATGTCCGCTGTCAGCGTAGAAAGAGACTCCTATCACTCCGGGCCCGCAGTGCACGCCGGCAACTGGGGCGAAATGATTGATGAAGATCTCAGCACAGTTGAAACGAGAGGATATCTGGTCCTTGAGCCAGTCTGCTTCATCGGGCACATTGGCATGGTCGATGCTGACATGTATCGGTTGCTCTCCGCTTATCCTCTCCTCCATGACGTCCAGCAACCACTCCAATGCCTTGTTCCTGCTCCTGACCCTGCCTACCGGCTCCACAACCCCGGTGGAGGTTGGTACTTCTATGATGGGCTTGATACAGAGTAGACTGCCCGCCCAGCAAGCCGCCTTGCCGACGCGCCCTCCCTTCTCCAGATACTTCATGGTATCCAGCGTGGCTATCATATTGACTCGCCCCTTCATGTCCTCTACTATCTTGATGACTTCGGGAAGAGACCTATTGTTGGCGGCGGCACGTGCCGCCGCCAACACCACAAACCCGTATGCCCCCACCGCTGTTCGAGAGTCGATCACTTCTACTGGTATCTCGGGACATGATTCTCTGGCTACTAGTGCCGACTTCAGTCCCATGCTGCTGAGCCCGGCAGTCACCAGAATGCAGGCTACGCTCTCTGCATCCTGAATCGCCTTCTGGTAGGCAACGGCAAAATCTTCGGGTGAGGGGGCTGACGTGGTAGGCAACTCCTTCGCCTGCTGGAGGAGAGTGTAGAACTCACCAGGGTTCAACTCTATGCCGTCTCGATAGACCCTGTCCCCGAAGGCTATTCTCTCCGGCACCAGTTCAATGCCGTATCTCTCAATCAGTTCACTGGGTAGACAGACTGCGCTGTCGGCCACTACCTTTACCTTCTTCACCTGAGACTATCTCCTTACCTGAAGCGCACGTACGACTTCCTGCCATGGCACCTGTCCATACCTGCACCATATCCATATCGGGTCTTGCTGACCTTACCCCATAGTAAGCAGGATTGGTGATTGGAGTCCGGCCGCTGCTTCAGCGTTCCCGTTTGGGGCAGCGCCTTGCAGACCTGCCTGGCTTGGGGGCACCAGACCGGTCTGGCACGGAAACGCAGAACCACTTTGAGGCAATCAAGATTCTGAGAACTAGCCTCTGGATGGCAGGACGACGGTGGCTTTGCCCGGGGTTGTCACCTCACCCTTCGCATTCTCGATGCGGATATCGCAGTCCACACAATGCTCGTCGCCCTCGACGTACTTGTTGGTGACCTTGCCCTTGCACCACCAGGTATCTCCTTCATGGGGCTCCGCCATCGTCTTCATCAATCGCGGGTAGTCGAAGCCCCGGTACTGGCACGAGAACTTCTTCAAAGTCCCTTCGTCTCCCATCCAATCAGTCACTAGCTGAATCAACCACTGCCGCTTCAGTGCTCCGTGGACAACCGGCTTCTCCACTCCTGAAGCAGCAGCAAAGGGGTCATCGTAATGAAGGGGGTTGAAGTCCCCCGAAGCACCCGCCCATTTGACCAGCATCTGGCTGGTAGCTACCTTGGCTAGAGGGGTTACCTCACTGTCGACCTCAACATCTTCCCAGTATAGTTGCTTGGCCATTTGTTCCTTCCTCCGAATAGCTGATGAGTTAGCGTTGAATCCCGGTCCCGCGTGCGATGGCTACCAAGTCACCATTCTGATTGGTGTACTTCGTCTCGGTGATTATGAAGGCCATCTTCCCCGTCTTTCCCTCGCGCTCAACGACCTCTTTGATCGACGAGGTGAAGGCTATGGTATCTCCAGCCCGAACCGGACAGAAGAACTCGTACTCTATGCCGGCGTCAACCGCCGCCGGATTGGTGTAGCCGGCCTTCTGCAGTGCAGCTCTGAGCTCCTCTCTTGCACTGGAAGCGGGCACACCGCTCTTCGGCCGGCTGAACCACGGAGAGCTGATGAAACCGGGGGGAGCTATGATGGAGCCATACTTTGAGCTCCTGGCATACTCCTCGTCCCAGTAGAGAGGATTGGGGTCACCCACGGCATCGGCAAACCGTCTGATGGGCTCCTTCTCCACCTCGAAAACCATGACATCTCCGGCTTTACCTACGAGTTTGGATACTTCCTCTGGTAGCATGCTTGCACCTCCTGAAAACCATTCGAATCGTATATGTTTGACAGCCTCCTGTCAACTTGAGCGGAGCCCCAAAAAGCATCAGCGTGCTATAATCGGAGCAACCTCTCCCATCGACCAGTGTCATTGAGACGGCTGCGGACAATGAACGAGCGTAGAGCGAAGAAGGTTGTGGTCACCATGCTCAAACACCTGAGGATGCTGGGCGTGGCCAGACGCATGTGGCTGAGGTGGAGGGCAATCCAGCCCTGGGGTGAGCCTCCTCGCCACAGGCGGGCGATGATAGCCTTCTACTCGCGGCTCGTTGGAGAAGGCGACCTGTGCTTTGACATCGGTGCGAACGTGGGAGACAGGACCGAGACCTTTGTCAGGCTCGGCGCTACTGTAGTGGCGGTTGAACCTCAGGACGTTTGTGTGCGACGGCTCAAGGAGAGGTACGGGAACAGCGGCAGTGTCAGGATAGTGCAGAAGGCGCTTGGCGAGAAGGAGGGACAGGCGGAGATGATGCTGAGCAACGCCCACGGGCTTTCGTCACTCAGCAGAGGGTGGATCGAGAGCGTCAAGGCAAGCGGGCGGCTCAGTCACTACCGTTGGGACAGGAGCGTGACGGTCCCGGTAACGACACTGGACAGGCTGATAGAGGAGTACGGCCAGCCGGTCTTCTGCAAGATCGATGTCGAAGGCTTTGAGTTCGAGGTCCTGAAGGGTTTGTCCCGGCCAATCAAGGTCATCTCCCTTGAGTACAGCCCGGAGTTCCTTGACCCGGCCATTCGTTCCGTCAGACGCCTTGCCAGCATGGGCATGCACTGGTTCAACTACTCCGTGGGGGAGTCGATGCGTCTGAGTCTGGAGGAATGGGTTGAAGCGGAGAGAATGTGTGACATCCTCGCAGACGTGTCGGACAGGACCATGTATGGCGATGTCTATGCCACCTGTGACGCCGGCTTCGCTCACTTTGCTCCTGATGGGTTTTCTGAGCAAAGGTGACATGGTGAGGCCACCCGCGCCCGCACAGACGTGGCACAGTCCGGTCTGATGAAAGACACATAGAAGCGTATCGCTCCCTCCTGCCTAACGTTGCGTCATAGCCCGCCTCTTGCCTGTATCGAGACTCGTTGACGATTCACCGCTGCAACGCTTATGATAGTGACGCGAGGGCAAAGGTGACATGCATTGAAAGCCGACAGGAGGATGACACCTCAATGGGTGCACTGACGGGGCCGTTCAATAGACCCCATCACATCTACAGGACTGAGGGCCTGGGGGGACTGCTCGGCCGTGTATATCGCTTGCTCGTGCGCCGCTGTTTCGAATACTCGACCTACTACCTGTATGCCAAGCCGGTACCTCGCGCCGAGGGACTGAGCGAAGCCCAGTCCACCGCCGGAGCCGACGGCATCATGCCGAGGCTGGTGTCTTCGAATGAGGAAGTGGACGAGCTGGAGGCTGAAGGATTCGAGTTTCGCTCACACGTTCCCAATGCCAGAGAGAGGTTGGACCAGGGCGCGGTGGCAACCTGCGTTTTCGTCGGGAACCAGCTTGCCCACATAGGCTGGGTTGCTTTCGACCAGCGGGCGCTGGACAGCCTGAATGAGCCGCCCTATAAGGTCGATTTCGCCAACAGGGAAGCGGTTGGAACCGGCGCCTGGACCAGTCCGAGGCACAGGGGGAAGGGGCTTGGCGAGCATGGTGCGTCCTTGTTTCATATGGTGGCGCGTGACAATGGAATCGAGGTCAGGCGGTACGCAATGCGCAAGGGCAACATCCCCTCCATCAAGGTCCAAGAGCGGGTGAGCGACCCTTGTGGTGAAGGCCGCTATTTCAGAGTGCTGTGGTGGAAGTCGTGGAGGGAAAGGCCGCTGCCCCCAGAGCGCAGGTAGTTCCCCCCCAGCGGTGTCTTCGCTTCAGGGCCTGCCCTGTCCATCTTCCCGGCCGCGCCGCCGTTTGGCTGAACTGGCACCAGATGGTTTCACCGCGCCGAGGTCTTATGCTACAATCGTGTCGAACCCGACACGCTTGCTCTTGACCCGGTGATTGCATTCGGTGTAGCGGAGTCTGCGCGCATGGAAGAGCACGACCAGCAAGAGACCGTCTGGCGGGACTACTATGCCATGCTGGGCATCGCCGCCGACGCCGATTCGGAGGCGGTGAAGGCCGCCTACGCTGCCCTCATCAAGCAGTACCACTTTGAAGAGGGCGCCAGCGATATGGTGGTGGAACGTGTCAAACTTCTTGACGAGGCCTACCAGTGCCTGCTGGACCCGAAGATGCGGACCAGCTACGACCGGGTCTACTGGGCGAGACGGCGGAAGGGGCCCAAGGCCCTGCTCAAGTTCTCGCTGTCGCAGGTCATGCTCGTCTGTCCGGACTGTGATGCGCACCACCTGTATGATTTCAATCGGTCCACCAAGAAGCTGCGCTGCCCGCACTGCGGGGCAACCTTCATCAGCCGCGCCGGCAAGCTGAAGGCGATAAGCGGCAGCCGCACCGGGTTCCGATGGTACTTCTCCATCACCATTACGGGTCTGTACGACGGAAAGGACCAGCAGGTGGACTTCGACGTCGACTTCAAGATAAACCTCTCCGAGCTACAGGTTGGAGACAACGTTGTGCTGACGTACCTGGGGCCGGAGTTCGCCATCATTCAGAACCTCACCACGAGCCACTACTGGCGGCTGGTGAGCCCGAGCACGACGCGGTAGCGCCCCCTGCGACGCAGCCCACAGCAGCGCGCCCCCCGGATATGTTTGCGGCGTTCGTCGTGTGTACCTGATAGTCCACTCGGTGATGAAGGAGGGGTGTCGTCTCGTGGCCTTCGTGGTGGCGGACGCCGGGGCCTGGCGCGGCGCGTTGTGCCGCAGGTGCTCGGGTTGCCTGTCGGTTGCCGGAGTCAGAAAAAGAGGAGCCGGCTGCTTCAGTGGGTGAAGCCGGGCTCCTCAGAGGTGTTGACGTGATGCGTTCGCCGGGTATCCGGCTGGGGCGCGCATACGAGAGTGGGCTATGACGTCCTGGGGTCCTCGAACAGCGAGGGCAGGCCTTCGGAGATCTCGTCCATCTCTGCAAGCCGTATCTGCGCTTCCTTTTGCCTCTTCTCTATGGTTGAACTCGAGCCCGCCGCACTCCGATACAGGTCCTTCAGCCTTTCCACGCTGTTGAGCTTGGAGAACAGCAGGGTGACGGCGACTTCGCGGCCTGGCCTGGGGTAGTCGCCGCTTCTGATTACCGCGTCCTCCGCCATCTCCCGCATGATGCTCCCCAGCTCGCGTACCAGGGCTACATTCATCTCCTCGGATGGCGCGGAGAGCATGTAGAGGGCCTTTCCCGCATCTTTGGGGTTGACCGCCACCGAAAGCTCGGCCACGGCCTGGTCCACCGCCTCCAGTCCTCTCTGAGTCTCCCTGCCCTTCTTCCTGAAGTTCCGCAATCCGCGGAAGGGCCACCAGCGAAACGTGGGCAGATTCGCTTTGCCCATGCCTATAGCCGTCCACCCCTCCAGGGTCTGCATTATGTCGCCCGTATCGACGGTCTTCGCTCCAATATGGCTTCGCTTCATTTCCTCGCCGGCACAGAGCAGGTCGAGGAACGGTGATACGATGTTCTGATTGATCTTCTCCATGTTGGTCACCACGTTGGCGTCTCTCTTGATGAACCGCTCATTGTCGACGAGAATCACTGCGTCGGAGACGGCGTAGGTGGACTTGAGACAGGTCGCCACGTTGTAGACGGCTCTTTCCTCCGTGGCTTCCTCGTGCAGGAAGGGAAGGATGGAGAGGCAGTAGACCGCTTTGTTGGGATAGCGCTCCTTCAGCGTCTGGGCGAAGATTGGCATTGCCCCGGAGCCGGTGCCGCCGGCGGCTCCGGCAATAAGCAGGAAGGCCGCCGTCTCGTAGAACCGTTCTCCGGTTCTCACCGCGTCAATCACCTTGTAGCTATCCGCACGCGCCACGGCGGCGCCGACCTCGTTTATCTTGCCGACTCCGTGACCGCCGGTCTTTCTGCCGCCGATGAGGATTCGGTGCGAGAAATCCTCCTTGATGGTGTGCAGCCCTGCCAGGTCGGCCTGGTCCGTGTTCACTGCATATACACCGGGGACCACGTCTATGCCGCGAGCAGACCTCGCCTTCCTGTTCAGTCTGGCGAATTCGTCAGCCAGCCTGCCTCCGCATTGTCCCATTCCGACGACGACCAGTCTCATGCTGCACCTCCATCTGTGCTGGACTACTTCTCAACCGGCGAATAGCGTTGACTCGTTCTTGCTGTGTCAGATGCCGTGGCTATGGTAAGTCGGCTGCTCGTCGGCTGTCAAGGTGTTTGCACGCCCTGAGGCAATACTTATGTCAACCAACACGCCGTCGGGCCCCACGTCTCGACATGGACCTGCCTCAGCCGCTGAAAGTGGTTCTGGAAAGCGCCTGAACTGATGGTGTCAGTCGTCATTATGAGGGCATCTTCCCTGTCGTTGTAGTAGCTTTTGCGTACCCCTACCCTGGTGAAGCCGTACTTCTCGTAGAGGCTCTGAGCCGGTACGTTGGAGGCGCGCACCTCCAGAGTGACGATGGTGGCATTGAGCGTCTGCGCCAGTTCGATTGCCGAGATCAACAGCAGCTCTCCCAGCCCCTGCCTGCGGTATGCCGGGCGGACGCCTATTGTGCTGATATGAGCCTCATCTGCCATGGTCCAGAAACCGACCATGCCCAGGATTCGCTCCTGGGTCGTGGGTTCCGGCTTTCTGTCAGCGAAGAAGAAGCGTCTGAGTCGCTCCGGGAATCGGTCAACAGACCTGGAGCCAGTATCGTTGCTCACGCCTTCAAGCTCAGTGACGCGGGTGCCGTTCTCCAGGACGACAAGGTAGTGAGACAGGCGATTCGAAACCAGCTCCCTCCTGAATGACAACGTGGGCCACTGAGTAGGGAAGCATACCCTGTCTATGTCATTGACCTGTGGCAGGTCGCCGATACACATCGGCCTCACCAGGTATCGCAAGCCATACTCCTACGGATTATCCTCAAGGCGATTGGACCAGCGCCAACGCCAGCCTTTGTGGAACAGACTAACTGTTCTCCAGCATCTTGGCGATGTCCACCTTGCCGAAGCGTTCCCACTCGCTGTAGATG
>CAYTKL010000049.1:0-10974 GCA_964438305.1 uncultured Dehalococcoidales bacterium | reverse complement strand
GGCGTCTACCAGTCGGAGTTCTCCTTCCCGGCGGTAAGGCACGAGCGGAACTACGTACAGGGGAACCTGGAGCTGCGGGACATGGGTGCCATGGGCTGCCTGGTGCTGGAAGGATGGTGCCGGGCCATTGCCTCCGACGTGACGCAGTCTCTGGAGACGGGGGTGCGCGACCTCAACATCTCCATCTCCACATCGGAGCAGATGGTCCGTGGCAAGTTCCGCGGCAAGCTGGGCAAGGATACGGTAATTGAAGAGATGGTGAAGGCGGCCAGGTGTGCCAGGACAGGCGGGGTGGCAAGCCTGGGAGTCAACTCCGAGGACTCATCCCGCACCGAAATGGGCTATCTCGTCGAGTTTGCCCACGCGGCACGGGAGGCAGGAGCCGGCCGTTTCAGATACTGCGACACCGTTGGCTATGATGCCCCGAAGAGCATCTATGAGAGGGTGAAGCGCCTGGCGGAGGAAGTGGGGATTCCGGTCGAAATGCACTGCCACAACGACCTGGGACTGGCGGTGGCCAACTCCATTGCCGGGGCCCAGGCCGCCATCGACAGTGGTGTTGATGCCTACATCAATACTTCAGTAAACGGCGTTGGAGAGAGAGCAGGTCAGGCTGACCTGTTGAGCTGCCTGCTGGTGCTCAACTTCGCCCGCGACATGGAGGCCTACCACATCGGCGACCCGATAGACCTGCGGGTGGCCGCCAAATTGGCCGGCTACGTCTCCGATGCCTTCGGGGTTCCCATTGCCATGAACCAGCCAGGGGTCGGGGCAAACGTCTTCGCCCACGAGGCGGGGATTCACGCCGACGGCTTCCTCAAGGACCGCAGGAACTACGAACTCTTCCACCGCGAGATTCTCGGTGTGGGGGACGATGTGCACGTTTCCGCCAGGCGGGTCATCACCACCGGCGAATTCGGCGGCCTGGCCGGGTTGAGACATGTCTACGAGGGCATCGGCATCACCCTGCCCGACGACGCAACGGCAAGGCGCGTGCTTGAGCTGGTACAGATTGCCAGCGCCCACACTCAACTGCCTCTAACCGACGACGAGCTTCGCCTCATCGCGGCTTACCCGGACCAGGTGAGGAAGATCCTGACGGTCACGCCGTGGCAGCCGGCACCCTCACCCTAACCCTCTCCCTCAACAGGGAGAGGGGACTGGAGTTGCTGTCGCCCTCGAAGGCAGAGGGGACTGTGGATTGCGGGCGCCAACCAACGCACAGGGAATTATGGACGAGCCGCTCCCCTCTGGCAGCGGGACGGTGTCCTCCACCCATGGCGGGAGGGTGTCCACCGTATTCTCCCTCCCCTTGGGGGAGGGAGCTAGAGGGAGGGGGATGAAGAGAAACGCAAACCGCACACTGTTTGTTCGCAATCTTCGCCGCAATCAAACAGAGGCCGAAAAGGTGCTGTGGGCGAGATTGAGGAGCAGACAGATGACAGGTGCCAAGTTCCGAAGACAGCAGCCCATAGGACGCTACATCGCTGATTTCGTTAGTCTTGAAACGAAGCTCATCGTTGAAATCGATGGTGGTCAACATGATGATAGTGAAGGCAGGGCAAACGATGAGCGCAGAACGGCATGGCTCAATGAGAAGGGTTTCAGGGTACTGAGGTTCTGGAACAATGAGGTTCTAACGAACACGAACGGAGTCCTGGAGAAGATAAGTGAGGCTCTCGAATAACCTCGCGCCTTCATCCTTCGACACGCTTCACCCTCACCCTGCCCCTCTCCCATCGAGGGAGAGGGGATTTGACCACTGCATGCGCCTTATCCCATCGAGGGAGAGGGGATTTGACCACGGCATGCGCCTTATCCCATCGAGGGAGAGGGGACTTGACCACTGCATGCCCCTTATCCCGTCGAGGGAGAGGGGAACATGTCCTCCCTCCCCTGGCGGGAGGGAGTTAGAGGGAGGGGGAAGTTGTGCAGGAAGCGGTATTCAACGCGAAGCGACAGGGAGAGAGACGCATGGAAGAGGCAGTCTTCAGGCCGATCGGCGTGGTGCGCAATGAAGTCATAGAGCCACGAAGGGGCGGCTGGGAGAAGGTGACCTCAGACATCATCGTCGACGAGGGCCTGGGGGAAGGTCTCGACGGGCTGGAGGAGTTCTCCCACGTCGTCGTGGTCTTCTGGATGCACAAGGTCCCGGTGGGACACAGGCCAGCAGTCAAGATCCACCCTCAGGGGAGAACCGACCTGCCGCTGGTCGGGCTGTTCGCCACGCGCAGCCCCTACCGCCCCAACCCCGTGGGGGTGAGCGCACCGCGGTTGCTGGAGCGCAGGGGTAACGTGCTCACTGTTGTCGGCCTCGACGCCGTCGACGGCACACCCGTCCTGGACATCAAGCCGTACCTTCCCCATCTGGACGCGCCCGATGACTACAGGGGGCCGGACTGGGTGACCAGGTTCAGGCGATGACGGCCACGACAGAGACCCTGCTCCAGATATACCACCGCCTTCTGGCCTGCTACGGCCCTCAGCACTGGTGGCCCGCGGAGGACGCTTTCGAGGTCATCGTCGGGGCCATCCTGACCCAGTCGGCGGCGTGGGCCAACGTGGAGAAGGCAATCGCCAACCTCAAAGCGGCGGAAACGCTTACCCCGCAGGCGCTGCTGGCGATTCCCGTACAAGAGCTGGGCACGCTTATTCATGCCTGCGGGTACTACAACGCCAAAGCGAGGAAGCTCAAGGCCTTTGCCGAGCGACTGCACTCCTGCTACGGCGGCGACCTGAAGAGACTCCTCGAAGAGGATGCCGCCTCACTTCGCCAGTGGCTGCTCCGCGTTCACGGCATCGGGGAGGAGACCGCGGACTCCATCATCCTGTACGCGGCGAAGAAGCCGGTGTTCGTCGTCGATGCCTACACACGGCGCGTACTGCATCGCCTCGGCCTGGCCCCCTCGACCGATAGCTACGGTGCCTTTCAAGCCCTGTTCACGGAGAACCTGCCCCGTGACGAGGCGCTGTATAACGAGTACCACGCCCTGCTTGTCCGCCACGGGAAGGAGGCGTGTCGAAAGACCGCTCGCTGCTCACAGTGCTGCCTGCGGCAGGTCTGTCAGCAAGCAGGGGCGTTCGATTGAACGCCCCTGCGTTTGGGCCAGACCCGGCGATGACACGCGGGCCCTATCGAAGCCGTATCCTCCTCGCCTGGGTGAAGTGCCACCAGAGGAAGACCAGCAGTCCAAGGACGATCACGCTGAGGAAGCTGATGGTGCGGTCGAGCACGACTATTGACAGGGCCATGCCGCGCGACACGGGGCCAATCATCAGCAGTCCGGCCACGCCAGGCTCGACCAACCCCAGTCCGCCGGGGGTGAGCGGTATGGCGGTAATGAGAGCGTTGCCCAGTGCGGCGAACAGGATCACCGGCACCCCCACTTCCAGGGCGCCAAAGCCAATAGGCCCACCGAGAGCCTGAACGACAAGGGCCAGGCGGCCAGCTTCCAGGAGCCAGATCACTATGCTCAGCGGCCCGACAACGGAGAGCCGATGGAAGCTGGTCAGGGTGCCCTCTTCAAAGCGACTGTACAGGGGCTTCAGCTTGCCCGGCAAGCGCCGCTCCAGCCTGCCGCCGAAGCGCCCCATACCGCCCAGGAGAACGGCTACAACGAGCATCATGGCGCTGCCGACTGCCAGCACGATTCCCGCCGTGGTCATGCCGCCGCCCCCGGTGAGCAGCAGGGCGAAGATCGCAGCCATAAGAACGATGAAGACCATGATGATGTCGAGACAGCGCTCGGCAAATACGGTGCCCATGGACTTGGAAACGCTGACGTTGGCGGCGGCATCCTTGAGGAGGTAGGCGCGATACGGGTCCCCCAGCCTGCCATATATGACGCTGTTGCCGAACCAGTTTATCAGGATGATCTGGGTGAGCACCCACAGGGAGGGCAGCGCCACACCGTCCTCCTTGCGGTAGCCGGCACTGCGCAACAGGATTCTCCAGCGCAGCGCCCGCAGGGGAAAGGTCACATAATAGGAAAGGAATGCGAAGGCGTAGAAGACCGGGTTGCAGGCCTTGATCATGCCCCAGGTCAAACCGAAGTTCACGTCGAGCCGTTCGAAGAGCACGACCAGCAGGCCCAAGGCGATGACGAAGGAGATGAGGGTGCGGTAGTTGAGGAACCGTCTCCCCAGCGATACCTCTGTCGCCGCTCCCTCGTTACCGAGGTTATCTTCGGTGCTCAGGTTGTCTTCCGTGCTCAATGACAGGCTTTTTCCAGTCCCTCACCGTCTGGCCCTGATGGGCCGTTTCTTCGGGATGCCAGGACGCCGCGGATAGACCTGCGGCGTGCTGGCACACTTGTCGATAACCACCAGAGCCCGCTCCTCGTCCAACTCCTCCAGTGTAAGCCACCTGACTTCCCTCAGTCGGCCACCGAGAATGTCGATGACCGGAGAAGCGGCATCCACCTCCGCGTCGATACTCCCCTTCTTCTGAGCTACAAGACAGCCACCGCATACGCAGAAGGGCAACGCGAGTTCAGCGAGGGTGTCAAGCCTCGCCACACCTCTCGAAAGCACAACATCAAAGGTCTCACGGTAGCCCGCATCGTGGGCCAGTTCCTCAGCGCGTCCCGTCACCACCTCCACTCCCTCGAGCCCCAGCTTGTCAACAAGATGGTTGAGGAAAGCCGCCTTCTTCGCGGTGGACTCCACAAGCGACAATCTGATGCTGGGCAAAAGAATCTTCACCGGGATCCCGGGGAATCCGGCCCCAGTGCCTATGTCGAGCACCGGGGTGGGCAGGTTGTCCAGGAAGATGGCCACGGTGAGAGAATCGAGGAAGTGCCTGGTCTGCACTTCCTCATAGTCCGTGATGGCAGTGAGGTTCAACCTCTCGTTCCACTGAACCAACTCTTCGTAGTAGAGTTGGAAGCTATCCAGTTGCGGCCGGGAAAGGTCAAACCCCAGTCTCTCGGCGCCGACGACGAGTCTTTCCATGGGTCCGTATCTGCAAACCGCCTGTATTATACCATCCAAAGCTAGGCCGTCAAACGGCCTAGCTTCGTCTTTGCGCCCCACGTAGCCACTCGCGACCGGGCTCGCCATTAGCGGGAAGGGAATGCGGCGGATGGGATGGCACAGGCCAATCCACATCGAAAAATCCAGCCGCTAAGCCAGTCTATCCTTTTTTAGCCTTTTTTGGTTGTGCGGGTCTTGACAGGGCCGAAGGAATGGCATGATAATTGGAAGGTTGTACAATCGGGGATTGCATTCTGTTAACAGAAAGGAGCGACTTAATGGCCGGAATCAGATCATATGGTGCCTACATACCGTTGCATCGGCTCCCCCGCTCGCAGATTGCCACGGCGTGGGGGGTGGCTCCCCAGGCAGGGGAGAAGGCGGTGCGGAACTTCGATGAAGACAGCATAACCATGGCCACCGCGGCAGCGATTGACTGCCTCCGAGGCATTGACCGGTCGACGGTCGATGCCCTATATTTCGCCACCTCCACTTCCCCCTACACCGAGAGGCAGGGCGCGTCAATAATCACCAGTGCCCTTGATATGCCGAGCAGTGTGCGAACGGCCGACTTCGGCAACTCGCTCAGGTGCGGGATGGACGCCGTAGCTGCGGCCATGGATACCATCAATGCCGGCTCCGCCGACAGTGTCCTTGTGGTCGTGGCCGATACCAGGCTCGGCGCTGCCCAGGGCGAGTTTGAGCAGTCCTTCGGCGATGGCGCCGCCGCCCTGTTGCTGGGGAAGGACGGTCTCATTGCCACGATGGTGGGCAACTACACCTTTACCGTCCCTATAATGGACAGGTGGAGGGCGGAGGGAGACGCCTTCGTCCGCTCCTGGGAAGACCGCTGGACTCTTGATGAAGGGTACAACAAGTTCCTTCCCCAGGCCGTTGCCGGGGTCTTGAAGAAAACGAGTATGGAGCCGAAGGACCTGGCCAAGGCGGCCTACTACGGTCCCAACGCCCGGAGGCATGGTGCTCTGGCGCGCCGAATGGGGCTCGAGGAGGCGCAGGTCCAGGACTCTCTGTTCGCCACGGTTGGTGACACCGGTGCCGCCCTCTCTCTCATGATACTGGTGGCAGCCCTGGAAGAAGCCAAGGCAGGAGACAAGGTGCTCTGTGCCGGCTACGGCAATGGTGCCAGTGCCTTCGTGGTAGAGGTAACGCCGGAGATAGAGAAGGCCAGGGATAGACGAGGGATCAAGCATCACCTCGCGTCGAAGAGGTCGCTGGCCAGCTTCGAGAAGTACCTGCGATGGCGTGAGCTGGTCACTTTCTCCGCGGCAGCCCGGCCCGAGAGGATACCCACGTCGGTGGCAGCGTTATGGAGGGATACCGACGCAGTGCTGCCTCTCCATGGCGCCAAGTGCAAGGCGTGCGGGACGCAGCAGTACCCGCCGCAGCGAGTATGCATCGTGTGCCACACCAAGGACCAGTTCGACCCGGTCACTCTGTCCGACCACAAGGCAACGATATTCACCTTCACCCATGACAACCTGGCCGCCTCGGCCGACCCGCCAATGACGGTCACCGTGGTTGATTTTGACGGAGGCGGCAGAGGCGTCTTCAACATGACCGACCGGGAGCCCGAGGAAGTCGAGGTGGGCCAGCAGGTCGAGATGACCTTCAGGAAGCTCTATCTGGACCGCGGCGTGCACAACTACTACTGGAAGACCATGCCCTCAAGAGGATAGACGAGAGGGCTGGAAGAGAATACTACAAGGGGGGAAACAGAAATGGCGATAGGTATCAAAGACAGAGTTGCCATTGTGGGAATGGGGTGCACCAAGTTCGGTGAGAACTGGGACAAGAGTGCTGACGATATGATGGTCGAGGCAGCCTACGAGGCGTACGAGGATGCCGGCATCGAGCCCAAGGACATCGACGCCGCATGGTACGGCACCACCTCCTCCGGCAACACCGGGCTGCCGGTGGCTGGAGCGCTGAAGCTGCAATACGTCCCCATAACCAGGGTGGAGAACGCCTGCGCCACCGCATCGGATGCATTGCGGAACGCGGCCTATGCAGTGGCGGCGAACATCTGCGACATCGCGCTTGCCATCGGCGTTGACAAGCTGAAGGACACCGGCTTCAGCGGCCTCGGCTCGGCAGGCGGCATCATGGACGCCGGCGTGAGGCCCACCAGTACCGCGCCGGGGAACTTCGCCATGATGGCCACCAAGTACTTCGCCCGCTACGGCCTCAGTCCTGACGATGGCAAGAAGATGATCGGCCTGGTATCGGTGAAGAGCCACCACAACGGCACCCTCAACCCCAGAGCCCACTTCCAGCGAGAGGTGAGCCTGGAGACGGTGCTCAAGGCGCCGATAATCGCGTGGCCGCTGGGGCTTTTCGACTGCTGCGGGGTCAGCGACGGGTCGGCGGCAGCCATCCTGGTGAGAACCGAGGATGCCAAGAAGTTCCGGCCTGACCCGGTGCGCATCAAGGCCCTGCAGATGTCGGTGGGCAATGAGGGGCTGGTCAGGTCCGACTACGACTATACGCACGTGGAGTCCACCTGGCAGGCGGGCCTGAGAGCCTATGAAGAGGCCGGAGTGAAGACTCCCCGTGAGGAGATAGGAATGGCTGAGGTCCACGACTGCTTCTCCATTACCGAGGCAGTGACTATGGAGGACCTCCAGTTCAGCCCAAGGGGCGAGGTAAGGGCGGATATTGAGTCTGGCTTCTTTAATCTCGACGGCGGGTTGCCGGTACAGCCGGATGGGGGGCTGAAGTGCTTCGGTCATCCCATAGGCGCAAGCGGCTTGAGGATGATATACGAGATGTACAAGCAGATCCAGGGCAAGGCCGGCCCTCGTCAACTCAAGAACCCGAAGCTGGGACTCACGCATAATCTTGGTGGTGCTCCTCCCGCATGTACCATCTTCGTCGGCATCTACGGGGAGTAGACCTCAAGAAGCCAGGATAAGGGTTTGGAGGGGCAGGCGATGAGCACCAAGGCGTATGTGCTTATCGAAGTGGGTGTGGGAAAAACCAGGGACGTCATTACCGCGTTGCGGCAGGTGGACGGGGTGACGTCGGTGGAAGCGGTGACCGGGCCCTATGACGTGATCGCCATATTGGAAGGGAAGGATATCAATTCTGTAGGAGACCTGGTGACCAAGGGCGTGCACTAGATCAGCGGTGTCTCAAGGACAGTGACCTGTCTGGTGGTAAAGCTGGGCTAGGTCTCCTACAGAGAGTGGGCAATATACTCAGGATGACTAGGATAGTCGAGGCGGGGAGTTCCTTCGGACCGGGATGCATACGGTCACAGCTTCGCAATACCCCTCACACGCGCCGGGCGGGTACCGGCAGCCTTCTATTTGCAGCAACAAGACACGCCTCTTCGCGTGTCTCGTCTTCATTGCATATTACGCTTTCCCCTGACCGGATTGGGGCTGAAAGGAGATGATGGCGTTCGACAGAGTGGTAGGACTACTGACTCGCTTGACTTGAGCGCAGTTCTTGGTAACCAAAGATAAGGAGGTATTGGTATGGTAGGAATCACTTCCTACGGGGGCTACATTCCCTGGTATCGCATCAACCGCATGACCATCTACGGCGCTATAGGGTCATGGCTGAACCCGGCCAGCTTGCTGCCCGGGGAGAAGGCCGTGGCCAACTGGGACGAAGATAGCGTGAGCATGGCGGTGAACGCAGCCATCGATTGCTTGACCGATGCTGAGCGGGAGAAGATAGACGGCCTGTACTTTGCCACCACGACATCACCGTTCATGGAGCGGCAGGCAGCGTCGATAATCGCCACCGCGCTTGACCTGAGTCCCGAAATCAGGACAGCGGACATCGGGGGCTCCATTAGCGGGGCGGCCTCAGCCGTTCTCACCGCTGCCGACACCATCAAGGCAGGCTCGGCGAAGAACATCATGGTTTGCAGCAGCGACTGCCGCATTGCCAAGGCCGGTGGCCCGCTGGAGGAGCAGTACGGGGATGGCGCCGCTGCCCTTCTCATGGGAGATGAGGGAGTAATCGCCAGCCTCGACGGCAGCTACACCCTGTCCTACGACATCATGGACCACTTCAGGGTCACGGGCGATAAGTACAACCGCCAGTGGGAAGACAGATGGATTCGCGATGAGGGCTACGGCAAGTTCATCGGTGAGGCGCTCGCCGGCCTGATGAAGAAGTACAACCTCAGCGCCAAGGACTTCGCCAAGGTATGCTACCCCTGCCTGTACCCGCGGGCCCACGGTGGCATCGCCAAGAAGCTGGGGTTCGAGGCGGAGCAGGTCCAGGACAGCATGTTCACCGCCATCGGCAACACCGGCGCTCCCTACCCCCTGATGGTGCTGATAGCAGCGCTGGAGGACGCCAAGCCGGGCGACAAGATCCTCGTTGCCAGCTACGGCGGCGGAAGCAGTGCCATGTTCTTCACCGTGACCGACGAGATAGAGAAGGTGAAGGGCAAGAGGAGGGGCATCAAGCAGAACCTGGAGTTCAAGAAGGATATCGGCCAGTACGAGAGGTACATCACCTGCAACAGCGTGCTTACCATAGACACGGCGGGTCGTGGTGAAGAGACATCGCTGACCTCGGCGTCGAAGCTATGGAGAGAGCGCAGGGAAATCCTCGGCCTTGTGGGCTCGAAGTGCAAGCGCTGTGGCACCCCGCAGTACCCGCCGCAGCGCGTATGCGCGAACCCGGCCTGCGGAGCGGTTGACGAGATGGAGGACTACCGCTTCTCCGACAAGACGGGCCACATATTCACCTACACCGGCGACCTTCTCGCCTTCAGCCCCAATCCGCCATCGATATATGGCGTGATTAACTTCGATGGAGGCGGGCGCTACTTGCTGGACTTCACCGACTGCGAGCAGGACAAGCTCAAGGTGGGCCTGCCCATCGAGTTGAGCTTCCGCAGGAAGTATGTCGACCGGGTCGGTGTGAGCGGCTACTTCTGGAAAGCAAGGCCAGTAACCGAGGACTAAAGGAATAAGGTAGGGAGGTATCAGTAACAATGCCTGAAGGGATTAAGGATAAGGTTGCCATCATCGGGATGGGCTGCACCAAGTTTGGTGAGCTGTGGGACAAGAGTGGGGATGACCTGATGGTTGACGCCTTTAAGGAGTGCCTTGAAGACGCCGGTATCGAGAAGAACGACATCGACGTCGCCTACTGGGGTGCCTGTTTCCCCATGCAGGGCTTGAGCGGCATGCCTCTGTCGACTTTGCTCCACCTGCCCTATATCGGGGTGACCCATGTGGAGAACCTGTGTGCCAGCGGCACAGAGGCGGTCAGGGCCGCCAGCTACGCAGTGGCCTCGGGAGCCTCCGACATCGCGCTGGCGATCGGGGTGGAGAAGTTGAAGGACGTCGGGTACGGCGGTCTTCCCGCGTTCGGCGTGTCGATGACCGGCGCCAACAGTACCGCACCGGGAAGCTTCGCCATGATGGCTACAAGGTACTTCACCACCTACAACCTGTCGCCAGAGGAAGGCAAGAGGATGATAGGCCGGGTCTCAGTGAAGAGCCATCACAATGGCACGCTGAATCCCAAGGCCCACCTCCGCCGCGAGGTGACGCTCGAAGACGTGGTGAAGGCGCCCATAGTCGCCTGGCCCCTGGGCCTGTTTGACTGCTGCGGGGTGAGCGACGGCTCTGCCGCAGCCATCGTGTGCCGTGCCGACATGGCGAAGAAGTTCAGGGCAGACCCGGTGTACGTCAAGGCGCTGCAGATCGCCATAAGCTCGGGCGAGGAGATCAACTACACCGACTTCGACTTCGCCCATGTAGAGTCGACACGACGTGCTTCGGCACGGGCCTACACGGAGGCTGGCGTCAAGAACGCCCGTGAGGAGATCAGCATGGCCGAGGTGCATGACTGTTTCTCCATCACCGAGGCGGTGACCATGGAAGACCTCCAGTTCAGCCCTACCGGCAAGGTGCGAGCGGACATCGAATCAGGGTTCTTTGACCTTGACGGCGGCCTGCCGGTGCAGCCGGATGGTGGGCTCAAGTGCTTCGGACATCCGATTGG
>CAYTKL010000048.1:0-11044 GCA_964438305.1 uncultured Dehalococcoidales bacterium | reverse complement strand
CGACATCAAGTACTCCATCGAGCGGGCCGCCGACCCGGCGACCGGCTCCCCGGTGGCCGAGGCCTATCTGGGCGATATCGTTGGTGTCAAGGAGAAGCTGAGAGGGGAGGCGGAGGAGGTCAGTGGGGTTACGGTGGTCGACGACAGGACGCTTGAAATCACCATAGATGCCCCCAAAGCCTATTTCCTTGCCAAGCTGACCCATCCCACAGCCTTTGCTGTGGACAGGGACTATGTCGAGTCCACCGCGGACTGGTGGAGGCTTCCCGTCGGCACCGGCCCGTTCAGGGTTGTGGAATGGGGGCAAGGGCAGTGGCTTGTCCTTGGGCGAAACGCCGATTTCTATGGGGACGTTGCCAAGCTGGACTCGGTGACCTTTCTCTTCACCGGAAGTTCGATGATGATGTACGAAAGGGGGCAGATTGACATTGCCCAGGTGGGGACGACGAACATCGAAAGGGTGCTTGACCCCAGCAATCCGCTCAACGAAGAACTGGTCATTGTTCCCGAGCTTTCGCTGGGCTATGTTGGCTTCGACACGACCACGCCTCCGTTTGACGACGAGAAAGTGAGGCAGGCCTTGTGTCACGCGGTGGACAGGGAGAAGCTCATCGATGTGCTGCTCAAAGGACTCGTTTCGCCGGCGTCGGGAATCCTCCCTCCCGGCTTACCGGGTTACAGTGGGGGAGTGGAGGGGCTTGCCTACGACGTGGCCTTGGCCCAGCAACTCCTGGCCGAATCGGAGTACCAGGACGGACTGCCGCCGGTCGTCTTCTCGGTGTCGGGGACCGGTGCGGCGGTGGGCGGGCACACTGAGGCGATAGCGTGGATGTGGCAGGAGAACCTGGGTATCGAGGTGGAGATCGAGGTGGTGGATTTTGACACCTTCCTGGGTGAGCTGCGTGGCGGGGCGTACCAGGCCTTTGAGATCGGCTGGGTGGCCGACTACCCCGACCCGGAGAACTTCCTCGACCTTCTGTTCCACAGTGACAGCGTGGAGAACCATTGTGGCTACAGCAATCCGTTGGTGGACCAGTTGCTCGAAGAGGCGCGGGTGGAGACAGACGTTGACCAGAGGCTGGCGTTGTACCACGAGGCGGAGCAGGCCATTGTGGATGACGCCGCTGTGCTCCCGCTGTGGTTTCAGACAAGCCACTACCTGGTCAAGCCCTACGTCAGGGGCTACTCTCCCGCCCCCATGGGCATCCCGATTCTCAAGGATGTGTGGGTGGATAGGTAGGCCTGCTTGGAAACGGCCTACTCCCATGCTATAATCTGTATCAGACGAAGTGAAAGCAAAAGCAGAGAAGATTGAGAACAGCCAGGTAGTACTCGAGGTCGAGGTCGACCCCGAGGAGGAAGAGAAATCCCTCGAAGAGGCCTACCGTCGCCTGGTGAAGAAAGCGGAGATCCCCGGCTTTCGCAAGGGCAAGGCACCCCGGGCCATGTTCGAGCGCTTCATCGGGAGAGATGTCCTTCTGCAGGAGGCTATGGAGCGTCTTGTGCCCCAGCTTCTGGCTCGGGCCATCGAGGAGCAGGAGCTCGAACCCATTGACCAGCCGGAGGTTGAGATCATACAGACCGACCCGGTGGTGTTCAAGGCCACCGTGCCGCTCAGCCCCACGGTGGAGCTGGGGGAGTACAAGGAAATCAGGATACCCCGGGAGCCGGTGGAGGTCGCTGACGAGGACGTTGACCGGGTCATCGAACGTCTACGTGAGGAGCAGGCGCCGTGGGCGCCGGTGGAGCGCCCGGTCCAGCTCGGTGACCTGGTGGTAATGGATGTGGAAGGGAAGATCGGCGAGGAGACGCTGGACAAACGGGAGGGCATTCAGTATCAGGTCTTTGCCGATTTCGCCTTTCCCGTTCCCGGTTTCTCGGAGAAACTGGTGGGCGTGGAGAAGGGGAAGGAGGCGGAGTTCACCATATCGTTCCCCGCCGACCACGAGAGGGACGAGCTCGCCGGAAATGAGTGCTGGTTCAAGGTGCTGATCGGTGAGATCAAGGAGAAGAAGCTGCCTGAGCTTGACGATGAATTCGCCAAGAGCGTCGGCGAGGAGTTCGATAGCCTGGATGCGCTTCGCGAACGGATAGCCGCCAACCTGCGGGGCATGGCTGAGGAGCAGGCGACGAGAGGCTACGAAGAGCAGGTCATCGATGCGGTGGTTGACCAGGCCAACGTGGAGTTTCCTCCGGTCCTGATTGAGCGTGATATCGATGGCATGATCGGCGAACAGGAACGCGAGTTGAGGGCGAACAGAATGAGCCTGGAGGACTACCTGGCGCGGACGCAGATGAGCCCCGAGCAACTGAGAGAGGAGCTGCGGCCCCTGGCTACGAAGCGGGTCACCCGGTCTCTGGTCCTGAGCAAGGTGATGGAGGATGAGGCGATCGAGGTGGCTGACCAGGAGCTGGATGGGGAGGTCGAGACGATGGCGCAGGCCGCTGGCGACAAGGCAGATGAGTTGCGGCAGTTCTTCAAGTCACCCGTGGGCCGGCAGTCGCTGGAGCGTACATTGCTGACGAGGAATACGGTCAGGCGGTTGGTGGAGATGGCCGGCGAAGAGGCCGGCTCCGTGGAGCCGCCACAGGCGAGTGAAGCCGCCGCCACCGAATCGACGCAGGATGCAGGTGAGGCTGAATCGACAGAAGGCTCAGAGAAAGGGGGAGAGGAAGATGCATAGTCTGCCAAAGGACGTAATACCTTTTGTAACCGAGACAAGCACGCGAGGGGAAAGAACTCTCGACATATTCTCTTTGCTGGTCAGGGAGCGGATAGTCTTTCTGGGCAACCCGATAAACGACCAGATAGCCAATCTCATTATCGCTGAGCTACTGTATCTGGACCGGGAGGACCCGGACAAAGATATCATCATGTATATTCACTCCCCTGGTGGTATTATCAGCGCCGGGCTGGCAATCTACGACACTATGCAACTGGTCAAGTGCGACGTGTCGACTATTTGCGTTGGGCTGGCGGCCAGCATGGGAACGGTTCTTCTGTGCGCCGGTGCCAAGGGCAAGCGCTACGCTTTGCCTCATTCAACCATCCACCTGCACCAGCCCATGGGTGGCGCCCAGGGGCAGGCGGCCGATATAGCCATCGCCGCCAAGGAGATCATCCGGATGCAGGAGATGCTGCGCAACATCATCGTCGACCACACCGGCCAGGAGTATGACAAGGTCGCCAGGGATACCGACCGCGACTTCTATCTGAGTGCGGAGCAGGCGGTAGAGTACGGCTTGATAGACGAGGTGCTGGTCAAGACCGAGTCTTAGAGCGCGAACGAGCGGCGGCCAGGGACAGCGTGAAGGTGGGGGACAGGGGGGTCTGTGCGTGCCGCCGCCTCCCATCCGGCTCCGCCGGCTGCGTGGCCTGCTTTCCAAGCGATTCCCCAGGTATTGACAACGACTGCTGTTGTTGTTAGCATTGCAAATGAAAATGGTTTTCATCTAGGGCACGGAGTGGGATCGATTGAAGAGAGCTATAGCTGCCCTGCGACATCGAGGCTACCGTCTTACACCTCAGCGGCGGGCGGTCCTGGAGGTCATAGCTGGCACCGATGAACACCTGACCCCGGCGGACATATACCACAGGGTGCGTGGCGGGCATCCCGGCATTGGACTGGTGACCGTGTACCGCACGCTCGGTGTCTTTTCCGAGCTTGGACTCATCTGTGAGTTGCGCACCGAGGACGGCGGCCGCAGCTACCTGCTCACCAGGCCTTCGGAGCATCACCATCATCTGATTTGCTCCAACTGCGGCAAGGTGGTGAACTTCACCGGGTGCCGACTGGGTGAGCTTGAGAGAAGACTATCACGGGAGACCGGCTTCCAGATCGACGGTCACCTGCTCGAGTTCACCGGTTGCTGCCCGGGCTGCCAGCAAGCACTCTCGTAGCAGGTCGGTCCGGCGCTGCTCGCTGAGCGGCGCTGCATTTCGGCCCTATCGGTGGAGAAGAATGCTCAGGTAGAGGTTGAGAATGGCACTACTGTCCATAGTCGTGGGAATTGACCCCGTTGCCTTCACCATCGGCCCGGTGTCCATAAGATGGTATGGAGTCCTGGTGGTGGTGGCCGTCCTGTTCATCTGCCTGTGGGTCTGGCGAATGGGCCGGCGAGTCGGGATCACCGGGGGTTTCATCCTGAGCGCCGCCCCCTGGGCCATCGTTTCCGCGATAATCGTCTCACGGCTGATCCATGTTGTCGACAGGCTCGACATCTATGCGTCCAATCCGCAGGCAATCCTGGGATTCGAGGGAATGACGATTTTTGGTGCGATACTGGGGGCGGTGGCGGGGGTGTGGGTGTACTGCCGGGTGCGGCGCATCCCCTTCGGTCCGCTTGGCGACGTGGCTGCCCCGGGGGTCATCCTGGCGCAGGCGATAGGGAGAGCCGGCTGCACCATAAACGGCTGCTGCCACGGGCAGACCACCTCATTGCCGTGGGCCTTTGTCTACACTCACCCCGATTCGATGGCTCCCGTTGGGGTAGCGGTCCACCCCACCCAGTTGTATGAGCTGGTGTGGGACGTGGTGGTGTTCGCCCTGCTCTTCTGGGTATTCCGGGGTCGGTTGAGGCCGCCGGGCTCGCTTTTCGGCGTGTATGTGGCACTGTATTCGCTGGGCGTATTGGGAATAAGGTTCCTGCGCGGGGACACGCACGCCATCATTGGGCCGTTCCATGAAGGTCAGATTATTGCCCTCAGCCTGCTGATAATCAGTGTGGCGCTTCTTGTGTGGAAGACGCGTTGGGTGAGGGGAGGTGGGGAGGCCGCTGACGCGGGACAGGGCCCGGATGATGCGAGTGGAGACGTCTCAGGAGAGGTCACTATGTCGATTGGCTCGACTGCCGCGGCGGGTCGTGACAATGGCGGCGATGCCGGGCTTTCGGGGGAAAAGGGTGGTGCGTAGACGTGGCTTTGCCCGGCACAGGCTGCTGCTCTGTGTTGTGGCGCTGAGCCTTGTGCTCACGGCGACCGTTGTCTCGTGCGGGTCGGCAGGGGGTGGCGAAGGGAGGATGGGGGTGGTGGTGTCGGTGGCCCCGTTGGCTGATTTTGTTGGAAACGTGGCGGGGGACAGCGTGGAGGTGGCGGTGCTGGTGCCTTCGGGATCGAGCCCTCATAGCTATGAGCTCACGCCAAGTCAGATGACGGCGGTCAGTGAGGCCGAGGTATACGTCATGGTTGGCTCCGGAGTGGAGTTCGAGTCGATATGGATGGGCGAGATCGTTGAGGTCAATCCCGGCATGCTGATTGTCGACTGCTCGGAGGGCGTTGAGTTGATGGGGAGCGACCCTCACATCTGGAACTCTCCGGTGAACGCCAGAACCATGGTGGAGAACATCTGCGACGGACTGGTGCAGGCCGACCCGGGCAACGGCGCCTTCTACACAAGGAACAGGGACGACTATGTGAAGGAGTTGGACGTGCTGGACGGCTATATCCGCTGCACGCTCGACGACTTCACCAACCGGTATTTCATTACATACCATCCCGCTTTTGCATACTTTGCCAACGAGTACGGCCTGACGCAGCTTGTGGTGGAGCACGGCGGCAAGGAACCGACCCCTCAGGCGATACAGGAGTGTGTTGACAGCGCCATCCAGCACGACCTGGACTACGTATTCGTGGCGCCGCAGTTCGCTACCGACGACTGCGAGACCATTGCCGCCGAGATAGGCGGGCAGACGGCTGCCATGGACCCGCTGCCGGAGAACTACATCGCCAATATGGGACGGATAGCCGATGCGCTTGCCCTGGAGTTCGCAGACTGAGACCGAGGAGTAATGGCTATGTCTGGTCACGGAGATGAGGTGGCTGGCGACGAAGTGGTGAAGCTTGAGGATGTGTGGGTACACCTCGATGGCACGGTCATTCTGGAAGGGGTCAACCTCACGGTGTACCAGAATGATTTCCTCGGGCTAATCGGCCCCAATGGTGGTGGCAAGACCACGCTGCTCAAGGTCGTCCTCGGACTGGTGAAGCCGGACCGCGGCAAGGTCGCCGTCCTGGGCACAAGCCCGGAGAGGGGCCGCAGGTTCGTGGGCTACGTTCCGCAATACAGCCTTTTTGACCGGGAGTTCCCGGCGAGCGTGTGGGATGTGGTGCTCATGGGGCGTGTCGGGCGGGCGGGATACCTCAGGCGCTACAGCGCCGAGGACAAACGGGCGGCCCTCGAGGCTCTGGAGACGGTGGAGATGGCTGACTGCAGGGAACGGCAGATAGGGAGGCTCTCCGGGGGCCAACAGCAGAGGGTCTTCATCGCTAGGGCGCTGGTGGGTGAGCCAAGGCTCTTGCTCCTCGATGAACCGACGGCGAGCGTCGATGCGCCGATGATGGAAGAGTTCTACGAGATGCTGAACAGGCTCAGAGACAGGATGGCCATAGTCCTGGTGACGCACGACCTGAGCGCCATTTCGGTCTACGTGGATACGGTGGGTTGCCTCAATCGCAAGCTCTTCTATCACCACTCAAAGGAGATATCGCGTGAGGACCTTGAGGCGGCTTACCAGTGCCCCGTGGAGTTGATAGCTCATGGGGTGCCGCATCGGGTCTTCGGCGACCACAAGTAGGTCGGCAATGGAGATACTGCAGTACGGTTTCATGCAGCGCGCCTTGCTGGCGGGAGTGCTGGTGAGCATCACCTGCGGCGTCATCGGCACGTACGTGGTGGTACGGCGCATGGTGTTCATCAGCGGCGGCATCTCCCACTCCGCCTTTGGCGGCATCGGCCTGGGCTACCTGGTGGGTATCGACCCGGTGATAGGAGCCATGGTCTTCGCCATTATCTCCGCCCTGGGTATCGGGGCCATTAGCCGCCGCACACGGCTGCCCGAAGACACGGCGATCGGCATACTGTGGGCGGTCGGTATGGCGCTGGGAGTCATCTTCATCGGTCTGAGTCCCGGCTTCGCCCCAGACCTCTTCGGGTACCTCTTCGGCAACATCCTCGCCGTGTCCTTCTCCGACCTGGCTCTCATGCTGGGCGTGACTGTGGTCATGCTTGTGGTCGTCGCTGTGCTGTACAAGGAGTTCCTCAGCCTTTCCTTCGATGAGGAATTCGCCAGGGTTTCGGGTGTGCACACGGGGTGGCTGTACTTCACCCTCGTCATACTCATCGCGCTGTCGGTGGTGGTGTTGATACGGGCTGTGGGCATAGTGCTGCTCATCGCCTTGCTCACCATTCCCGCCGCGATCAGCCGGCAGTTCGTCAGCAGCCTGTGGAAGATGATGCTCCTGTCCACGGTCCTCAGCATCGTCTTCGTCGTCTGCGGGCTGCTGCTCTCCTACGTTCTCGACCTGGCGTCCGGGGCGAGCATCATCCTCTTCAGCGGCGTTGCGTTCCTGGCTTCCCTGGGGCTCTCGCGCTGGCGCCGCCGGGTGCTGTCAGCCAGGGCGTCGTGACGGTGCGTTACCGGCGGTGTATGGAGGCTGGACGCGGGTAGCTGACCTTTTCGGCGGGGATCCAGGAGAGATGTGGGGGCAGCCGCGTCCGCTCCAGTGCGCTTTACCAGCCTGCTGCAGGACGGTGCGACGTACGCGCTGATGGGTCTGCAGCACAGCCTGGACGTCGCTTCGGCCGGGGAGCCAGTGGAGGTTCTCCCTGTCTCCCGCGCCGCCGAGCTTCTCCTTCTCCCTGACCAGCTTCTCAACCCTTTCTCTGCCGCCCTCCCGCCACGCGTCGAGTACGGCTTTGAGGTCGCTGAGGTGCGCGGAGGCCAGGCCGACGGTGGCGCTGGGCAGCGACCGTTCGTCGGCGTTGTAGGCAACGGCAAGACCTCCGGCCGTGTTCACCGCATGGAGCATCACTGCATCGGTAACACTGTCGCCGACAACAACAGCCCTGTCCACGGATTGGCCTTGGGCTGCGGCAAACCTCTGAAGGGCGGCCAGCTTCCTCGTGCCGCCCATGGGCTTCACCTCGCGCAGCGCCGGTCCCAGGCTTGTCGGGGGCAGCTCTCGCCCGTAGAAGCGGTCGAGGCGGCTCGCTATCGTCCCGTCATCACCGTCCTGAATCGCCAGTATGTCCCGCTCAGCGTCGGCGACTATCTGGTGGTCTTCCTCCTGGAGCGAGCGGCCGTAGCGTTCGATGGGGAACACCGTGCAGGCGAGATTCTCCGGGGCGATGCCGACACGGTCCATGATGCGGCGGGCATACTGCTCGTAGCTGGTGGTGATACAGAAGACCTGCCAGCCGCTCAGGCTGGCGATAAGCTCCTGGGCGCCGGGAACGATAACAGCGTTCTTCGCCTGGTCGCCGATATCGTCAGACGAGAGTGCGTGGTGAATGAGGAAGGGTGCGATGAAGGCCAGTGCATCTCCCGGCTCGTGGCCCTCGCGGCGCTCCCGGGCGAGGAGGCGTTCGTAGCGTCTGATGACGTCGAATACCTGCTCACCGTTGGGAAGGAGCTTCATCAGCTCGTAGGCGTTGCCGTGGATCGACAGGGGGCCTTCCATGTCGAAGAAGATGAGGCTATTCAGCGAGCACCCCTTTCACCTTCTCGTCGATCTCCTCGGTCAGGTCGTAGGCCTCGATGGGGTTGCCGTCCCGGTCGACCACCCCCTGCCCCTCGATTCTGACCCGCCCTTCGCTGAAGGCCTTGATGGTAGTGATGATGAGGGGGAACTCGCGTGTCAGGCCGTGCCTTCTGATTTGCTTGAATAGGGGATTGTCCTCGCCTTCCTCGGCCCTGACCTGGTCAACCGAACGTCCCTTGAGCGCCTCCCAGTGCCGGTCGAAGGGTGCGCCGCGGATGGAGTAGGTGCAGTAGGTGACCGGCGGCCCTTCGTCGAGCACGGGGGTGGCGCGGTGCATCATGACGCCGGTCTCGGCGGCGTCCTCGGCGATGAGCTGCCAGATGACCTCCGGCCATGTCCCCTTGGGGCCGCCGGGGGCGGCGGGATGAAGGTTGAGCATGGGGTAGCGCTGGGACATCTCGGCGCCGGCTATGAGCATGTATCCCGCGAGGACACAGAGATCGGGCTGGAAGGGCTTCAGCTTCGCCATCGCCTCGTCTTCGAACTTCGGTCGCCATTGCTCTCCGAAGCGGTCCCTGTACTTGCGGGAAGAGACGTTTATGAGCGGTATGTTGTAGCTGTTGACCAGATCGAAGAAGGCGTCGCTGCCCTCAGCCTGGCCGGGCTCGCGGTTGCTGAAGACGAAGGCGATCTCCGCCTTAATCTCGCCTTCGGCGATGCTGCGCCACGCGGTGCGGAGCAGGTCACGCGAGCCCTCGCCGCGCCCGCTGGAGAACCACCCGATCTTGAATGCTTCGCTCATGCCGCCGCACCTCCACTACGATTGTTCGCGGCCTGTCACGGTGCCGGACGTCTACCCAGCTTGGCCCAGTTGCTGCGCAGCCGGACCAGGGGGCTGGAAATTCTGCCAACGACGGTGCCCTGCGCCAGGGAGTCGAGAAACTGGCTCCTGTCATTGAAATCGGGCATCTCCACGTAGGCATTGCCCACCTCGTAGGCCGTGTGGGCGTCACTGCCGGCGCTGGCGAGAAGACCGTGCGTGCGGGCGAACTCGTCGGCCCTGGCGGCGTGGCGACGCAACAGCAGGCGGGAGTTGAAAACCTCGATGATGTCGATGTGAGGCACCAGGGCCTCCAGGGTGTCGCGCCGAATGGCGGAGAAGCGAAAGGAATCAAAGGGATGGGGGATGCAGACCACGCCTCCCTGCTGTTTGATACGCATCACGGTCTCCAGCGCGGTGAGCCCTCTGGGGATTTCCTCGCTGATGTAGTACCCGATAACCTCGCCCTGTTTGGTGTCGATCTCCTCTCCAACCACGACTTTGAAAGGGGCAACCCTCTTCATGTCGAGAGCACCGGCGAGAGTGTTGTGGTCGGTGATGCCAACACAGGTGATGCCACGCTCGTTGCAGCGAGCGATGATTCTCTCCAGCGGCGTCACAGAGTCGGGCGAGTAGCCGGTGTGAATATGCAGGTCGGCCTTTATCAAAGGGACTCCTCCTCGTTTCCTGGCTCCTGTTCGAAATCGGCGTGGAGCTGGGTAATCTTGAGCTCAGCGGCGTTGAGCCGCTCGTTGCAGATGCGAGCGAGGCCCATCCCCTCTTCAAATAGGGCAATCGATTCCTCCAGGGCAAGCCCGCCCTGCTGCAGGTCGCTGACTATCTTCTCCAACCTGCCTAGTGCTTCTTCGAAGGATAGCTGTTCATCCATCCCTGGAGTCCCTTCTTCGAGCCGGTGACCCTGCCCTTGAACTGTCCATCACTCACCTTGACGTCGATAGTGTCGCCTCGCTCGACCTGGTCCAGGCGGGAGACGACCGAGCCGGTGACCGAATGCTGAACCAGGGCGTAGCCTCGGGTCAGCGTTGCCATGGGGCTGAGCGAAGCCAGCTCCAGCTCTCGACCGCGCAGCCTCTCCTTGCTCAGGGCGAGGGCGTTCCTCAAATTCACGGACGCCGCTCTGCTGACCTCATCTATACGCTGCCGGTGGCTCTCCACGCTCCTCGCCAGGTTCCTCAGCAGTGTGTTGCTGAGGGACTGGAGGTGGGCCTCCAATTCGGCCCTGTCGGGCACGGCAAGCTCGGCGGCTGCCGATGGTGTGGGGGCGCGCACATCGGCGACGAAATCGGCGATGGTGAAGTCGGTGTCGTGCCCCACGCCGCTGATGACCGGAGCCTTGCTGGCGTATATAGCGCGGGCGACCTTCTCCTCGTTGAAGGCCCACAGGTCCTCGAGCGAACCGCCGCCGCGGGCCACAATCACCACATCGATGCCCTCCATGTCGTCCAGGTTCTGCAGCGCCTGCACGATGCCGTCCTCGGCACCCTCTCCCTGCACCTGGGTTGGCGCGAGAACCAGCTCGGCCAGGGGGTAGCGACGGGTGACTATGCTGGCGATGTCATGAAAGACAGCGCCCGTGGGTGAGGTCACCACCCCGATTCGCCGCGGGAACAGCGGCAGCGGCCTCTTGCGGGAAGGCTCAAACAGCCCTTCGGCCTCCAGCTTCCCCTGCGGGCGCTCGAACTCCAGGTGGAGCACGCCTAGCCCTTCGGGCTGCACCTGGTCTA
>CAYTKL010000047.1:0-11109 GCA_964438305.1 uncultured Dehalococcoidales bacterium | reverse complement strand
CTGAAGCGGCGGCTGGACTCTAATTACCGGTGCTACTAATTACGGGGTAAGGTCAATCTGAACGAGGCAACACAGCGCAGCGATATCGACGTCAGCATACGATTGCATGAAACAGGATATTGATTGACAATGGGAAACGCCTTATACTACAGCATACTCTGAGGGAAAGGAGGGAGTCTCATGGCGGAAGAAGAGATCGGCCGGGTTATGGACTTCTTCGCCAAGCCGGTGGTGGCGGGCATCGACCTCACCGGCACCCTCAAGGTGGGGGACACCATCCATATCCACGGAGCCACCACCGACATGGAGCTTGTCGTGGGCTCAATGCAGATAGACAACGCGAATGTGGACGAGGCCAAGGCAGGCGACCAGATCGGCATCAAGGTGGCCGACCGGGTCAGGCGGGGGGACAAGGTCTACAAGGTCACGGCGTGAGTGACCTGGTCAGGTTCGCCATCTCGATGGCGGTTACCGCCGCGTTGAAGCCTGCATTCCCCATCTTGGTGCCCGCCCGCTCGATGGCCTGCTCCAGGGTATCCGCGGTGATTATCCCGTAGACCACCGGCAGGTCGGCCTGCAGGCTCACCTGCGCGATTCCCTTGGTGACCTCGGCAGCAATGTACTCAAAGTGGGGCGTCCCACCCCTTATCACCGCGCCAAGACAGATAACCGCAGAGTACTTCCCCGATTCGGCCATCCTCTTGGCAATGAGCGGAATCTCAAAGGAGCCCGGAGTCCACGCAACTTCGACATCGTCTTCCTTCACCCCGTGGCGCGCCAGGCCGTCACGAGCGCCCTCCAGCAGCCTGCTGGTAATGAACTCGTTGAAGCGGGAGACGACTACTCCAAACTTCAGGCCTTCGCCCAGAAGAGTGCCTTCATAGCTCTTGCTCACTACTCGTCCTCCTCATTCAGGTATGACTATCCGCCGAAGATCTCATCGCTGCTCTTGGCGAAGGCGGCGTGAAGATCGAAGCGGACGGCGCCGACGGCAGCCTTCCCCCTCACGGCGTCCGCGACCTTTCCGGTCATACTATTGCCGAAACCGCCGCAGAGTTCAATGACGCTGCACCCTTCGTCCGCGAGCTGTTTGGCAACGTCGATAGCCTGGTCCATGTTCGCGACGAACATAAAGACGATCTCAACCAGCCCCGTTTCCATGGTGCAGCGATGCTCCTGAGGGTCGGCATCGGGCACCAGGGCCATGAACGCCATTTTCGGCTTGGACGCCATCACAAACCTCCTGTCACTACGTTTCCTCCACCGCCTCCTCAATGTCAAGAAGATGACCCAACTTGGACTGCTTCGTCCTCAGGTACTCGATGTTGAGCGGGTTTGGCTTGCACAGAATGGGCACCGTCTCCACGACCTTCAGCCCGTAGCCCTCGAGCCCTACAACCTTCTTGGGGTTGTTGGTGAGCAGTCTGATGTTGCTCAAGCCCAGGTCAACCAGTATCTGGGCGCCGATGCCATAGTCGCGAAGGTCAGGGGCGAAGCCCAGCGACTCGTTTGCCTCCACAGTATCGAGACCGTTGTCCTGGAGGGCATAGGCCCGTATCTTGTTGTGCAGGCCGATGCCTCTCCCCTCCTGCCTCATGTAGAGGAGAACGCCCCGTCCCGCATCGGAAATGGCCTGCATCGCAACGTTGACCTGCTCGCCGCAGTCACATCTGAGGCTGCCGAAGACATCGCCGGTGAGGCACTCGCTGTGCACCCGGACCAGAACCGGGTCGTCGCCCGACAGGTCCCCCTTCACCAGGGCAACGTGCTGGTCGGGGTCAGTTACGCTCTTGTAGGCGATGGCGGTGAAGTCCCCATATCTCGTTGGCAGACTCGCCTCGGCCACACGCCTGACCAGCTTCTCAGTCTTTCTCCGATAGGCGATGAGGTCAGCCACGGTGACTATCTTCAGGCCGTGGTGCTCGGCAAAGACCTCGAGCTGAGGAAGGCGAGCCATGGTGCCGTCGTCAGCCATTATCTCGCAGATGACCCCCGCGGGGTAGAGCCCGGCGAGCCGCGCCAGGTCCACAATGGCCTCGGTCTGACCCGCCCTGACCAGCACGCCCCCCTCTTTGGCCCGCAGGGGGAACGTGTGCCCCGGGGACACGAAGTCAGATGGTTTGGAGGCCGGGTCGACCACCGCTTTGACAGTGGCGGCACGGTCGTGAGCGGAGATTCCCGTGGTGGTCTCGTGCTTCGCCTCAATAGATACGGTGAAGGCGGTCTCGTACTTCGCCGTGTTGTCGCGGACCATCATCGGGATTCTCAGCTCGTCCAGCCTCTCCCCAAGCACAGGCATGCAGATGAGCCCGCGGCCGTACTTGGCCATGAAGTTGATAGCCTCGGGAGTGACCTTCTCCGCCGCTATGCCGAGGTCGCCCTCATTCTCGCGGTCCTCGTCATCGACGATGATGACGAACCTGCCCGCCTTGATCTCCTCAATCACCTCCGGAATTGTCGCCAGCACCATATGGTCCCCTCTCCATTCTATCGCTGCGGCGAGGAAAGGAAGCCGTGCTCCGCCAGGAACTCGGTGGTCACCTTCGAGCTTCCCTCCCCACTGAGCCGCTCCACGTATTTCGCGATTATGTCCACCTCCAGGTTCACCACGTCCCCCGGTTTCTTCTCGGCGAGGTTGGTGGCCCGCTGGGTGTAGCCCACCAGCGACACCGCGAAACGGTTGCCATCACATTCTACCACAGTCAGGCTCACCCCATCGACAGCGATGAACCCCTTGCGGACTACATACCTCATTATCTCCTGGGGCGCCTCGAATCTCACCAGCAAAGCCTCTTCCTCGGGCGTTATCGAGACAACCCTGCCGGTACCGTCAACGTGGCCCTGCACCAGGTGTCCTCCCACACGCCCGCCAAGGGCAAGGGCACGCTCCAGGTTCACCCGGTCTCCGGGGCGCAGAAGCCCCAGGTTGGTGCGTCTGAGGGTCTCGGGCATCACCTCAACGGAGAAGGAGCCGGCGGTGACCTCGGTAACGGTGAGGCAAGCCCCGTTCACCGAGATGCTGTCGCCATCCTTCGTATCCTCAGTGACCGTGGTGGCCGAGATGCTCAGCCCCTTCGGTTGCGCCGCGCCGACGGTCCCTACCTCTTCAATGATTCCACTGAACATGCTTTCGCTTCCTTGGCTGCGCTTGGAGATGGTCACCGCCGCATGCCCGCCACAGCGGCCGCGATGTTGACCGCTAGGTGGCTTCTTTCTCGAAGTCCTTGTAGTATTTGCTGGCGGTCGCCTCGGCCTGCCCCTGGTACTTGCTCCCCAGGCTCGCGTCGCCGTAGAGCCTTTCGGCGGGGGAGGTGAGGCGAACAAATGAGATTTGACCGATCTTCATTCCGTAGTACAGGGTTACCGGCAGCTTGGCCACGTTGGACAGCTCCAGCGTCAGGTGGCCCCTCCAGCCGGGGTCAACGTAGCCGGCGGTCGAGTGAATCAGCAGGCCGATGCGGCCGAGGGAGCTCTTCCCCTCCAAACGGCCGACAATGTCGTCGGGCAGCGCTATGTTCTCAATGGTGCTGCCGAGGACGAGCTCGCCGGGCGGCAACAGGAAAGGCCTGTCATCGTCGATGTCGACCGCTTCGTTGAGGTCGTCGTGACGCTGTTTCACGTCGACGTAGAAGGGCGAGCGCCATGTCTTGAACACCAGGAGCCTGCGGTCGAGATGGACATCAACGCTGGCCGGCTGAATGCAGGAGGGGTCGAGAGGCTCGATGATAATCCTCTTGGCCGCGATCTCCTCCCTGATGGTACGATCGCTCAGAACCATGTAAAGACCCCCTCAGTGGCATTCTACCATCTACCCCTGGCGAGGCGCAACAAAAGGGAGAGCCCCGAGCCTTCGGGGCTCTCCCAGGCGCGGTGCAGCACACCACTACTGAATCTCAAAGGCCATCTGGACCGTCAGGGTTACCTCGGTCTCGCCGGGGCTGATAGGGGTGGCAGCATACGCCTCTCCACCCCTCAACTCCACCCCGTAGTCCCAGTAGGTGGGGTAGTAGCCGCCGCTCTCCGAGATGTAGAAGGCCCTTCCCAGGCTGACGCCCGCCGCCCGGGCCAACTGCTGCGCCTTCGCCCTGGCATCGGCTACGGCCAGGTCTCGCGCCTCGTCCTCACAGACGGAAGGGTCGTCCACGGTGAAGCTCACCCCGTTGATGCGGGTGAGGTCTCCTCCCGCCCTGGCGACGTCATCGATGATATCACCGGCGGCATCGATATTCCTTATCTTGACCGTCACCGTGTTGGTCACCTCGTAGCCGGTCAGCACCTCGTAGTCCTCGTCGTCCGCCCAGCTCGAGATAGGAGACCGGACGTCCACCCACTGCGTTATGGGATACACGTTGAACCACTGCGTCTTGATATCCTTTTCCGCCACCCCATTGCTGTGCAGCGAGTCAATCACCCGGTTCATGGCCACCGCCGCTTCGTCCATCGCCTCCTCAACCGTCGCTGCCTGGGCCTCCACCCCCAGGGTGAGCACGGCGACGTCAGGAACCGCAGTCACCTTGCCCTCTCCACTCACCCATATCCCCATGGAATCGGAGCTGTAGGTCATCTGCGCCGCCGCCGCGCTCGACGAGGCCGGCCCGGCGGACGCCACAGAAGCCGCCGCATGGGTCCCCGACACGTAGGCGATGCCTGCCGCCAGAGCCACAACCGTGACCACAATCACCGCCACATAGAGCCTTTTCTTCATATCAAGCCCCCTTTCTTCGACTGCCCCGAACACCGACCACCAGGTCGGTGGCAACCAGTGTCATCAAGCCCACGAGCAGCAGTATCTTACTCATTTCATATACCCTCCCCTATGACTCGGCACCAGTGATGTGAACCTGGTAGACCGCCTTCTGCAGGTAGCCCTCCTCCCAGGTCCTCTCGTAGACGAGAGTGACTGCGGTGTCCCCACCCTGCAGCGCCCGGAACTCGAAGGTCTCGACGCCAGGAGCGCCAAGCAGGTCGGAGGAAGGCTCGAACCGATTGTCGACCAGCTCCAGGAGCTGTCCGTCGAAATGGGCGGTCCACGCGTAGCCGGTGCTGGGGTTGGAGTCCAGAGACAATGTGAAGCTGCCGCCGACCTCCACCTCCAGCGTCTCCGCCGCAGCGCCGCCATCAACCGCAACCATCTTCTGCTCCATCATGTCCCACACGCCGTCCATGACCGCCTGCACCACCTCTCCCCGGTGCACCGCGATCCAGGCGGTGTGAGGAGTGATGACCTGAGCGACCACCTGTCCCGTCCTGTCGCCGTAGCCGGCATGACTGCACTGGAACTCGAACTCGAAGGCCCAGCAATAGGGACAGCGCATGGTCCAGTCGCCCACCAGCTCAATGGTGTCCTCCATGCCATCGAAAGCAAAGGTGGGGCTGCTCTTCAGATACTCTTCGGCTATGCCGCGGCTGTCCTCCAGGGTCAAGTCCGCGGCTTCGCCGGTGGTGCAACCCGCCGCTGCCAGGACCGCCAGGCCCATAATGCAGGCCATTGCAGCAAGAACACACCTCTTCATTCCCTGGTGCCTCCCTTCTCCCGGACCAGTGCCTCAGCTTCCTTCTCCCGCTCTCGCCGCAGCCTCAGCCACATGACCGCCGTCGCGCCGCCCAGGACCACCACCACTCCCGCCAGTCCCAGCTCGACGTTGCGCAGCGACCGTGTGCCGCCCCAGTCCTCGTCAACAGCGAGGTCGTCTTCGTTCACCCCACCCTCCCCAAGCAGGCCGCCTGCGGGCTCGGGCACCGGCGTTTCCGTGGCGGCGGCCTGCTGCCGGGTCGACTTGTCTTCAACCGGCCCGGCCCCAATGAAATTGAGGGCGTCGCCAATGAAGACGAAGGCAAGCACGAGCACGGCGACGGCAGTGGCGGCGCGCATCGCCCCCCACGCCGGGTGCCGTCTTGGCGCCCTTGCCGCGACGGTGAAGGAGCGTGGCGGCGCAACCTGGGGCACCCGCCGCAGCAGGCCCACCGTTGCTCGAAGCGCTTCAAGCTCGCGGCGGCACGCATCGCACTCCTCGATGTGGCGCTCCACCCTCGTCTTCTCCGGGGAGCCGAGCTCTCCGTCGATATACGGGGACAGCATCGCTCTGAGCTGCTGGCACTCACTCTTCCTTCCAAACATGTCTCTAACAATAATGACGAAATGACTACTGAGAAAGTTCCACGTGTTCTCTGAGGAGGTCACGGAGACGCTCCCTACCGCGACTGATCCTCGACTTCACCGTGCCCAGGGAGCTGGCGGTGGCCTGGGCGATCTCGGCGTACTCCAGCCCCATAATGTCACGGAGAATGACCGCCAGCCGCTGGTCGGCGGGGAGTGCGGCAAGCGCCGCTCCAATCGCCTGACCCAGCTCCTGGCTTGCGGCATAGTCCTCCGGGGACAGGGCACGCCGGTCCACTTCGAGGTCGAGAGGAATGGCATCGAGTGAGGCGGCCGGGCGGCGGAGACGCAGGCGAAGCTCGTCACGGCAGGCATTGGCGGCAATCCGAAACAGCCACGCCCGGAAGCTACCACCTCTGAACTTGCCCAGGCCCTTGAAGGCGGAGATGAAGGCGATCTGGGTGACGTCCTCGGCGTCATGGGGGCGACTCAGCATGCGCAGACAGAGGTTGTACACCTGCCGCTGATAGGCCTCGACGAGCTGGTTGAAGCAGTCGAGGTCACCCCGCTTTGCCCGCTCTACAAGCTCACTCTCTTGCATCGGCCACATTCTAGCAGACGGACGCTCCTGCTCCAAGCAGACCGTCATGGGCGACTCTCCGCCAGGGGACGGCGGCAGCGGGCGGTGAAAGACCAACAAAGGACGGGAGCACCGCGTTGCTCACGGCGCAAGTGGAAGCCACCCGAGGTGTGCGGTATAATGAGTAACCGACCGGGAAGCATCATGTCTGCAGTTCGCGATATTGCCATCACCCTCGTTCTGGCGCTGTGCATCTTCTTCGCAGTGCAGTTCACCATACAGAGCTGCCAGGTGGATGGCATCTCCATGCAGCCCACTTTCGAGAACGGGCAGCGCGTGCTGGTCATCAAGGCGGCCTACTGGTTTGGCGAGCCGCATCGCGGTGACGTCATCATATTCCCCTCCACGAGCAACTCCGGCGAGAACCTGATTAAGCGGGTGGTCGGCCTGCCCGGGGAGACGGTGGAAGTGAAGAACGAGCTGGTATACATCGACGGCACGCCGCTGGAGGAGCCCTACATTGCCGAGGCGACCAGCCAGGAGTTCCCCAGCACGGTGGTGCCCGCAGGCCACTACTTCGTCATGGGTGACAACCGCAATCACAGCAACGATTCCCGCAGTTGGGGACCGCTGCCGGGGCAGGACATCATCGGGAGGGCGTGGCTCACCTACTGGCCGTTCAGCGACTGGCACGTCATCCCCGGCTACACCTATGCCCTGGAGTGAGCGCCATGCGCCGCCCCGGAGCCCCGGCATGCCACGAACGGCACGCTGCGGCTCAAGGCCCGGCGAGGACTGACCCGAAGGAGCACTTGTGTCGCGGGAAGTGGAAGACATCTTCAGAGAGGCCGGAGCAGTCCTGGAGGGGCACTTCGAGCTGACCTCCGGGCTGCACTCGCCGGTGTACTGGGAGAAGTTCAAGGTGCTCAGCTCTCCCCGTCACACCGAGGAGCTATGCCGGATCATCGCCCGGCATTTCGCAAGCCAGGCCCTGGACGCAGTCGCCGGCCCCACCGTAGGCGGGGTCATTCTGGCATTTGAGGTGGCGCGGCAGCTCGGGACAAGGGCCGTCTACGCCGAGCAAGCCGGCGATGGCAGGGACTTCAGGCGAGGGCTGACCATCAATCCGGGGGACAGGGTGCTCGTCGTTGACGACGTGTTGACCACGGGCGGTTCCGTCCTGGAGGTGGTCAGAGCAGTCGAGCGACATGGTGGCGAGGTCGCCTCCGTTGCGGTGCTCGTCGACCGTTCGGCGGGAGGCCTGGCCCAGATAGACGGGCATGCCGTCTTCAGTTGCCTCACCGTCTCCGCAGTAACCTACCCCCCTGACCAATGCCCGCTCTGCGCTCAGGGCATTCCCCTCACCAGGCTGGGCTCGTCGCAGCCGCCATCGCCATAGAAGCAAAGGCGGCATCATGCGTGGGAAGCCTGTGGGCGGGCCGCCGCCGACTCAGCGGCACACGACGTTCAAGAAACGACTTTTCTTCTCTTGTGGGAGAAGTAGTCCACCAACACGTAGGCGCCCAAGTTCTCCGGGCTGGTGTAGAAGACCCTGCCCTTGTTGGCCTTGGTGAGCGAGTCGACGAATCTCTTGACGTAGGGGTCCCTGTCCAGCATGAAGGTGTTGATGACAATGCCCTCTGCGGCGCACTTTCTCGCCTCGCGCAGGGTCTCTTGAAGGGTACGGGGGCTGGGGGGGTAGTCGAAATAGGCGTGGCCCCCCTCGAGATGAGCGGTCGGTTCGCCGTCGCTGACCATGATTATCTGCCTGGTCCCGGCTCTGTGCTTGGAAAGCAGTCTCCTTGACAGCATGAAGCCGTGCTGCATGTTGGTGCCGTAGACGTATTGGTTCCATGTGATGTGGGGCAGCGCGTCCCGCTTCAGTTCCACCGCATAGTCGGAGAAGCCCACAACATAGAGGTTGTCCCGGGGAAACTGGGAGCGAATCAGGCTGTCGAGAGCCAGAGCCACCTTCTTGGCAGCGAAGAAGTTGCCCCTCATGGGCATGGACCAGCTAAGGTCGAGCATGAGAACGGTGGAGCACTGGGTAAGGTACTCCGTTTCGTAGACCTCGAAGTCCCGCGGCTTAAGCCTGACCGGGCTGCCCACACCCTCTCTGCGAAGCGAGTTCATCAGAGTACCCTGGACGTCGAGGAGAAAGCTGTCGCCAAACTCGTATTTCTTGGTGTCGTCGGACCTGTCGACACCGACCCCCATTCTCGACACCTCGTGCTTGCCGAAGCGCCCCCTCTTGAGGTGGTCGAAGACCTCTCTCAGCGCCTTCTGGCCCAGCCTTCTCGTTGCTCTGGGGGTGAGCTTCCACCGGCCGGCGTCCTTCCAGATATAGCCGGTCTTCTCAAGGACGTCGGTTAGCTGCTGGAGTTGCTGCAGCGAGCGGAGGGCTTCATCCCCGAGGTAGTGTCTCACCCTGCTCGCATCGATGTCATCCAGTGATGAGCCGAGTTGGCCCCGCTCGAACTGCCTCTCCAACTCGTCCATGCCCTGAAGCTCTTCCATCAGTCTCAGGGCCTCCTCCAGCGAAAGGGGCTCATCACCGCGAAACTGGTATTCAGTCCCCAGCTTCCCGCGCCCGGAGAGGTACTCCAGATTGGCTACCAGGTCGAGGAACTCATCTCTGAGCTCCTGGTACTCCAGCAGGGAGTCCACCATCTGCTCCAGAGACCGCCTGGCATCGGCGGGAAGGCTATTCAGAAGGGACTCCATCTGGGCTATGCTCTTGCGGAGCATGTCAATCAGCTCTTCCAGGCTCGATGGCCGCTGGTCGCCGAACTGGTCACCGAACTTGTCCATGAAACCCTCGAAGTCCGGCTCACGACCCCAGATCTTGTCCTGAAGCATCTGATTGAGGCTCTTCAGCATGTCCCGCAGGTTGTTGATGTCATCAGGGGTCAGGCTCTCAAGAGCCCGCTGCATGTCCTTGAAGTAGGACTCCATGATCCTGCTTCGCAGCATCTCCATCAGCTCTTCGAACTGCCGACGAGCCTCCGGGTCGATGAACTCGTAGCTCACCATCTCCTTAATCTGTCCGGGAAGGTCCTGGGGCAGATTGTCCAGGAAAGCCAGGTTGTTGGCAGCCACATTCTCCAGGGCCTTTACCATGTCCTCCGGTTGCTGGCCCGCCCATGCCTCCTCAAGCCGCCTTTGAATCCCCTCCCGCTCGGTGTTGATAGCGTCATCCAGGCGCTGGCGGATGTCGTCAAGCACTGAGCCTATGTTGTATCGGTCCAGGGTCTGCCGCCTGAGGGCACGCAGTTGCTGCAGCAGGTCTTGCATACCCTGAAGCCTCTGGCCCATGCCGCCCTCAAGGCCGAAGCGGAAGAGCCTCTGGAGCGCGCGGAGTACGTCCCCATCGTAGCTGAGCCGGTCCGACAGAGCGTCGAACAGCTCCTCGGGGTTCAAGTCGGGGATTTCCTGGGTCCCATCCCACTGTGAGTATCGGTAGCGAATCATGCTAACCCTGATAGCGGACTTTGCCTGCGACCCGGTCCTTGTTCAACCTCTTGTTCAGGTGAAGGCCCTCCAGGATGAACTCGAGCGCCGACGCTACGGTAGCCGGTTTCTCTTCAGCCCCCAGTCTCTCCACAGCCTCACCGAGGCTGCCGAGATCTCTGGCCAGCCTCACGTACTCGGCGGAGTCCATGCTCTCCGAGACCTCCACCTTGACGCCATTGCCGAAGCGCTCCAGGAGGCTATCGAAGTCGTGGACATTGAAATAGCGATTGAAGGTTGCCTGTACCGCGTTGCGGATAAGGCGGTCAATCACCTGCTCCTCAAGCTCCTCCTCACCGCTCTCCAGCTCTATCTTACCCTTGGTGGAGGCGACCAGGAGCGGCAGGTCGCTTATGCGAGGGGCCACTTCCTTCTCGCCGGTCCTGATCCCTCTCCTCATGGCATTACTGAGCAGGTTCTCGTAGTTGGATATGGACACCCGAACGCTCACGCCTGAGCGTTGACTTATCTCAGGGCTCTGCCTCGCCAGCCTGGTAATCTCGGCGACGATCTCCCTCATGAACTGCGGCACCACCGCCCCGTGCGTGTCGTCGGCGAAGACCTTCTTCTCCCGGTCCATTATCTCTATCTCATGCTCCAGCGTCCTGGGGTAGTGAGTCCTTATCTGCGAGCCGTAGCGATCCCGCAGCGGAGTGATGATGCGCCCGCGATTGGTGTAGTCCTCCGGATTGGCGCTGGCCACGATGCACATATCGAGGGGCAGCCTTACCTTGTAGCCTCGTATCTGGATGTCCCTTTCCTCAAGGATATTGAACAGGCCCACCTGAATCTTCTCCGCCAGGTCCGGCAACTCGTTGATGCAGAAGATGCCTCTGTTGGTGCGAGGCACCAGTCCGTAGTGCATGGTGAGCTCGTCCGAGAGGTACCTGCCCTCCGCCACCCTTATCGGGTCGACCTCGCC
>CAYTKL010000046.1:9425-11157 GCA_964438305.1 uncultured Dehalococcoidales bacterium | reverse complement strand
ACGGACACGAGACGAGGATGGCGTCACCTTCCCCCACGTCGAGGACGCTGACGCTCAGCGTGCCCCCCTGGGGCATGACCGCCACCGCCGCCCACACCAGAGCGGCAATGACGACCAGCGGGATGAGCACCCACCGGGCCCGCAGCCTGCCAAAGACACCACTCATGACCTCAGTGCCACCCTCCTTCCCCCAAGCGCGAGAATGGCCCCGCCGAGCGCCCCGTAGTACAGCCATACCCACCCCACGTCCATGCCGCCCAGCTCGAGCGAGGAGTAGGGCAGCGCGGCGAACCCCTGCACAATCGACACCATGTACTTCAAGGACAGCCAGTCCACCCAGCCGATGGCCTGGGCCAGCGGCAGGGCGAAGAGCCCCACCAGCCCGACCAGCGCCGACAGAACGATGATGCCGGGCAGAGCGAACAGGACAAGAAAGGTGGCGGGCAGGCCGACCAGGGACACGTAGCCGAAGTAGTAGCCGATGATGGGCAGGGTGGCGATCACCGCACCCAGGCTGAAGGCAAAGCTGTCGACCACCACATTGGGCGCCCTCGTCCGCTGCCCCCACTCCTGCAAGCGGGGAGTGAGCACTATCACCCCCGCCACTGCGACGAAGCTCAGCTGAAAGCTCACGCTCCACATTATCCGCGGACTGGCCGCCACCATTATCGCCGCGGCGAAGGCGAGGGCGGTGATGGCGCTTCGCTGCCGCCCCAGGAACGTGCCGAGGAGGAATATGCTGGCCATGATGGCGGCGCGCACCACCGATGGCGACATTCCCGCCAGCAGGGCATAGGCCCACAGAACAACCAGGGTCACCAAGAAATACGTCGGCCGATGCCGGCCGAATAGCCATACCGTGAGGCTCAGCACCATGCCGGCCACGATGGCCATGTGAAGCCCGGATATCGCCAGGAGGTGGGCCGTCCCGGAGTGGCGGAAGTCCTCGTACAGGGACTGCGGGATGCCCTGCCGCAGGCCGAGGAGCATCCCCTGTGCCAGCGAGGCCTCGGGCTCGGCAAGCGACGCCGCCAGCGCCTCGCCCATGCGGTGACGCAGCCGGTAGACCGACTGCAGAGGCTGAGGCCCCTGACCCGTCGCCACCACCTCGACGGCAGGGTAGTACATCACGGTGTAGATGCCCTGACGCGCCAGGTAGGCACGGTAGTTGAAGCCGGCAGGGTCCTCAGGCGGTGCCTCCAGCTCGCCGGTCAGCCGCAGCAGGTCGCCGTAGCCATAGCTCGGATACCGCGTCGTCCGCAACAGAGCAATGCCCCCCATCTCTTCGCCATCCACCTCTCGCACCGCCACGACGAGCGTCAGCGAGGAATCGCCCGGCTCGGGCTCATCGGCCACCATACCCACCACCTCCACCGTCCCCTGCCCGGCGTAGGCTTCGAGGTCATCCCCGGCAGGCACCAGACCGAACCTGAGCGCACCGCACACGAAGAGGACGACGCACAGCCCGCCGAGAAGCAGCGTCCTTCTGCGCCGCAGCAGCACCGCGCCAGCCAAAACGACGGCGGCAATGGCAAGGGCAAGGCCCCACGGCACAGCAAGATGCGAGCCGAAGTAGGTGCCGGCGACGAAGGCCAGACTCACGTAGACCAGCGCCATCCCCATCGCCCTACCGCCCGCGGCCAATCGCCATCCCCGTCTCCTCCGTTTCCCGCAAACAAGATCAGTCGACCGTGACCAGGTCCTTCAGCCCCTGGTACGTCGCCTCACCGAT
>CAYTKL010000046.1:0-9325 GCA_964438305.1 uncultured Dehalococcoidales bacterium | reverse complement strand
TCCAGGCGGTAGATGCCGGGGTTCTCCACCTCGCCGTAGACGCAGAAGGTGACCCGGCACGACGGCTGCGCCATCACGATCTCCAGAGCCGGCCTGTCCCACGGCTGGCGGTACAGCAGCAGCACCCCGCCGGCCACGATGACAAGGACCAGAATGACGACAACAACTGCTCCGTACCTGCGAAACGAATCGGCCATCGCAGCACCTCCAGGGGGTCCATCAATGACGTATACGAGTTTCCTGTCTACATATAGCGTTCAACCGCCCCGCTGTCAACAGCGCGGGTTGCCTTGCTACCTGTGCTGCCTTATAATTGGCACAATATCCCTGCGTACGGAAGGAGAACCAATATGCCTCCATATGCCTTTTTCGATGGAAAATTCGTACCCCTGTCCGAGGCCAAGATCGGGATAATGACCCATGCCTTCAACTACGGCACGGCGTGCTTCGAGGGGATTCGTGGTAACTGGAACGCCGAGAAGAAGCAGATGTACGTCTTCCGCGTGGAAGACCACTTCCGCCGGCTGCTGAACAACTGCCGCGTGCTCAAGATCGAGGTGCCCCACACTGTCGATGAGCTTTCCCAGCTCACCCTGGAGCTGACGCAGATGTGCGGCTATGAGGAGGACATCTACATCCGCCCCCTCGCCTACAAGAGCTCCGAGGAGGTGGGGGTGCGGCTTCACAACCTCAAAGACGGCTTTCTTCTGTTCGCCACCCCCTTTGGCGCCTACCTGGACGTGAGCAAGGGGGCGAGGTGCTGCGTCTCCTCGTGGCGGCGCGTCGACGACAACATGATCCCTCCCCGGGCCAAGATCACCGGGCTGTACGTCAACAGCGCCCTGGCCAAGACGGAGGCATTCGAGAGCGGCTTTGACGAGGCAATACTCCTCACCCAGGACGGCCATGTCTCGGAGGGAAGCGGCGAGAACATCTTCCTGGTGATGAACGGCCGCCTGGTGACACCCCCCATCGCCGACAACATCCTGGTGGGGATCACCCGCGAAACCGTCATGACGCTGGCGCGCGAGGAGCTGGGCATCGAGACCGTCGAGAGGTCCATCGGCCACAGCGAGCTGTACACCGCCGACGAGTGCTTCATGACCGGTACGGCGGCCCACGTGACTCCGGTCACCGAGATCGACCACCGCAACGTGGGCAACGGACAGATCGGCGAGATAAGCAGGAGGCTGCAGGACCTCTACTTCGACGTTATCCAGGGTAAGAACCAGAAGTACCTCAACTGGTGCACCCCTGCGTACAAGCAGACCAGGGCATAGCCGCATGACGTGGATCAGGTGGGAGACCTTCGGAGCGGACTACCTGCTGCTTGTGGTGATGGTCTGTGTGGGCGTCTTCCAGTTTGTGGCGGCGTGGAGACGCCTCGACGGGCTCTCCTTCTTCTTCGGCAGAACATACCTGGCCTATGCCTTCGCAATCATCATCATCGGCGTGGCTCACTGGCTGTTCTTTCGCGAGGACCGGATCGTCCCGGACTACGCCGGCGGCCTCGGCGGCGCCCAACTCTTCATCTACACCATGGGCGGCATCGCCATCGCCGGCATAGTCACCCTGGTCGTTTCGTCAGCGCTCAACGCCCGGTGGCGCCGGCTGGGCACGGGGAGCGCCGGGAGCCTCGACGCCCTCACCAGCATGACCTACTTCCAGGCCATCAGACAGGCCTTCAGAGGGAACAAGTAAGTGATCTGGCTGGACGAGAAGCTGTTCTTCCTGATAAACGGCCTGGCGGGCAGGTGCGACGCATGTGACAATGCCATGACGCTGCTGGGCGGCGACTACTTCATGCCGCTGCTTCTCACCATGGTGGTCTTCGCCCTGTGGTTCTGGGGCACAGACCCGCAGACCAGGGAGAAACACCAGAGGACGATATTCGCCACCGCGACGGCAATCGGCTTCGCCTCGGCCGCGGTGAAGCTGATAAACCTGGGCTTTGACCGCCTCAGGCCCTTCGAGGCGTACCCCGACGCGGTCAATCTGCTCTACTACCAGTGTACCGACCCCTCCTTTCCAGCAAACGTAGCGGCGGCGTCCTTCGCCTTCGCCATGGGAACGTGGTTCAGCAGCCGCAAGGCCGCTGGCATCCTCTTGTTCCTCGGCCTCCTGTGGTCGTTCTCCAGGGTGTACTGCGGGGTACACTACCCGCTGGACATCGTCGGGGGCGCGGCCATCGGTGTACTGATGACCTTCCCCGCGCGGTGGGTTATCCGCCTCGTCGAGCCGCTGCCGACATGGGTCCTCAAGGCGATGCGGTGGGCCTGTCTGGCGTAGCACGCTCCAATCCGCGCGCCTCCTCACCGCGAAGCAAACATTGACAGATACGCTCCCCTGAGACTACCATGCAGGGGCTCTATTCCAGTTCGGGAGGTCGAGAATGAACGTCCGCAAAGCCACCGCGGTTGTCCTCCTTGGCATCGTTCTGCTGGCAGCCTTCGCCTGCGGTCCCCACGACGCGCCGGCCGCCACACCGACCGCTGTATCCGGAGAGGAGACCGCGGAGGATATCAGGGACCACGCTCTCGCAGCAGGCGACGATGTGGACACATGCCAGTTCGACATGGAGATGGCCATAGAGGTATCCATGGCGGTCGAGGGGGAGATGGTCGACATGGTGCTGGAGACGGACGGCAGCGGCGCACTCGACATACCCAATGAGAAGCTGTACATGGATATGGTCATGGTGTTCGGGATGGCCGAGATAGAGGAGATGGAGGTGGCGATGGAGGTCTACATCGTGGATGACTGGGCGTATGCGGGCACCTCCATCTTCGGCCTGCCTCCAACCTGGGTGAAAACCCCGGCAGAAGCGGGCGACTGGGAGATGATGGACATAGCCTCCCAGCAGGTCGACCTGCTGCTCGACGTCGAAGTGGAACTCGTCGGCACCGACACAGTGGACGGGACCGAGTGCTGGATTCTCGAACTCACACCTGACATGGAGAAGGTCTGGGCGCTGATGATGGCCTTCGCCAGCGCAGGGGATGCATTGCCATCCGACCTTGACCTCGAAGAGCTGGTCACCGACATGTCGTTCAAGCAGTGGATTGCCAAGGACACCTACTTCACCCTCATGACCAACATGGACCTCATTCTCGAACTGACGCCCGAGTCTCTCGACATGGAGGCGGAGGCAGACCAGGACTTCGAGGCCATGGCCGAGATGGCGATGCTCATCACCCTGTCCGATATCAACGAGCCAGTGACAATCGAGTTGCCGCCGGAAGCGCTGGACGCTGAGGAGGCCGAGCTGCCCTACTAGCCGGACGTGACCCTCCACACGTGGACAGCCATCGGGGCATTGAGAATGCGCCCGGCAGATGCTTCGGGACAGCCCGAGCCGGTGTACAGCCCTCGAGCCGGTTGAGCGGCGCGGGGCGGCCTCAGCGGAGACGCGCATCGACCGCCAGTACCCTATGGGCGTTCGAGGAATCCGGGGAGCGAAGAGACGATCTCTTCAGCTTCTCTGCCTATTCTCTCCACCAGCTCCTTCACCGTGGGAAGGTCGTCGACCCTGCCGGCCACTTCGCCTCCGTAGAAAAGCGCCGCCTCGTCGTCGCTGCCCGCCAGGCCCCTCATGCCCCGCGATTCCACCGCCCAGATGTCGGGGTCGAGACCTGTGTCCGGCTCCCCTAGGTATATCCGGGGGGTCTTCTTCAGCGTTACCTCAGTGAGCTCAATCGAGACCATGTTCTTCAAGTAGCGCAGCGGCCCGACGAAGCCCCTGGCCGCCAGCGTGTCCCTCTCCCCGCTCTTCAGTATGCGGTTCTTCCACAGCGGCACGAAGTCGCTCTCCTGAGTCGCTATCAGTCTGGTGCCCATCTGGACGCCGCAGGCCCCCAGGGCCAACGCCGCGACCAGAGTCGCCCCGTCACAGAACCCGCCGGCTCCGATGACCGGGATGCTCACCGCCTTCGCCACCGCCGGCAGCAGTATCATGGTGTGGACCGGCTCCCACGCGGCGTGCCCCCCCGCCTCATGCCCCGAGGCGATCACCATGTCCACCCCGGCGCGCTCGCAGCGCTGCGCATGACGCACCGACGGCACGACGTGAAACCACTTCAGCCCCGACGGCTTTATGACGTCGGTCCACGGCAGGGGGTCGCCCGCCGAGGTGATTATCACCCTCAGTCTCTCCCTCGTCTCCGCATCTTCCTCCCTGGCATCGAGCGTGGCTTTGATTATCTCACCCGCTCCCTGCGCCATCTCCGCCGACACCATACAGTTGACGCCGAAGATGCCATCTGCCCCCCGCGTGGCCTCTTTCACCCTTTCGATCAGCGGTCTGGTCAGCTCATAGGGTGTCTTCTTGCCCTCACCAGGGTCCACCGGCTCTCCCAGCAACGCCAGTCCCGCAGCCTCGACCACCACACCGCTGGTGCTGATGATACCCAGTATCCCGGCATTTGCCGAGGCGACAGCCAGCTTCTCCGTCTTCCACGGCCCCATCCCCGCCTGGATTATGGGGTACTCTATGCCCACCTCTTCACACAGCCTGGTCTTGATCATGGTCCTGCCCCCTTCGTCGCTGCGCCAGGGCGAGAGAAGCCCGCCGCCAGGCACGCTTCCCGCCAGAGAGTCGTCTGTGCCCGCTACTGTACTCTTTCGCCCCACAGCCGTCAAACCTGCGGCTCTCGCGCCTTCGCTCCTCCGAGCAAAGCCCGGGACATACGCAAAGCCCGAGGCCGTTCCCCTGCCCCATGTTGACAAGCGAGAAAGCCTACGATGTCGAAGATGATTATGGAAGGGGGAGGCAAGCAGCAGTGGATGCCCTCACGACCTGTGGGCTCAGAGGTGGGGACGTGGGAGGGGATAGGCCTTCAGGTAGATAGCGGGATCACTCCAGCTCCAGGAGCCTCATGGCGTTCTCGCCGAGGATTTTCCTCTCGAAGTCGGCGGGAAGATTGAGGCCTCTCAAAGCCGTCAATGTGTCGCTGAAGCCTCCGCGAAGGGGGTAATCGGTGGCGAAGTGCACCTTGTCCTCGGCCCCGTACTTCACATAGGCGTCCCACGGCATGTGGTTGTACAGGTCGTGGAAAACGGAGATGTCGACATGCACATTGGGATGTCGTATCACCAGCGACCAAGTCTCCCACGGCCACGGAAAACCGCAGTGACCCAGGATGATCTTGAGGTCGGGATAGCGCAGGGCCACCGGCTCCACCAGCATGGGGTGGCCCAACCTGGCATCCGAACCGGGGTGGGAGCGTTGATGCGCGGTGTGGGTCCAAACAGGAATACCCAGCTCGAGCGCCGTTTCCCACAGCGGACAATGCTTCGGGTCGGAGAAGTCGAAGTGCTGCACCGGGGGGACCAGCTTCAGCCCGCGGCACCCCAGGTCGTTCACCGCATGGACCAGCTTGTCGACCGCAGCCCGACCCATGGAAGGGTCCACGCTGGCGAAGGGGATGAAGCGGTCGGGATAGGCTGAGGCAATCCGCACAACATCCTCATTGGTCACCATCTCAACGCCGTAGTGCGTGGTGAGGTCCATGGCCACGATACAGGCCTTGTCCACCCCCGCCTCGTCCATCTCGCGGATGATGTCCTCGATGCTGCGCTGGGTGAAAAGGTAGGTGAATCCCTTCTGAACCACCTCGCGGCGTTGCGGTTCGAGCGGGTCGAACATCCGCTTCACCGCCTCCTGCACGTCAGGCGTCACAGTGGCTTCCCTGCAAAACGGATGCGCGTGAATGTCGATGATCATGGCGCTGACCCGCCCGATTGTACCACCTTTCGGGCTGGAAGCGTCAAGGGCCATCGCCGGGTAGTGGCGTCAAAGAATGCGGGCTGACGCGGTAGCCGTCAGGGGCATGACTTGGCTTATCTCATGGCGAATGCGGTCTCTTTGTAGTGGCTCGCAGGAGTTTATATACTATAGTATACTATAGTATAGTAAATTGAAGTGCCCCTCACCAAGAGGAATCCCCATGCGGGACCTCTCCCCGTAAGAATGTTCGCCGGCCTTGCTGCCGGCGACCCGTCGCAACGCTGGTGGGCCGTTTGAACAAATGCTCACGGGCGTCAATCAGTCCAAGGACTTGATCGTGCAGTACGCTGGCCAGCGGTCAACTGGCATTGGTCAACCGAGAAGAGAGGGGGCAATCGCAAATGCAAGCATTAGCGGAATTGAGCAAACTGGCCGACACCCTGAGCAATCCTTACATCGAGCACTGGAAGGAAGAGGGCGGTAAGGTGATAGGCTACTACTGCACCTATGTGCCCGTAGAGCTGATTCACGCCGCAGGTATGCTCCCCTATCGGGTCAGAGCCACGGGAAGCACCAGTACCGCCCTGGGAGACCTCTATTCGGACCCCATGATGTGTACTTTCACCCGCCACTCCCTTGACCATGCACTGAGGGGAGAATACAGATTCCTTGACGGGCTTGTTGCCGCCTTCAGTTGCGACCATATTCGCCGCATGTTCGACGCATGGTCCTACGGCAAGGTCGAAACGGGGAGGCCCCCCTTCTACCTTCGCTTTCTCAGCGTGCCATTCAAGGCCGATGACCTTGCGGTTGAGTGGCTGACAGGTGAACTGGAGCGGTTCAGACAGAGCCTGCAGAAGCACTTTCAGGTGACCATCACCGATGATGACCTCCGACGGAGCATAAAGGCTTACAACGAGAAGCGCACACTCCTCAAGAGCCTGTACGAGCTGAGGAAGGGAGAGGCTCCCCCCGTCACTGGCGCCGAAGTATTGAAGCTTGCCATCGCCAGCACTGCAATGCCCGTGGAGGAGTTCAACCGGCTCATGCACAAGCTGCTGGATGAAGTCCAAAGTCGAGATGGCTTCTCAGACTATAGAGCCCGGCTGCTGATGGTTGGCGGTGAGCTTGAGGACCCGGCCTATATTGAGGCCTTTGAAGAGCTTGGCGGTCTGGTGGTCATGGACTATCTGTGCTATGGCGTCAGGGACTTCTGGGACCTGGTTGACGAGAATGCTGAGCCCCTTGCAGCCCTGGCGAACCGGTATCTCTACCGCCTGACATGCCCCCGCAACATGGGGCATCGGGAAAGGGTCGAGTTCATAAACAGTATGGTCAAGGAGTTCGAAGCGGACGGCATCGTCGTTGAGCGGATGAAGTATTGCGATGCGTGGGGTGGCGAGAGCGCTTTGTTGAGATGGACCGAGAGAAAAGCAGATATCCCCTGCATAGTGCTGGAAAGGGAATTTCTGATGGCTGGTGCGGGACAACTCAGAACCCGGGCTCAAGCCTTCCTCGAGATGCTGCGGGAGCGTTAGGGTGGGAGATGAGAGCGCATCCGGGACGAGAGGACTGAGCTTATTCTTGAAAGCTTGAAAGAAGGAGGTCGATGGAATGGTGGAGAAGTATGCCGATCACAAAGAAGTATTGAACATGGCGAACTTCGCGCTGCCCCTTCTTGAGGATAACGAAGAATTGAGGCACCAGCGGGCAGTCTTGCTGTACCACAAGGCCTGGCTCGAAATGGTGCTCAGGGCAGAGGAAGAAGGGAAGAAGTTCGTATATAACCAGTTCAACCTGTACACAGACTTGTTCTACGCCTTCGATCTGGTGCCAATTCCCCCTGAGATCTGGTCGCTGACGAAAGTCACTCTGAGAGATGGGTATGGTATGTGCGAGACTATCGATGCGGCGCATGAGGCCGGAATTCACCCCGAGCTCTGTTCCGCCCATAAGTCGGCGATCGGGGACCAGTTACTGGGCAACCGAATACCTCCGCCGGCCATGATCGTCAACCCGAGCTTTCCCTGCGACAACACCAAAGTCGCCTATCAGGTTCTGGCCGAGGTCACCGGGGCACCCATGCTGGTCATGGATTGCCCTTACTTCGGGCCTGACACCGATGAGAAGGTCGCCATGGACTACTGGGTGCAACGGGTGAAGGAACTAATCCGCTTCCTGGAGGAGCACACCGGGCAGAAGCTGGACCCCGACCGGCTGAAGGAGGTTATCGAGGAAGCCAATCGCGCGGTCGAATACGTACTGGAATACGAGTCATTCAGGCAGTTGAAGCCTCTGCCCCAGCCGGGTGTTGCGCTGGGGTCGGCCATGGGTGGCTTCACTATGTCGGGACTCCCTGAATACACGGAACTGATGAAGACATTGCGCGATGACATAAAAGACCGGGTAGACAAGGGGAAGACAGCGGTTCCCGAGGAGAAGTTGAGGCTGAACTGGTTCTACTTGCACGCTTTCTACGATGGCGGCGTCTATGGGTGGCTTGAGAACAAAGGAGTAGTGTCGCCGGTTGCTTTCCACGGCTACGATGTCCTCGAACCCATCGATACCTCCACCACGGAAAGCACCATCAGAGGGCTTGCCAAGAAGCTGCTGGGGTTCCCCATGGGGAGGCAAGGGACTGGCTCGTCACACATCTACATCGGCGACTGTATCGATGCGACTCAGAGATGGCAGTGCGATGCCGTCATCCTATCCGGACATGCCGGCTGCAAGTATATCAGGGGGCTCATTGGCCTGCTAAGGGATGAGCTTCGAAAGATCGGAGTCCCCATGCTGGTCTTTGACATGGATACCTTCGATCCCAGGGTGGCGCCTCCATCGCAGTACTACCCGATAATTGAGGAGTTCGTGGACATTTGTGTAGACAAGAAGGAAGAGGGGATTGCGTTGGTATAGCTGTCGTCGGCGGTCGAGGTGTCCTCCGACAGCCATACGCGCGTATAGAACCGCAGTCCCACTACGGGTCAATGCTTTGTATCAGCGATGATACCTCGTTCCAGTCTGCCGACGTATCGTCGTACATCGCGTACACATCGAAGTAGGTGGTGGACTCGACCCATACTATTTCTTTTTCGCACCACTCCCAGCTCGGATCGCAAGTCTCTGCGTAGCCCGCCGTTCTCCCACTTACGGTCATGGTGCCAGTCTCCTCCGGCTCGAAGGTGACGGCCTCTGTGACGGCCCTCGCCACAAGCGCGCTGCCGTCCGATTCCTTCCCCTTCAGCTCAGTAGGAATCTGCCCGTACCATATCTGAACGAAGTCATAGTCTTCGGGATCGGTGTACTCCAGCAATCCCCATATCGTTCCATCCGTGTCTTCGAACGTGCCGTACGGCGTCTCATCGCTGAGATACCATCCTTGGGGCACATTGCCGACCGTCGGTTTCGACACGGCGGCTGTCGAAGTCTCCCCACCACAGCATCCCGCCAATGACATCATCACAATGCCCGCTAGTACCAGCATGACAACCCTCGCTGCCCTCATACTGACCTCCTTTCACAAGCCATCGAACGAATACCACCACGGCGTTGACATAGAGAATGAGCAACAGCTGCGATATCCACACTCGGTTGCACAGT
>CAYTKL010000045.1:0-11303 GCA_964438305.1 uncultured Dehalococcoidales bacterium | reverse complement strand
ACTGTGCGGCGCTACGGCCTGCAGCCATCTCAAAACCCCTGATCCCGTTGTCCTCCGTGAAAAAGCGGTCATTCACTCGCCGGGCTCTCGCCGGAGCGCAAGCCGGTTTGTTCCCGTACCAGGGCGCCAACGGAGTACCCAACGGCCAGCGAACCCGCCACGGTGAGGACGGTGAGTATCACGACGTATATCCAGCCGAAGTAGGAAATCATTATGGGCAAGAGAAACGGCTTCACCGCCCTGTTGCCCAGGAAGATGGCCAGCATCGAGTTGCCAGCCCCCTTCTGTCGCAACTCGGTGAGCAACGGGTACCACGCGTAGATCGGGCCGGTCGATATGATCCCACCCACCACCGACAATGCAGCGCCCTTGATACCAGCCCCCCTGCCCAGAAACCTCACCACCTGTGATGGCTTGAGGAACAGATTCAGGGCCAGCATGAGCAGCACAACCAGAGCGAGCGGAAGAAGCATGCTGAGGAAGATGCTACCACTCCTGTTGAGTGCCACACCTGTCTTGTCAGGGGACACGGCGAAGAGGATGCCGTACAGTACCAGCACCAAGGCTGGAAAAAGGAGCACTCGCGGCACGCGTATTCTCCGTTTCGCACTCTGCACTTCGTCGCCTTTCATCAGTCCAACCCCGAGACCAGGCGTAGAATCAGTACCGTTACCGCAGCTATTCCCATGGCCATGACCAGTGACAAGCCGTTCCTCACCAAGGCGAATCTCGTTCCCATCGCCGCTATCTCAGCGGGCAACTGTATGACCCCGACGGTTACCCAGGCGACGATCAGGGCGGTCACGGCAAACAAGCTGGCACCCGCTGCGAGCAGCTCGCCACCTATCACATAGCTGTTTATGGGGTTTCCAGCGAAAAGGCTGCCGAAGCACGCCCCGAGAAGAGTGTCCAACAGCGGGTTGCCGGAGAAAACGGCCAGCAGCAGGTTCTGGGGCACGAATGCACTGAACAACCCTATCAGCAGCACCACGCCAACCAACATAGGAAGTATCATGGCGAACTGCCTGGCAGACCTGCGGAGTGCCTGAACCAGAGCGTCCCGCCGGATAGCAGCTCCGTCCAGCGGCGCCCCGGTGAGGGCCTCGCCTTCCTCAAGTTCGCCTTTCCGGTAGCCGTCCACAACGTCTTTGACCTTGCCACTGACCCCGGTACGGACGTCTATGCCGTTTTCGGCGAACTGCCTCTGAGCGGCGGGGCCACAATAGCCAGTCAAAACCGCTTTGACATCCTTGCTGATTGCCAGCACAACCGCTCGCATGCCAGCACCGCGCTGTCCCGTGGCGCCAGGATTGGGGACAGCCTCAAACGTCTGCCTGCTGAGGTCAACAATCAACAAGTACGGCGCCGTCCCAAAGGCATGGGCTACGCTGGCCTCCAAATCTGGACCGTCAGCCGAAACTGCAATCTTCATAGCTCTCTCCTGCTATCGCCTCCGTGGACGGCAGTCCGGCTCATTTCGAGACTGTCACAACACCCCGTGCCGCAAAAGATGGGCGTAAGGTGATCATGCATGTTCTTGTACCGAATGTTTCTCGTCTGGTCTTTTGTCCGCAATGCACTCCTCTGTTCTGTGGACTTACGCCCGAAGATGGCTCAAGTGCTGCCCAAGCCGGGTCTCGTCCTCAGCCCGCCTTCTTCATCTCGGCGATGCGCTCCTCCACCGCCCTAACCTCAGCCTGCAGGTCGCCGAGATACCGCTCGAGCTGCCCCACCGCCTCCTCCCTGGTCGGCTGGCGCACCGCATGCTCATGACCACCGCAGCAGCCCCAGTGGTGGTGCGCCGCACCCAGATGCATGTGATACCCTGCATGACCGCAACCGAATTCATGATGGTGACACATCTTCTTCCCTCCCCTGGCGTAGCTGCTCGCCGGGCTCCCCACCCCCGGCCCCCTCCGGGTTCAGCGCGTCCCACAACAGGTCGCGCAGGCGCTCCACGACGTCGGGGTTGATGTAGTAGTGGACGCGGTAGCCCATCCTCTGGCCCTTCACCAGCCCGGCACCGCGCAGGACGCGCAGGTGCTGCGAAACCGCCGATTGGCTTACGCCCAGCCGCCCCGCCAGCGCGTTTACACACAGAGCGTGCTGGTCCCGCTGACGCGACAGCAGCTTAACCAGCCTCAGCCTTGTGGGATCGGCAAGGGCGGCAAAGAGGGCCGCCTGCTGCTCTGTGGTCTCGATGCTGACGTCTTCCATAGGTAATATAAGTTTCCGCTAATATGCTAATAAACTTATATCACGCAAGAGGGGTTTTTGTCAAGAGGGTATGCTTCGTGGAGAGCGGCTGCCTACTCGCTGACCTGTGGCGGCCGCCGGCCGCGCTGCTTGAGCTTTCATTGCGCGCCGTAGCGGCGCAGCAGTCTGGCGAGACCGAGAAAGAGGTTGGCCCGGGGCACCCGCTGCATGTAGGCCTCGTAGCCGTCGCCGAACCTGCCGACGTTCGAGCGTTCCTCCAGCAGCATGTTCCAGTACATGACGGGGATGCCGGGAACGGCCACCGCAGCCACCAACCAGCTCTGCCCCACAAGGATGGCCCCCAGGCATGCCACGATGACGCCCACGTACAGCGGGTGACGGACGACACCGTAGAGGCCGCTGTCGACCAGGCCTCCCGCGTATCCCCAACTCTTCCGCCTGCGGGGGAGGATGAGCATGTACGCGTGGAAAAGAAACACGACGCCGGCGGCAACGAAGAGCGCCAGACCAAGGTACTGCACCCATCCGATGGCCCGTGGGTTGGTGAAGAGGACGGTCAACACTATTGTCGCCACGGCCAGAGCGCTGCCGAGATAGGACGCCGTCACGTCCTGCCAGTTCGAGAGATTATTACGTGCGGGGGCACCGGATGCACCTCCTTCAGTGTTGTCTTGCCGCGCCTCTCGTCTCGCCACGCGCACAAGCCCCACCACGAAATTGGCGCGCGGCACAGCCTTCATGTAGCGTTTGTAGTCATCGCCGAACTTCTCGACGAGGCGCTTGTCTTCATTCCACATAACCACATAGACCGACGCCATGACCGCAACGCCAATGACGGCCACGGCCCAGTGTTGCGAGATGAGCATCAGTGCCACAGCGAATAGCATCATGGAAAGATACTGGGGATGCCGCACCACGCGGTAGAGCCCGCTTTCCACCAGCACGTTCGTATGGATATAGGTCTCCCCCTTGCGCACTCCAGCCCGGCGACGGAGAACGAGGATGGGCAGCCACCCCAGCGCGAACGAGGGCACCCAGACGGCCCAGCCAATGTACGTCATCACATCGAGCCCGGCCCAATCATACCACAGGAACAGCCCGAGAACGAACTGCGCCACAACGCCCAGGCCGACCACGGCCCAGGCAACCGGGTCCGACCACCTCTCCATGTTCATCGTTCATCCTCCTTGGGATACTACCGCCTCGCCTGCCCCGACGCTGAACGCCAGCCGGAACTCGGTGAGCACCCAGGGCCGCAGCTTCGACCGCTGCAGCACTTCCCTGGCCTCCGCGGCCGTATACGCCATCTTCATCGCCGGCATCAACGGCGCCAGCCACGACCGCTTGAGCGCGCCCAACCCCAGCACTCCACGCGGGGCTAGCACCCGCTCGATCTCGTTCAGCATCGCTACAGGGTCGTCGACGTAGTGCAGCACGTTGAGGCTGATGACCACGTCGAAGGAGCCGTCCTCGAAGGGCATCGCCTGGACGTCGCCCTTCTCGAAGCTCACCCGCTCCGCCATACCGGCGCTCTCCACCGCGACGCTGGCCATGTCGAGGAGCGGTTCGGACAGGTCGATGCCCACCATCTTCGCCTCAGGGCAGGCCCGTGCCAGCTCGATGAGCACGTCGCCCGCGCCGCACCCGGCGTCCAGTACCCGAGCCTTCTCGAACCCCGTCTCGCGAAGCATATCGACGAAGCGTTTCGCTATCGCCTTGTTTCTCCTCGCCGACGATTCAGCATACCGTCCGGCCCAAGCCGGGTCATCGAGGACCCTGGGGAACAGGTCAGGCACTCTCTTCATCACGTCTCTTCTGGAGGCCCACTACGACGGCCTGACGCACACAAACACGGGGTACGTCCGTGAACCGGGGGCATTCGAGGTGAACTCCTTCTCGCTCACCTCGAACCCCACTTCCTTCAGCAGGCTGCGCCATGTGTCCAGGGCGAAGATACCACAAACGTGACGGTCGGTCTCGACCTCCAGTATTCCGCCGCGCCGGATCAGGTACACGAAGGTCACCTCGTAGGCGGTATCCGTTGGGTCAGGGTCATAGGTGTTTTCGATGAAGGTTATCTCGACGTCGCCGCCGGTGTGGGTGGAGCACTGCGTCCAGTTCTGCTCGAAAAGTGCGGGTATCGCTTCCACCACAGTGAGGAAGACCCCGTCAGGTCTCAGGTGGGCGAAGGCAGTCCTGAATGCCGCCCGCAAGTCTTCCATCGTGACCATGTAGTTGATCGAATCGAAGATGGTCACCGCATCGAAAGTGCGCCCCAGGCGCACTGTGCGCATGTCGCCGACGGAATAGGCAACCTCCGGATTGAGCTCTCCAGCCAGCTTCAACATGGCCTCGCTGGTGTCGACGCCGGTGACGTCGAAATGCTCCTTCAGCGTGAAGTCATTGTGGCCTCCGCCGCAGCCAAGATTCAGCAGCGTCCTTACCTCAAGCTGTGCGTGCCCCTGAATGATGCTGCAGAGCTGCTCGGTCTCCTCGACATAGTCTTGCGGCGGGCTGATGATGGGCCAGGCCCAGGCGAGGTCGTGGTACAGGCGCTGCTGGTCATTCACTGACGGTGTCTCCAGGCTCATCACTCTGAGCCGCTCGGCAGACGATAATCTGCTTCGGCGACGTCGACGCAAAGGCGCTTTCGTCGAAATCGCCGAACTTGGCCTCAATGGCGAACCCGTTGTAGTGCAGAAGCGCGTCAAGCTCCTGGGGATAGAACATCCGCAGGTTCAACTCCTCGACGAACTCCCCCTCTTCTCCGACCCTGTAGTGCCACCGTATCCGGTTTATCTGAGTATCGGCCTCATAGGTGTTGCTCTCCGTCACAACAACGGTTCCCCGGCCGTCAGGGTCGGGGTACTCAGCCACCGGAGAGCGCGCCGAGGGGTCCCTGGTGAGGATGTCGAGACGTGGGTTGAAGAAGTCGACGATGAACCTGCCTTCCTTCCTCAGGTGTCGTCGCACACAGGAGAAACACGCCGCGACGCTCTCCAGGTCGTGGAGATGGCCCAGCGAATTGAACGCCACGAAGATGAGGCTGAACCTCCTGTCCAGCGTGAAGTCCCTGCAGTCAGCCCTGACCCACTCAATGCTGACCCCTTTCTCGGCCGCCTTCCGCCTGGCGTGAGCGAGCATGGAGTCTGATATGTCGAGTCCGGTCACCGGCACGCCCCGTTCCGCGATCGGGACGGCGATCCGGCCCGTTCCGCACGCCAGCTCGAGAACGGGACCGCCGCACTTCTCAGCCTGCCGTACGTAGAAGGAGACATCATCCACATGGTCACCGCTCGCCTCCCTGCGATAGGCCGCCAGGGCCGTGGTGATGAGGTCGTAGTGCCGGCCGTCGCGATAGACGCCCCCACCGTCGCCGGGCTTCATGTCAGGCGCTCCACACCGCGGCGAACACCCCCACCGCCTTCGCCATACCTCGCCAGCCTGTGCCAGACCATCATATTCTGATCTCCCTGGGCCACGGTTCCGCCATGGCCACCGACCACACCCTATCAATGTAGGTGAGCGCGAAGTAGTTCTGTATCAGGTGCAGCCAGAAGGCCCCGGGCTCGGTGAGGCGCAACTGCCCGACGTCTTCCCGGCACAGCCCGAGCGCCCGGGCGACCCCCAGGAGCGGTCGAAGTCTTCTGTCTGTGTCGCCGAACACCTGAAGTAGCTGCGTCTTGTCGACGCAGGTGTCGTAGAGGCGCCAGTAGAGCCAGTAGTACCGCGCCACCAGCTCGGTGAAGTCCAGCTTGAGCGCCACCGGCAGCCTGTCGTCGAGACAGGTAGTGACGTACTGGTCGACAGAGAAGGTATTGAAGTAGAAGGCCCCGGGAACGCACGAGCCGGCGCCGGCACCGAGTCCGATGTAGCTGTCTCTGGTCACCGAGGAGTACCTCGGGGCATCACCCCGCTTGAATCCCCACACCGATACCCGCTGGAAACCGCCGTCAAGGCACGACCGGTGTATCTCTCGATACATCCGCCTCCTGGTGAACACGTTCGGCATCTTGACGCTCCTCAGCCTGAGGAACTTCCCCGCTGTGGTATAGGGAAAGGTGAAGAGCGGGTAGAGGGTAATCTGGTCCACGCCGGAGGCGATAGCCGTCTCCACGTCTGACAGCACCTCTTTCACCGTCTGACCGGGCAGGGCGAACATCAGGTCGATATTGACCGACTGGAAGCCGCGAGCGAGGAGCGACCCTATGGTCGCGTCAAGTATGCTCGCCGGGTAGTCCCTCCCGATCAACTGGAGGTACCTGTCATCGAAGCTCTGTACTCCAACGCTCACCAGGCCAACCCCGATATCACTGAGTTTGGCCACCACGTCTTCACTCAAATCCGACGGATTGGTCTCCACGCAGACGTCGCCGGTCACGTCGAAACGGTCTCTGATTCTGTCAACAACCGTCCCCAACTCGTCGATGAGATTGGTGGGGGTGCCGCCCCCTATGTAGACGGATGGGACCTGTACCCTCCCCAGCCGAGCATGGTAGCGTTCGATCTCGACGAGCATGGCCTCCACATACGGCTCCACCAGCCTCTCATCGTAAGGCACTTTGTTGTAGGGGCAATAGGGGCAGGTGTTCTTGCAGAAAGGGATATGGACGTAGAAACCTGTCTTCTCGATTGGCGGCAGCTCAATGGTGTCGATCGCTTCGAAAACGAGTCGCGAATCGCCACCGAGTAGATAGCGCGCCAGCAGCTTTGTCGCCGTTTCAGCAATCATATTCGATTCTTCCTCCCAAGGCGGCCACAAGGGGCCCGCTCCACCGAGAAGACATCCTGCTCATGCCACGATTCCATCGTTCGTTCACTCCCCGAACCAGGCCGTGAAACAGAGGCGTGTCAACCAGCACCCGCGGCGAGGGGTTTGCGGCAAAGGAAGAAGAGCCGTTGCGCCCCGTCTGTAGACCCGGTGAGTTCCTCTCTCTCGTCAAGCGCGTAGGGGCGGATACCGGTGAAGCCGGCACCCTCCAAAGCCGAGCTGACCTCGGCTAGCGAATACCATGTCTGCCGCAGCGTTACGTCCGAGCGCTGCCACGCGCCGTCCAGGCGGAACACGGTGGCATCGAACTGTGCCACACGCGTCTCAGGGCAGTAGCTGCATCTCACCACACAGACACAATCATCCTCGACGATGTCGAAGCCCCCGTGCCACTTCGCCTTGAACCCCTCCTCCGTGTTCAGGTCGAAGAGGAACAGGCCGCCCTCATGCAGGGCGGCATTGACGTTGCAGAATACCGACGCCAGGTCCTCCAGGGTCATAACGTGGTTGAGGCTGTCGAAGGTCGAGACCGCCGCGTGGTAGGCGCCCGCCGAGCTGAAGGAGCGAGCGTCATCGACCACGAAATCGGCTTCAGGGGCGTTCTCGCGGGCGAAGCGTATCATCTCCTCCGACCCGTCAAGGCCGGTCACCTGGTATCCGCGGTCGGTCAGCGCCCGCGCCAGCTGGCCCGTGCCGCAACAGAGATCGAGGACGTGGGCGCCCGGAGGCAGGCCCTTCAGAACCAGTCTGTCCAGAATGGGAAGCACCTGCCGGTCGAAGTACGACCAGTGCCGGTTGTAGGCCCACGCGAAGCGGTCATAGTCCGAGAAGTGTCTCATTGCTGCTGTTCCCGTCGCTCGCCGGGTAGAGCGTCAGCGCGACTGCCGGCGCGGTCGCCACCGTGGTCGAAGTGTGGAATGCCCCACACCACGACTCACAGGGTGTGCAGGCATCTCTCGAAGTCCTTGACCCTTGGCGGCTTCTTCCCTTTGCCTGGCTCGATGCTGTGCCCCTCCTCCAACAGGCGCGCCGCCTGAGCCTCCACGCCGCCGGGGAGTCTCTCGTTCAGGCTGCCGCCCGCCTTCACCACACGCCAGTACGGCGCTATCTCCTTCTCCCCCCTGCTGCGGTCTTCCTCGGCCGCCTCCGCCGACAGGCGAAGGAATATGCCGGTGCACAGCGGGCAGGTGAGGTCGGCATTGTGGTCTCCGGCCAGTCGCTCCCTGATCTGCTCCACCACGACCAGCTTGCCTTGCGGGACGCGGCGGACCAGGGCATCGACGTCGAGGGGTCGAGGTATGAGCAGCTTGCCCCGGCCCCTGCGGTCATCGACCACCTCGGCCTGTTGCCGCGCTTCCATCTTCTCCCGCGCCGTCTTGCGCGCCCTCGCCATGGATGTCCCTCCTCAACCGACACATCGCCAGACAGCCAGTTGGCTCGTGTGCGTATACTATATTCTCCGGGGGCTTCTGGCAATAGCCCAGTGGAGTATTGGCAAACATGCGGCGTCAGGAATCGGCGTCCCCCACTACCCGGCCACTCTCTTCCCACGCTTCCCTCATGGCCGGATTGCGCCTGAGGAACTCGTTGACCACCTCTTTGGGCACCCGGTTGAACAGGCAGGAGAAATTGACACATCGAGAACAGCTATACCTCCGCAAGGTCCAGCCCCACAGGAGCAGAGCCCATGCGGCGAGGAAGGCCAGCACGTACTGTCCGCCCAGGATGAGAAAGGGGAAAGGATAGCCGGTGAGCAGGACGACGATGACGGCGAACTGGGCCTTCTCCAGGCGGCTGGCCGGCCCCGGGCGATACCGCGACAGCTTGAGAAGGCCGTAGTTGGCGAAACAGCGGAGCGTGCGCCCCTGCTCGGCGTAGTAGGGACAGTGGCTGCAGAGGACGCGGTTCTCCCACACGCCGAGAAGCACCACGAACACCACGAGCCAGCCGAGCAGATACCATCTGTAGCCGGCGAGCACCATTCCGATAACGGCGGGAAACATGAAGGTGAGGAAGAGACCAAAGAAGTGAAGGAGGTCGCCCCGCGTGAAGCGACATCTCAGACGGCCGGCGATGGTGCAATCACTGCACTCGGAGACCGGTCGCGACGTGCACAGACCGTATGGGTCGCTCGCTGGCTCTTCAGACATGACAGACGGCAATGTGTTGCCGAACCTCCACAGTGCAGATAATGACGCACCACGGCGGCCGCCCGCCGGCTATCCCGAGCTGGCTTGAGCCGCCGCGCTCCGGCCCACCAGTATCCATGAAATGTGATGGTGGACCTCGCCGTTGGCGCGGGGTTCGTGGAATTCGTGCTCGTAAAGCTCCGCTATGTCGAGCAGGTCGAAATGGTCCGCCAGCTCCTCCCCGGTGGACAGGTGGACGAACCCTCTGTCGAAGAAGGAGTTTGGATCGTCGGGAATCGGCGTGCCTTTTCCCGAGTGCTCGGGGTCTGCTACCGAAAGCGTGCTGAGGAACAGCAGCCCACCCGGCTTCAGCAGCCTGCCGACCGCCTTCCTCAGCGCATCCCGTTCGTCGCGGCGCAGCACCTGGTACAGGTTCGACAGGAACACGACATCGTACCCCCCTTCGTTCAGCTCGACGAAATCGCAGCAGCGGAACTCGACACCCTCTCTGCCCCCTTCGCCGACGGTCCTCGCCGCGATGTCTATGGCGTTCTGCGAGCGGTCTACGGCCACAATGCTGCATTTCATATTGTCCAGAAGGTAGAACGCGTCGCGCCCGTAGCCGCAGCCGATATCGAGGATGGTCAGGCCGTCGGCGTCTGGCATGTGCCGTTGCAGGTACTGCAGCGCGGCCCTGGCCAGCTCGCTGGGCTGCTCTCCCCAGACACGCTCGTAGCTCTTGTATTCGCTATCCCAGGACAATGTGCCCTCCTCTCTCTGGGGCCGGTTGCCTTACTGGCTCCGTTCAAACAGACCAGCGCGCACCTGCGACAGCCACGGGTCGTCTCCAATCAAACGCAGCAGGTTGGCCTCCACCGTCTCCATCATCGCCTCGACGGTCATCTCTCTGACCCCTGCCAGGGCGGTCACCACGTCGCGCACCAGTAGCGGCATTCTCACCGACCCGTCAGGCAAGCGCTGGCCGGCGTTGTCCGTCTCGGTGAGCAGGTGCTGCAGCGGACATTCCCTCGCCAGCGCCTGGATGTGCTCCGACTCCAGCAGCTCGGGCCCGAAGGTGAAGTGCACCCCGCGAGCTGCCAGCCTGCGGAAGACCTCAACCGGCCCGGAGTACCAGTGGACGATGACCCGCTGGACGTTATGCTTCTCCAGCAACTGCAGCACATCTTGCTCCGCGCCCTTGGTGTGGAGGTTGACGACCTTGTTCTGCTCTCTGGCCGCCGCCAGGAAGAACTCGAACACCTTCCGCTGGGCCGAGTAGCGGGAGGTGTCCTCCACGAAGTGGTAGTCCAGCCCGATCTCGCCGAAGAGGGGCGTCTGCTCCACCGCCCACCTCACGTCCCCCAGCCTGTCGGCGTACTCCGAGGCATTCCACGGGTGGATGCCGAAGGCGGGCAGCACCAGCTCGCACCTCCCGCCTATCTCCAGGGTGCGCTCGTACGACGGGATGTCCATCGAGACGCCGATGCTGAAGATCCTGTTCTCGACCATCTGCTGCAGAGCGGCATCGAGTTCTTCTTCGTACCGGTCGAGGTGTATGTGCGCGTCGATAAGCATGCTCTCTTCTCTACTCGGCCTCTTCCACTCCGGCCAGCGTCACGGGTATCAGCTCGGAAAGCGCCGGGTGTATGTGCATGCCCCTATCTATGACGTGCGGGTCCCCTCCCGACGCCATGGCATTGGTCACCTCCTGGATGAGCATCGGCGCATACGGCCCTATTATATGGAACCCCAGTATCGCCCCGCTGTGGGCGTCCACTATCGCCTTGGCGAAGCCCTCATCCTCCATCATGGCCTCGCCCTTGGCGGTGTCGTGGTACCGCGCCCTCCCCACCAGGATGTGATGGTGGTCCCTGCGGGCCTCCTCCTCTCTCAGGCCCACCGAGGCAATCTGCGGGTGGGAGTACACCGCATGCGGCACCGCACTGTAGTCCATCTTCACTCTTCTTGCCTTCTGCCAGTGAATCGAGTTGTACCACGCCACCGCCGCTTCCCTGTTGGCCACGTGGAGGAACATCTGCTGGCCGTTGGCATCGCCCACAGCGAATACGTTCCTCTTGCTCGTCTCAAGGTACTCGTCGACTTGCACGAAGCTCCTCCGGTCCACCTCCACACCGGTGTTCTCCACCCTGAGCACATCGGCGTTGGACCTCCTCCCCACGGCGATC
>CAYTKL010000044.1:0-11900 GCA_964438305.1 uncultured Dehalococcoidales bacterium | reverse complement strand
CGCTTGCCTTTTCCCGTTCCTGTCCCGGTATGAAACTGGAGCTGCCTTTCGGGGTCATCGTACCTGAGCGCTTCAGCGAGGCTACGCGGAAGTGCCTCCGGGGTGACCTCCCTTACGCTATCTCGCGTGCACTGCAGCAACCTCACGCTGTTCTGGCTGAGCGCCAGCACGTAGAAAAGGACGTCGTGACTGAAAAAGGAGACCAACGGCTTGATGTGGAACCGCTGCGACACTAGCACCAACTGAGGCACCTCAAGGGGAAGCCGGTATGTTCGAAACATACTGCGCGACGAGAAGGCGGCGAAGCCGTCGGCTTGATGTTGCCAGAAGACGTCGTCCGAAAGCAGATTCTGCAGTGGCTTGGTCAGGCCCTCTGCCTCGTCTGCAGCGATTCCGGCCTCTGCAAGCTTGCCTTCCGCCTCGCGCAGCAGGTTCTTCAGTCTTGTCGAATTCTGCCGGGTGTCACCCGTGCGTTCAGTGGGCATGTACAGTGAAACGCTTGTCTCTAAGGGTTTGTCTATGAGTTGGCGCAATTCGCCCCTCGATAGAACGGTCATGTCTTCCTCCTCTCAACTCCTGTCTGGCTTTGGGCCCGCGGTTCACCTGTGATTGTACAGTCTGCCTAGCGCAATTGCACGGCTGCAGACAAATCTCCCCGCGCCGCACACCGGTTTACGCCTTCGCTTTCTTGGCCTGGGGCCATCGCCTGAGCAACTGCTGGACGAGCAGTGGCGACAGTATCGCTGTGCCCAGCGATACGAGGACCATTGCCGAGAAGACGTCATCGGGTACGGCCCACTCGCCCATTCGCAGCCCTGTATGCATTATCACCATGGTTATCTCAGCCCGGGGGATCATGCTTACGCCTATTACCACCGCGCCTGCCCAAGTCGTTGTGATGAGTGCAGGCAGCCCATGCCCCACTATTTTTGCAGTGACAGCTACGACCAGTAGAGCCAGTCCCATCAGCACCGCTCCTCCCAGGGCACTCGGGTCCATGCTCAAGCCGACGCCAATGAAGAAAAAAGGCGCAAAAAAGTCGTACAGGATACTGAATGGCGTGTCCAGCCTGACCGCCTCCGGGTCACGGCTGAAGGTCAACCCGGCGAAGAACGCACCTATGGCAACGGAAAAGCCAAGAAGCCCCGCGACGGATGCTATTAGCAGCCCGAAGCCAGCAAGAACAACGGTCTGACCTGGCCGGGCTTCCAGCTTCTTGAAAAGGGCCGTGACGTGTCGCTCCACGAAGCGCGAGAAGAGAAGACAGAGTGCGCCAAACCCGATGAACTTGGCGATGGCCAGCCCCGCTGTCTTGCCCAGGACGGATGGCAGGCCGGGGACTATGCCTTCCTGCAAGACTGGCGCTATTGCGAACAGGACTGCCATCAGGATGATACCGGAGATATCATCTAGTTCCGCCACATCGACGAGAAGCTGCCCTATGCGCGATTTCAGGGCTTTCGCCTCCTGCCACACTCCCACCGATATCGCCACGCTCGTAGCTGTGAGCGCTACCGCGACAAAGAGGCTCTGAACAAGGGGAAGACCCAATAAGGAGTTGGCCACCACATAGCCCAGTACACCATTCAAGAACACGCCGCCAGCCCAAATCACGCTCGCTGGCTTGATCTGGCGTCGCAAACCGGCCAAGTTGGCCTCAAGGCCGACGCGAAAGAGCAGGAAGACAATCCCAACGGTGGCCAGGAAGTCGAACACGCTCGACAGGCCCTCGGTTATGAACTCCAGTTGCATGTCGGCGATCCGGATGAGCAGACCAAGAACAATGAAGCCAACAAGCGAAGGAACGCCAATGCGTCGGAAGCCGCTCCTGATGAGCATAGTGACCACGATGATCGCTCCAGCAAGTGCGATCATCACGATCGAGCCCATTCCTGTCTCATCCATTTTGCAGCACCGCGCTGTTCTGACACCCCTTGTCAGGGTTGTGCAACGCCGCCGTTGGCCTGTGCATCCTGCCCGAGCGCCGATGAGGACAAGTGTGTGACGAGGGTTGGTGATTTGAGCCACAGTTCCCGTATTGCTGTGCCATGCCCTTTCGTACGACGGCAGGCCCAAGTCGGCCCTCGCCGAGCCGCGCTACTTCGTGCCCTCCAGGACCCGCAGCTGTTCTCTATCGCCAAGCAGAATGAGCCGGTCTCCGCTCTCAATGACCGTTTCATCAGAGGGCTTGGGGATTGTCTCCTTGCCGCTCTTGCGAATCGCCAACACAGACGCTCCGCTGCTGTAGCTCTGTGCCTCTCTCACCGTCTTTCCCACAAGCAACGAGTCGTGGGGAATCTCTACGTCCTCTAAGGCCAGTTCGCTGCCGTAGCCGGGGAGAACCTTCTCGATGAAATCCGCCACTAGTGGATAGAGGGCGAACCTGGCTATACGCTCGCCCTCCGAGCGGTATGGGTTTGTCGCTCGATTGGCTCCCACAACCTCAAGTTTGGACACCGATTCCTCAGCAGTGGCGCGAGAGATGATGAACACGTCCGGAGACAGTTTACGAGCCGATACAATCGTCAGCACGTTGGTGGCGTCATCATCGGCGAGCGCGAGCAGGCCGCGGGCCCGCTCAATACCAGCCAGTCTGAGGGTCTCATAGTCAGAGGGGTCGCCCTGCAGGCAAAGGCATCCATCTGCTTCAGCTCTGGCATTGGCGTCCGCTTCGGGCGTAACCACGACGAAGGCACTGCCTTCCCTTCTGAATGTGTCAGTGACGACCTTGCCCACTCGACCGTACCCACAAATGATGAAGTGTTCTTTCAGTTTGGAGACCTTGTTCAGCATTCGACGCCTCCCAAGTGTGTTCGTCAGGTGGCCCTCGACGAGGTACTGTACTAACATAGTCAATCCGTAGAGGGAGACTCCGACTCCACCCACGATGAGGAACGAACTGAAGATTCTACCCGGGTCAGATAGGGGATGCACCTCGCGGTAGCCAACAGTGCTGACGGTGATTATCGTCATGAAGAGGGATTCGAGGAAGGTCCATCCCTCAATGGCCATGTAGCCAACCGTACCTGCGGCCAGAACCGCCAAGAAAGCCCATACTATCTTGAGGGCATCCCTTCGCTCCCTTGTGCGCCTGCGCTCCAACGGTGTCTTCCTCTCAGCCAGGGTAGGACGCTGTTATCGGTGTGTTCACGGAGGCTCCGTGTCGGGCATAGCCACTTGAACCGCTGTGTGATGTTGGTGTTTCTCCTCACCTGTCCGAGTTGAGCCCGCGTGGAAACGCCAACAAGCGACGGTTCGTCGGATGTCTCCCTCCAGCCTCGAGAATGCAGTTGGCACAGCGGCTCCATGACGGGCACGGCAGCCTCCCGACAGAGGATGTCATACCTCTCGGAATTCCCCTTCTACCGTGCCTTCTGGCGTCTCTTCCGTTCGTTCCTCTTCTCCTGGCGCCGCGCCAGGAGAAGCTTGCCCATAGACAGCTTGTCCCACCTTTTGCATCGAAGTCTGCAGAGCGTCGGCCGCGTGGCGTATTGTGTCGGCATCGCCGCTGTCCAAGACAGACCGTGTCTCAGCTACCTTGCCCTCCACCTCACTGCGAAGCTCGGCGGGTATCTTCTCCCCCTGTTCCTCCAGAGTCTTCTCTGCATTATAGACGAGGCCATCAGCCAGGTTGCGGGCCTCAACCGCTTCGCGCCTCCTGCGGTCTTCCTCGGCATGGGCTTCAGCCTCCCTGACCATGCGGTCCACCTCTTCCTGGGCGAGGCCTGAGCTCGCCGTTATGGTTATCTTCTGCTCACGCCCCGTGCCCTTGTCGCGAGCGGAGACGTTGAGGATCCCGTTCGCGTCAATGTCAAAGGTGACCTCGATTTGCGGAAGGCCCCTGGGTGCCGGCACTATGCCGTCGAGCATGAATCGGCCGATGGCCTTGTTCTCCGAGGCCATTGGCCGTTCGCCTTGGAGCACATGGATGTCCACACTCGGCTGGTTGTCCGCCGCGGTGGTGAACGTCTCTGTTTTCGAGGTTGGAACCGTCGTATTCCGGGGGATAAGCGGCGTCATCACCCCGCCGAGGGTCTCGATGCCCAGGGTTAGCGGAGTCACGTCGAGCAGAAGCACGTCTTTGACCTCACCCTTGAGCACTCCCGCCTGGATGGCCGCGCCGATGGCGACTACCTCATCTGGATTGACACCCTTGTGGGCTTCCCTGTCGAAGACGTTCCTGACTTGCTCCACCACTGCAGGCATGCGTGTCTGCCCTCCAACGAGAATCACCTCATCGATATCCGGTGCCTTAAGGCCGGCGTCGTCCAGGGCCTGGCGGCATGGCTGTTCGGTCTTGTCAATCAGGTCGACGACCAGTTGCTCCAGAGTGGCTCTGGTCAGCGTGATGTTGAGATGCTTGGGGCCACTGGCGTCAGCCGTTATGAACGGCAGACTTATGTCGGTCTGCAGCACCGAGGAAAGCTCGCACTTGGCCTTCTCCGCTGCCTCTTTCAAGCGCTGCAGTGCCATCCTGTCCTGCTTGAGGTCTATGCCCTGGTCACGCTTGAACTCGGCGACAAGCCAGTCGGTGATCCTCTGATCGAAATCGTCGCCCCCGAGATGCGTATCACCGTTGGTCGATTTGACCTCGTAGACGCCCTCGCCTAGCTGCAGCAACGAAATGTCGAACGTGCCGCCCCCCAGGTCGTACACAGCCACCGTCTGATCGCCCTTCTTCTCCAGCCCGTAGGCGAGAGATGCAGCCGTCGGCTCATTGATGATTCGAAGGACCTCAAGCCCGGCGATCCTGCCTGCATCTTTGGTTGCCTGACGTTGCGAGTCGTTGAAGTAGGCGGGAACGGTGATGACAGCCTGAGTGATATTCTCCCCGACCTTAGTCTCAGCGTCCTGCTTCATCTTCTGCAGGATCATCGCGGAGATCTCTGGTGGAGAGTATGTCTTCCCTCCCATCTCGACGTGAGCATCACCGTTCGACGCCTTCACTATCTTGTAGGGGAGAAGCTGCACGTCCAACTGCACTTCCGGGGCGTCGTATTTGCGTCCCATCAGTCGCTTGATGGAGAAGATGGTGTTCTCCGGGTTGGTGACGGCCTGTCTCTTCGCTGTCATGCCCACATACCGTTCACCGGTCTTCGTGTTTACTGCCACGACGGATGGAGTCACTCTGCCCCCCTCAGCATTCTCGATGACGGTCGGTTCTCCTCCTTCCATTACCGCCATACAGGAATTGGTCGTACCCAAGTCTATCCCCAGCACCTTGGCCATAATCGTCACCTCCTAGCCAATCTCGGTGATTGGGTTTTGTCCTTACGTCGAGCAAGCCCCTTCTCTTTCTTCCGGCTGGCTTCAGTTCTAGTCATCTGGACGAGTGCGGCCGACCGCACTCCATGTCCGCACTGGAGGCACTGCTCGTACCAGCCGTCACGATCTCGATCGATGAAGTTGTCACCGCCGCAACGCGGGCACGCTTTGAACCTCCACATTTCCGCGTCACCTCCCCGCTCTTCGCTTCTGGAAGCGAGGCCTTGCAGGGGCGCACTCACGTCGTCAGTCTCGACCTCCTCCGCAATGCTATCGTGTCCTTCCTCGCCACCTGTATACGTATTGCTACGTAATTCGTGTGCTCATGCGCCACACTCCTCGCCTGGCGCCCGCTGTTTCGACCACGAAACAAGGAGGTCAATGCAGCGCACCCATTGCACGTCAGATGCATGTGTGGCCCGCAGTCTCGTCCGTGCGGACTTCAGGGCATAGAGGGCTCCGTTGGCGGGCAGCGTGACGCCGCTATCTGCAGCCACGGCTCTCAGTATCGTGACGCGCCAATGTCGAGCATCTGGCCACTCTCGGCGAATACCACCCATTCACAGATGTTCGTCGCCCTGTCGGCAAATCGTTCCAGATTGTGTGCCGCCCACACGATCCATGTTGCGCGCGTGATACTTGCCGGGTCTTCTATGATCATCAGCAGAAGCGCACGGAAGGACTGGTCATAGAGAGAGTCCACTTCGTCGTCCATCCGACATACACGTTCAGCCAGCTCCACGTCTCTTCCCGAGAGCGACTTGAGGCTCTCTTGGAGCATCTTCACTCCCCAGTCTCCCATGGCGGTGACCCCCGGGAGTTGCTCGGGGGGTGGCTGCTCTCCTATCATCAGCGCGATCTTGGCGATTCCGTCGCCATAGTCGCCCATGCGCTCCAGTTCCGTGATAACACCGAGCACGGAAACGACGCTGCGTGTGTCGGCGACATTAAGGGCCCCTTCGCTGATAAGGCCTATGCACTTGTTCCTGATGGCGAGCTCCGCCTGGTCAAGTAGCCTGTCGTCCGCGACCACACTAGTCGCCAGATCCATGTCTCCCTTTCGCAAGGCTTCCAGCGAGCGCCGAATGGCCGTTTCCACCATTGCCCCCAGCTGCAACACGTCGTCTTCCAGGTCTCTCACCGTGACGTGGATGCTGGCGCTGGGCATCTTGCCCTCCACCGACGGCACATCCCCTGCCCTCGGCCCGGAACTTGTCGCTTCGTCCAGCCGCGTGACGGACTCAGCGAGTTGCTTCTCGATCGCGCGGCGGCGCAGCCTTCTATGCAACCGATCGATGATTTCGAAGAACACCCATTTCAGAAGCACGCTACCCACCCCGAGATAGAACCAGATGAAGGTGGCATAGGACGGTTGTGCCCAGATGGCATACATGACCCTGGCCCAGACCAAGGAAAAGGCTACCCCGAAAAGCACCTTGTACACGTTCACCGTTAGCTTCGGTCGCTTCAACACGTTCCATCCCCTTTGTCGCCTTGGCCGCAAGCCAACGCGCAGCCGGTCCTGGTTGAACGAACGGAGACAGCCCATCGGCCAGCCGGGCCGGAGGACGCCAATGTCCGGGATTACGTCGTGCCCTGGCACCGGGGGCAGTAGTATGAGGTGCGGCCAGACACCTTCTCATGACGAAGGGAACCGCCGCAGCGCGGACATACCCCGCCTTCCTCACGATGGGGCAGCAGGTATGTTGATGGCATGTCGCCCGGCTGAGCTTTGGCCTGTATCGCCGTCTCTACCACGTCTTTCACACTGTGGAAAAGACGCTCCAGATGGCCATCGGTCAACCGGTTCGCCTTGGCTCTGGGATTGACGCGCGCCTGGAACAGGATCTCGTCGGTGTAGATGTTGCCCAAACCAGCCAGTCGGCGTTGACTCATTAACGCCGATTTGATGCTTCCCCTTGCGGTTCCGACCAGGCTCTTGAAGGAGTCAATCCCCAGATCGGCGTTGAGACCATCAAGCCCCAGTCCCTTTTCTGCTACAAGACGCTCAATGTCGTTGGTGATACCCACTTCTCCCAGTCTTCTCTGGCACACATAGGCCAGATGATGCCCGTTGCGGAAGTCAACGCGAAGACGAGTGTGACGTGGCGCCCCGTCACAGTCCTTGAAGTACTTCAGATAGCCGGTCATCCCGAAATGCAGAACCAGCCACAGATGTTCATGGACACCGGCGAACAAGTACTTGCCATGGCGGCGAGTGCGCTGGAACTGCTGGCCCTTGAGCTTTGACCGCAATTGGCGGCTGCTGATGCCAGCCAAGACACCCTCGTCCAGCGTCTCCACCTCAGCTATGCACTGGTGGAGACAGGTGGAGTCGAGATAGCGTCTGAACACCTCTACGTCTGGCAGTTCTGGCATGGCGGTCTCCCTTTTCCCGGCCTGCCCATCCTAGTGACGTCTGTTTCCGGAGCGGCTGCTCTTCCACTGCTCTAGATAATGGATAACCTCCTCGTCATCCATGTCGTACCACTGACTGTAGAAACTGGCGACGGCAAATGACAGCGCTCGAGACACCACCAGGCAGACCACATCATCAGCATGAACCGATACCAGTTCATATGCCCTCTCGGAAGCAACCGGCACTGCTACCACCACGCTTCCTGCCTGCCGCTGTCTCGCTGACTTGATTGCCGCGAGCACAGTGTATCCGGAAGCGAGCCCGTCATCGACGATGATGGCTGCTTTGCCGGCCGTGTCGGTGTCCGCGAGCACACTGCGATACAGCGCGGCACGTCGCCCGATTTCGGCGCGCACCCTCTCTGCCTGACCTTCTATCTCCAGTGGAGAGAGTCCCAACTGATGAACCAGGGGTTCATTCAACACGATCGCACCGTCTTCAGTCACCGCTCCGCAGCCGGCCTCCGGATTGAAGGGAATCTGTATCTTGCGGGTGACCAGGACACTGAGGGGAGCACCCAGCCTATCGGCTACTTCCATACCCACCGGCACCCCACCGCGCGGAACGGCGAAGACCACAGCGTCACCGACGTCACGCTGTGCCACCTCCTCCCCCAGCTGTCTGCCCGCTTCGCTTCGGTCGCGAAAGTAGGGATACGGTCCGTTCACTATCATTTGCATTCAGCATCCTTTCCCAGATTCAAGTCACGCCGCGATGCATCGCCTCTGCCACAGGTCTACGGGCTTTGGCCCCCGCCGACGTCTTCCTCTCATTTCTTCGCGTGGAGCAACTTGTGCAATTCTTCCCGGTTCAGTGTGTTGATGACATCAGCCGCTTCCAGCCAGCCGCGGCGGGCCTGCCACACACCGAAGCGCATGAAGTCCAGCTCCCTGACGCTGTGAGCATCCGTTGAGACGGCGATCCTCACGCCTGTCTCCTTGGCCATCTTGCAGTAGACGTCGGCGAGGTCCAAACGCTCCGGCTGCGCGTTCAACTCGAGCACACAACCACAATCCTTGGCCCCTCTCATCAGTCTCTCCAGGTCCACTTGGTACGGCTCACGTTCCCCTATCATGCGGCCGGTTGGGTGCGCCAGAATGGTGAAATAGGGATTGTCCATGGCTCGAAGAATGCGCTCTGTCTGTTTCTTCTCCGACAGCTTGAACTTGTAGTGGACTGCCATCACCACCAGGTCCAGCTCCTTAAGTACGTCATGCGGCAGGTCAAGCGAACCGTCCTCAAGGATATCCAGCTCTATGCCCTTGAGTAGGACAATACCGCTGAGGTCTTCATTCAGGCGGTCGATCTCCTTCATCTGTTGCGCCAGACGCTGCGCGTCAAGGCCCTGGGCGACGGTGACATGCTTGGAGTGTTCGGTAATGGCCAGGTACGCGTAGCCTTTCTCCTTAGCAGCCTGGGCCATCTCCTGCAGGCTTGACCTTCCATCGGTGGCCTTGGTATGGGCATGGAGATCGCCGTGAATGTCCTTGAGGTCAACAAGCGTGGGAAGCTCTCCCTTCCGTGCCGCCTCTATCTCCCCACGGTTCTCACGCAGTTCCGGCTCGATGTAGGGAAGATCGACCTGGGCATATATCTCTTCTTCGCTCTTCCCGGCTACACGCTTCTTGCCGCGGAACACGCCGTACTCGTTTATCTTGAGCCCCTTTTTCACCGCCATCTTGCGGACAGGGATTGAATGGGCCTTGGAGCCGGTGAAGTAGTGCAGGGCGGCGCCGTAGCTGCCCTGGGGGATGACCCGGAGGTCTACCTGGAGTCCGGTGCGAAGGAAGACGGTGGAGCGGGTATTCCCCTTGGACACTACCCTGTCCACATCCTCATAGTCGACGAACCGGTCCATGATGTTGTGGCCCTTCGTGCAGGTGACCAGGATATCAAGGTCGCCCACCGTCTCCTGCCTTCTTCGGTAGCTGCCTGCGACATCCACGCTCTTGACTCCGTCACTGTCGTCAAGGTACTCGAGCAGGGGTTTGACCACCTCTTCAGCCACCGAGAGCTTGGTGCGTTTCTCGCCGCCAGCACCTCTACGCTCGATGTCCCTGAGGATCTTCTGCTCCGTCTTCGCCCCGAAACCCTCCAGCTCTCGCACCTTCCCCTTTTCGGCAGCCTTCTTCAGGCCTTCGATGCTGGTGATTCCCAGTTCCTCATGCAGTATGCTCACCCGCTTGGGCCCCAGCCCCTCCAGCTTCATCGCCTCAAGGAGTCCGTCCGGAATGCGGCCTTTCTGCTCCTCGAGCTGCGACAGGCTTCCCGTCTCGACTATCTCGGCGATCTTGCCAGCGAGGTCCTTGCCGATGCCCGGCAGGCTGGACAGGTCCTCTCCCTGCTCTACCATCTCAGCGACGCTTTGGGGGAGACTGCCTATGTTCCGAGCAGCGGTACGATAGGCGCGCACCCTGTACTGGTTCGCTGACTCTATCTCCAACAGGTCAGCCAGCTGGTTGAACATCTCAGCGATCTCAGAATTGTGGACTGGCATAGGTCACCTTCTCATTCGCGCTCTCACTGCTGCTCGCATGGCACTACAATGTTGATATACCAATCTACCTTCTCATCTTCAGGAACCGTGCATTCACTGCGACTATCACCGTGGAAGCGGACATCAGGATGGCTCCTATCGCGGGGCTGAGCAGCACTCCGAACGCATAGAGAGCACCGGCGGCAAGCGGGATGGCGAAGACATTGTATCCGGTGGCCCACGCCAGATTCTGCAACATCTTCCGGTAGGTGGCGCGCGACAGCTCGATGAGCGCCACGACGTCCAGCGGGTTGCTTCTCGCGAGGATGATGTCCGCAGTGGCCGCGGCGATGTCGGTGCCAGCGCCGATGGCGATGCCTACATCCGCTTGAGCGAGCGCTGGGGCGTCGTTGACACCGTCTCCCGTCATGGCGACTATCAGCCCTCTCGACTGCACTTCCTTCACCTTGTGTACCTTCGCCTGAGGCAAGACGCCAGCGAAGTACTCATCCAGGCCGACTTCATCCGCTACCCACCGCGCCACGTCATCGTTGTCTCCCGTGATCATCATGCAGCGGATGCCCTGCTTCTTGAGTTGCGATATGGCTCGCTTCGACTCGTCCCTGATAACGTCGGCGAGAGCGATCGCTCCGCTCAGCTCATCGTCAATCAGCACATAGACCACGGTCTTCCCGTCAGAGGAGAGCCCCGACACCTTGTTCGGGTCAACTGCGACCTTTTTCTCCTCAAGGTATCCCCAGCTCACCACTTTGACGTCTTTGCCGTCGACCCTTCCCTCGGCCCCTTTTCCTCGAATGGGCGAGAAATCGCTCACCTCACGTGTCTTCTCAACGCTGGAGACGATCGCCTTTGCGATAGGGTGCTCCGAACGAGATTCCACGGACGCGGCATAGGTCAACAGGCTCTTCCTGTCCTTCATCTCACCAAGCGTCAGGGTCTCGACAACTCCGAACCTCCCCTGCGTGAGCGTGCCGGTCTTGTCGAAGAGCACCGCCTGGATATCCCTTGCCCGCTCGAACGCGGTGCGGTCGCGTATGAGCAAGCCATTCTTCGCCGATAGCGCAGTTGACACCGCTACCACCAGGGGGATAGCAAGGCCGAGGGCATGGGGGCAGGTGATGACCATGACGGTCACCGTTCGCTCCAGGGAGAAGGCGAAGTCCCGGTTCATCAGCACGAGCCATACCGCGATCGTCACCACGCCGGCACCAATGGCAACGAAAGTCAGCCACCGTGCCGCTCTGTCCGCCAGGTTCTGCGTCTTCGATTTGCTTTCCTGGGCCTCCCTTACCATTGCCACCATCTGAAAGACGTATGATTCCTCGCCCGTCTTCTTGATCTCCACGGTGACCGCCCCCTCGCCATTGACCGAGCCGCCAATGACTTCGTCATCCGCCGCCTTCGGTACCGGCTGCGACTCTCCAGTGACCATAGCTTCGTCGACTGACGTCTCACCCTCAATGATGATGCCGTCCACGGGTATCTGCTCCCCCGGTTTCACCAGCACCTTGTCCCCCACCTCGAGTTCACTCACCGCCACATCCGTGGTACTCCCGTTGGCCGCAAGCTTATGGGCAACAGAGGGCAACAGCTTCGCCAGTTGCTCGACAGCTCCCGAGGCACCCATGACCGACCGCATCTCCAGCCAGTGTCCCAGGAGCATCACATCCACCAGTGTGGCCAGTTCCTCCGAACTCATGGCGGAGCTTAGCGTGGCGG
>CAYTKL010000043.1:0-11916 GCA_964438305.1 uncultured Dehalococcoidales bacterium | reverse complement strand
AGGAGTTCGCGCGTCTTCTCAGCCGCCTCTCTCCCATCCACCGCCTCCCCCAGCACCTGCATGTCCTTCTGCAGGCTGAGAAGAGCACGGATACCGTCTCTGACCACGGCATGGTCGTCGGCCACCAGCACCTTGATCCTTCGGGTGACCTTGTCCAGCAGCTTCTCGATTACCGGCATGAGCGCCTCCGGCTGTACCGGCTTGCAGAAGTAGTCCTCAGCCTGAAGCCGCAGGCCCTCGATTCGTGACCAACCCTTTATGAGCTGCTCCTCGTACGAGGCATCGAGCACAATCATGGGCAGGTCGCTGTAGTTCGGGCTCTCCTTCAGCCACTGGTGCAGCCGGAAGGCCTCACCTCGCGGCGTTATCGTACCCAGGATGACCAGTTCGGGCTTCTCGGAGCGTACCGCTTCCTCCGCCTGCTGTCTGCTGCCGACAACAACCACCTGATAAGCCTTCGCCTTGCAGGTCGTCTGCAGACCGGTGGCGAAATCAGGCTCGTCGTCCACAACCAGGATTCTCACTCTCTTTTCCATCTCCACCTCCTTGCTGGCCGCCATCTTCTTCACCTATTGTCAGCCAGCTTTGCTCAAGAACCTGTAAAAAAGGATAAACGACATCACGCCAACGGCATAGAGGTATTCACCCCAAAACGGGAGGGGGAAACGCCCTGCATTTGGTGGATTGGCTCCCTGAATCGGGGGGTAGACCCCCTGTGGCGAGGAGAATGGAGGGTGAGGTCACGAGAAGGACAGGCGGAGGTGCTAGACGCTGATTATGCCCTTGCGCAGGGCGTACTTGACCAGGTCGACGCGACTGTGGAGGTCGAGCTTGGCCATGAGCTTGGTCTTGTGGCCCTCGACCGTCTTGGGGCTGATGACCAGCATCTCCGCTATCTGCTGGGTGGTGTGGTCCTCGGCCAGCAGCTTGAGCACGTCCTTCTCCCGGTCGGTCAGTTCATCATACGGGTCATAGCTCTTTCGCGTGCCGGCTGCCTGCTGGTAGTCCACCACCAGGTGCCGGGCCACCGAAGGCGACAGGAACGAATCGCCGTGGTACACGGAGCGAATGCCGGCGGCAAGCTCGGATGACGCAGCGACTTTGCTGATGAAGCCGTAGGCTCCTGCTTCGATTGCGGGAAAGACGTATTCCTTGTCGTCATACTGGGTGAGGGCCAGCACCTTGGTGCCGGGGGCTTCCTTACATATGCGGCGGGTGGCTTCGAGACCGCCCATGACGGGCATGGCTATGTCCATGAGCACGACGTCCGGCTCCAGCTCCTTGACCATGTCCAGTGCTTCCATCCCGTTGGCCGCCTCACCCACCACCTCTATGTCCGGCGTCAGTCCCAGCAGCGCGCACACACCATCCCTCACGATAGCATGGTCGTCAACCACCAATACTCGTATCTTCTGCATTCGCTCCGCTCCAGACCAAGGGAACATCGGCGATGAGGGTAGTGCCCTGGCCCGGCTGGGACTGGATGGAGCAGCTGCCCCCGACCAGCCGCAGCCTCTCCTTGATGCCGAAAAGGCCGGCGCCGCGTCCATTCTCCTCTATCCCGGTGAGCTGCGAAACGTCAAAGCCCTTGCCATCATCGTTGATGGTGAGGATAAGGTCATTGCCTTCGCGCCTCAGCGATATGGCTACGTTCTTCGCTTCGGAATGCTGCATGATGTTGCCCATTGCGCCCTGAGCCCAGCGGAACACAGCCACTTCCGTCTCGGGTGGGAGGACATGGCCGGTCTCCTGGAAGTCGAAGGTTACGTTGATGCCCAGGGGCGTGAGGTTCGCTTCGGCATAGTGCCGGATGGCGGGGACAAGCCCGAGCGTGTCGAGAAGGGTAGGGCGAAGGTCGGCTATGAGCCGGCTGACCTCGCTGCCTATCTGGGTGGCCAGCGAATGCACCTTCCCAAGCCTGGACTTGAACTCAGTGTCCTGTACCCCGATCATATCGGCCATCTCTATGAGCGCCTGCAGGTTGAAGGTCAGACCGGAGAGCGACTGACTGGTCTCGTCGTGCAGTTCCCTGGCGATGCGCCGCCGCTCCTCTTCCTGGGCGAGCAGGACCTGCTGCACCAACTGGCGATACCTTTCCCTGCTGCCCTTGAGCTGCTCATAGAGCCGTGCCTCCTCGACGGCGACGCCCACCTGGTCGCCTATTGAGTGGAGAAGGTGCATGTCCCGCTTGGTGAAGTGGTGCGTTTCGCGGCTGGCGACGTTTATCACGCCCAGCACGGCTTCCTTGGCTCGAAGTGGAACGCTGAGCCACGCCTTAAGGCCCTCGTGGCGCACCCACTCGGGGCGGGCGGTGCGCGGGTCAGCCGATATGTCCTCCAGCAGGATCGCCCGACCGCTCTGCGCTACTTTGCCGGCTATCCCCTCACCGACCTTGAGCTGCATCTCCTTGACGTACTCGGCGGACAGCCCGCGATAGACCCGATACGACAGCGTCTGGATATATTCGTCGAGAAGGAGTATGCCGCCGGCGGTGCCGTTCATGATGTTCAGCACGTTGTCCAGCGCGACCTCGAGGATGGCGTCCAGGTCTCTCAGGCTGCTGATGGCCGCGGAGACGCGGCTCAACGCAACCAGGTCCGCGGTCTCATTTTTGGCCTTGCCCTCCACCTCGGCGGACGGCATCGGCGCTTCTTTCTCTGTGCTCATCCCTGTTCCTCAAAGGCGAAAAAGGTCCTCGCCGGCATCGGGGGAACCGCCGGATTGGGCCAGCATATACGAAGGCCCACACGCTGTCAAATGACGCGAATTGAGTCATGACTATGGTCACCGAAGATGTATCGTTGACTCAAGGGCGGCCCTTCTTCTGGCGGTAGTTGCCTGATTCATCAGGCATGACTCGCCCAATGAATTGGGCAACTACACCTGTCAAGGCGGTCGCCTGTGGGGGGGCGGGGGGGGCGTTCCCCCCCTCTTGTGTAGAGTCTGGAGATCGCTAACACTTTGTATTGATGCAACACGTGACGGCGCTCTGGCTTGACTGCCGCCAGGGCAGGTGCTAGCATCGGGCACGCCGCGGTGGGTCTGGCAGGCAGTGGGTTCGCTGGAGCCTGTGGGGCGAAACCGTCGGCATAGCAGGTCGGCCTGTCCGAGAAAGGAGGTCAACGATGGCTTTTGAGATCACCAGCGGCGCCTTTGGCGCGGGAGAGAAGATCCCGCGCAAGTACACCTGTGATGGCGACGACATCTCACCTCCGCTGCAATGGAGCGATGCGCCCGCCGATACCAAGAGTCTCGCTCTCATCTCCGATGACCCCGACGCGCCGGTAGGCACCTGGGTGCACTGGGTGCTGTACAACGTGCCGGGAACGGCCACGTCTCTGCCGGAGGCGGTGCCGGCCAAGGATGAGCTGCCCGATGGCAGCCGGCACGGGCGAAGCAGTTGGGGCCGGGCGGCCTACGGCGGCCCCTGCCCTCCGGGCGGCACCCATCGCTACTTCTTCAAGCTGTACGCGCTGGACACCGTGCTTGACCTCGCTCCCGGCGCCGGCAAAGAGCAACTGCTCCAGGCAATGGAGGGGCACATCCTCGGCCAGACCGAGCTTATGGGGACATACAGCAGGTAGTGTGGGCCGGGCGAACACCGGCTGACCCGTCGGGCGGCCTGGCGCCTTCTCAGCGCCGTCCCATCTTCGCCAGTGCAGCGTGAGTCACGTCGGGGTGGTCGGTCAGAAGGGCATCGACGTCGATCTTGAGATACCACTCCAGGCGCTCCTCCGGCATGGGGTCGAGGGGACAGACCCACAGATTGTGCTGGCGGGCGGTCTTCATGTAGCGGGGATTGCTCTTCATCGCCCGGTAGGTGGTGCCCACCCCGTTTCCCCGAAAGGTGGGGTTGGGGCTAAATATGCTCACCTCGCCAATCCACACTGCCGCCTCAACATCCCGCGCAGCCCACAGCAGCTTGGTGTCAAAGGAGAGCAGCATCACTGTGCCTGCTGCAATGCGGGGCCGGATCACATCGATGAGCTGAGCGGCGCGCTCCGTCTCGATGAAGCGGGGGTCCTTGAGCTCAAGGGCAAGGCCGATGTCGGGCGGCGTGAAGTCCAGCAGCTCCTGCAGGGTGGGGACCTGCTCGTTGGGATACTGGGCTTCGTCGAAGCGGCCGCAGTAGGAGCGCTTGACCCGCAGCTTCTTGACCTCATCGAGTGTCATCTCCGGGAGGGTACCGCTGCCGTCGGTGACGCGGTCGACGGTATCATCGTGGTGGCAGACGATTATGCCGTCCCTGGTGAACCACAGGTCGGTCTCCATGATGTCCGCCCCGCTGTCGATGGCCAGTTGGAAGGACGCGAAGGTATTCTCCGGCGCGTGGACCGGCGCGCCGCGATGGGCGATCAACAAAGGGCGCTGACGATTGCCGAGTACGTTCATGTGACTCCTTTACACGGTCATTCTGTTGAACACGGTTGTCTCTCTTTCAGGCGGGCGCTGCCAAGCGGGCGGTTCAGCCTGGACCTTTGCCGGCCTGGGCCTCCTTTTCCTCGAGCCACTTCTGCGTGGCGATCTCCTTGCGCCTGATGAGGTCATGCTGTCGCTGGAGCAGGGCTCGCTGCGCGTGCTCCTCCTGTGCCGAGGCGACCGGGCGCGGCCGTCATGTGCGGCGTCCTACCTTTGTGGAGCCACGATTGCCCGGCACCCCATCGCCGCTACGGGCGAAGGGGACTACTCTCCCTCGCCGCCGATGGGGGCGCCACCACTCTGGGAGAAAGATACCTGGATGGTGGTGTCGTAGGCCTTGGTGCCGCCGTAGTAGTCATGGGATACGTTCCACTGCACTGTCTGTGGCTGCGTTTGTCCCTTTTTGGTGGATACGGCGTTGACGGTCACCGTGGCGTTGTCCCAGGGGAACATGTCACCGACGTGCACACACAGGCCGGCCGGCGCCAGCGCGTCATAGGCGTGGTTGCAGTTCTGGAGCAAGGCGTAGCCGGTGTCGGAGGGCTCGAGGTAGATGTTGACGTTCTCTGCCTTCCCCTGGCCCCGGTTCTCCACCATGGCGGTAATGGTGAAAGCGGTATTGGGGGGGACACCGGGGGGGTTGGCGTTGGCCGTGATGTAGAGGCTTGGCTGGGGCTCCGGAGTTCCGCCTCCTCCGGTCGTACCTCCGTCACTGGCGCCGCCGCAGCATGCTACTGCAAGCAGAGACGCAACAACAATGAGACAAAGCAAGAATCTCTTCGCCATGGTCCCACCTCCCATTGCAATTGTCGCTGGCGGCCTTTGCTTACGCGGCCGACTTGGCTTCGGAGACCCTTGAGTATCTTGGTCTGGCCAATTATAGTACGGCTCCCCATCTGTTTCAATCATGTGCATGTGTCGTACACGTACCCCTTGTCGAGAGGGAGCGGCTTCTGTGCTCGCCAGGACCTCGGAGCGCCAACGATGGCTGTTGCGGGTGTTTCGACGGCGGTACTGCGCTCCCCTGCCTGCAGGTTCACACTATGGCAGCGAAGTGTAGAACGGCACCTTGTCGCGGAGGCACAGCAACTGCACAACATGGCGACCGGAATAGAGGCACGGCGGGACGCCGCCGCCGGGCATCACCCATTGGCCGGCCATATAGAAGTCCTCGAGGCCCGGCAACGTTCTTGGGACGAAAATCTTCAAGGCGTCCGGCGTTGGCAGCCAGCCCATGTAGGCTCCGCGTTGATTCAAGGTGTAGCGCCACGTGGTGTGCGGTGTGGCCACATCTGTCACCTCCACCAGACGGGAGATGCCGGGGTAGTGCTCCTCCAGAGCCTTCAGTACCTTCGCTGCGACCCGTTCCTTCTCCGATTCGTAGCGCGACCGGTTCCTTCGCAACTCGTTCCACCACTCCCACTCACTGTCGAAGGATACCTGGACCACCGTCTTCCCTTGCGGGGCGAACCTGGGACTGTAGTTGAATATGCGGAGCATGATGCTACTGACAGAACGCCTGCCAAGTCTGAAGGGACGCCATAGATTGACGTAGCTCAGCCACGGTTCGCCGGCGAACTCCCGCGCCACTCCGAAGCTGACCATCACCATGGGACGCGTCAACTCCCAGGACTCGTAGCGTTGCTCGATATCGTCGTCTACATAGCGCCCGTGGAGCATCTTGAAGATGGTATTGTAGCCATCAGCGGCCGATACCACTGTGTCGGCGTAATGCCTGGTGCGGTCGGTAAGGCGCACGCCTACAGCGCGGTTGTCTTTGACCAGAACCTCCTTGACCCTGGCGTTGTACGTCACCTGCCCACCCAGGTCCTTGTAGCGCTTCTCGATAGCGGCGACGAAATCAGCACACCCACCGGCAAGCAGTCCCAGTTCGCCGTCTGCCAGCAGCCCGAGGAGCCTGAACAGGAACCATGCCGGCACCTCGGGCATGAAGAGGTTCTCGACCACCTGCCGCAGCCACGGGTCGTGAATGGCCTGAGCAAACTCGGCGACGGAAGCGGGGTACTCCTTGGTCATGTATCTGAACTGGCTGCGCATCTGCCATAGCTGTCTCAGTTGCGTGAGACGGCCCGCCAGCTCGGGGGGCTGGTTCATCCCCAGTCCACTCGTATCCATTCCACGCATGGCCCTGGCACCGGCAATCAAATCGTCTACGGTTTTGGCGTCCTGGGGTGATACAGCCTTCATGTCGTCAGCCAGGCGCTCGAGGTCAGGTGTGACGTCCAGGCTTCGTCCGCTGGCTTCGTCGGTGAAACGGCAGTACGTGGTCATGTCCACGAAGCTATCGGCTCTGGCAGCGCCCAGTTCGCGATACAACTCGTGGAGCGCCGTGCCCGGTCGGTGCCCCATGATGAAGTGTATGCCGCCGTCGATGGTGTACCCCTCGCGTTGCCAGGCGGCCGCCACACCGCCGGGTGCGGCTCGGTGTTCCAGGATGTGGCTCTGGTAGCCGTTCATCTGGGCGTAGCACCCGGTGGACAGGCCGGCAAGTCCAGCGCCAATGATGACTACCAACGGTTCGCTACTCATTCCTGTACTCTTCTCCGTGACGGATAGCCTCATCCGGCAGGTTCTCAATCGGCACCGGCTCCACCGGGTCGGCCAACGAGAAGCCGAATATCCGCGAATAGAAGTATAGCTCAGCGTCGAGGGTGCGCTTGATGTTCTCGGCGCGACGGAAGCCGTGCTGCTCGCCCTCGAAGGTGACGTGCGCCACGGGCAGCCCTTTGGCGCGCAGTGCCTCCGCCATCATCTCCGCCTGATTCGGCGGGACTATCTTGTCCTCAAGTCCCTGGAAGAGGATGACCGGGCAGGAGAGACGTTCGAGTGAGTGGATGGGCGAGCGCTCAAGGTAGATGTCGCGCCGCTGTGGATAGGGGCCAATGAGTCCGTCAAGGTAGCGGGACTCGAACTTGTGTGTCTCCGTGGCCAGAGCCTCCAAATCGCTGACCCCAAAATGGCTTGCCCCAGCCTTGAAGAGGTCGCGGAAGGTAAGCGCACTGAGGGTGGTATACCCGCCGGCGCTGCCCCCTCGAATGGCGAGCCGCTTTCCATCGACCAGGTCGCGTTCGACAAGCCAGCGAGCTGCGTTTACGCAGTCATCGACGTCGACGATGCCCCAGTTACCACGGAGGCGCTGCCGATACGCCCGGCCGTACCCGGTGCTTCCCCCGTAGTTCACGTCGGCGACGGCGATGCCGCGGCTGGTCCAGTACTGAACCATCGGGTTGAGTGTGCCGGATGTAGCCCCTGTCGGACCGCCGTGGCTGATGACCAGAAGGGGTGGTCGCTCGTCGGGAGGGGCCTGGTACTCGCCGTTCATCGGTGCATAGAAGAAGGCGTGTGCGGTCAGCCCGTTCTCGGTGGGGAACTGGATTGCCTGAGGGCTCGACAGGAACTCGGGGTCGATGACCACGGCGCTCGACCGGCGCAGCACATCCAACCGGCGTGTGGCGAGGTCCAGCCGTACGACGGATAGCGTCTCTGTCGGCGAGCCTCCGAGGAAGGCAACGCTGCCGGGAGCGGCACGGAGGAAACCGACCGACGTGTACGGGGTCTCAATCTCCTGGAACCGGCCTGTCTCGCTTTCGATACTTGCCAGGCGCCATCTCCCCCGGTCGCCGTAGGCGCAGATGATGCGTTGCGCTGATTCGATGGCATAGGTGGACATGCCAAACAGCCACTGCGGCACTCCGAACTCGGCTTCCAGGGGGCAAAGTGGCTCGACCTGCTCATGTCGCCAGCGATACAGATTCCACCAGCCGGTCCGGTCGGAAACGAAATGCAGGATGCCGTCCGGCGACCATTCAGGCTGGAAGATGGACTCCTCTGGTCCGCCGGCCACGCGCTGCGCATGACCGAGCGAGTTGTCATCCTCGATCGGGGCTACCCACAGCTCCGTTCCATCCCATGGCATGTTGGGGTGGTTCCACGTGAGCCACGCCAGGCTGGCTCCGTTGGGACTGAGCCGTGGTGACGAGTAGAAATCGTTGCCTGAGACCAGCACCCGGCCATCGCCGCCGGTTCGAAGGTCGAGGCCCACCACGGTGTTCACTGGCTGATGGCCTGCAGAGGTGTGGTCTTCGCGCACGCAGATGATGCGGTGGCGGCGTCGGTCAATGACAGCGTCGGCATAGCGCATCTCGCCCTCTGGGCTCATGGGATATGGTTCGGAGCCGGGCTCCTGACGATAGAGGCGCTGGTCGGCGAAGTTGGAGAAGTAGACAGTGCCCTGGTCAACAAGGAAAGCGCCTCCTCCATACTCGTGAACCAGCGTCCGTGCGCTGAAAGGAGGCGGCGTAACATCGGAGGTCTGCCCGTCCGGCGACCGCCGTACCACCACGCAGCGGCCGCTTTCGGCCGGCCGCATTTCAACCCAGTACGTGTCACCTCCGTCGAGCACTATCTGGCCAAGACTGATCGTTTCGGAGACGATAAGGTCAGACGTCACTGGCGATCGCCAGGAGCCGTAGGGCGCTGTATTGGGTTTCACCATGGGCTTGATCCTCCTCGCGGCCGTGCTGGTGCAGCAGTCCAGGGGTGGCTAGGGGAGTGCTTCGACGCCGCGACAATGCCCTCGACCTTGCAGCGGTGCTCAGGGCACATGGGCGCTTCTGTGGACGGAGTGACGCGCAGTCCCATGAACAGTCTACTTGCCGGCTGGGGCTTTCTTCGAGTCGGGAAACACGCGGCGGGCGCTCTCATCAGAACCTATCTCGACTTCGACTACCACCGCAAAGGGGCCGCCGAACTCGGACTGAAGCCTTCGCCACTGCCTGCTGAGATACCAGGCTGCACCGGACGTGCCCCACTCTCCCAGGCCGGCGCAGGCAAAGAAGTAGTAGCCCGGGAAACGCAGGTTGGGAATCTTCAGAATGACCCCATAGTCCTTTCGCACCGGACTGCTGGCGCTTTCGAACTTCCTGTCGGACTTCTTGTCGCGTATGAAGGTTACACCGCCCTCCTGCCCAAACTCGACGAACCGGTTGTTCGGCTCACGCACTATCAGGTCGGTTACCTCGTTGAAGAAGGGGCCACCCACGGCTATGATGGACCGGTTGAGGTTGGCAAAGGCGGTGACATCATCCAAGACACCAACCGCCCTGGTTCGATACGGCCGGATAGAGTTGGTTATGTACGAGACGGCTCGAACATCACCGCCGCTAGGTACGTTCCCGGCAGGTCCGACCAACTGATACGCCCTGCCGTCATGGTAGCGTTTGACGTACCTGTACGGAGGCGGGTCCGGTTGGGTGAGCCGGGAGTCCGTTAGCGTGCCGTGAGCGATCACCAGGTTCTGGTCGAATGCCGCCTTTCCCCAGAAGCGACGAAGAAGGACACTACGGTACGGTCGGCGAATGACGCCGAAGAAAAGCCCGAGGAGAAAGACAACGATCCCGGCAACCACGTATATGAGCGCGTACATCCATAACTCATCCATCGCATCTCCCTTCTGTGCCTCTGCCAGGCAGCGAACATCCGAACAGGCTATCGTCTGGCCGAATCCGTCACTGTAGAAGCAGTTATAGCATCTGCCCTCACGAGTGTCAACAACGAAGCAATTGTCCGGGACTGCGCCCGCTGGAGTCAGGTGTTGTGTGGTATAATCTGCCGCGCCGGAGACCGAAGTGACTGAATTGACGAAGGCCGAGAGAGAAGCCCTGGTCGACCGGGCCAGGGCAATACGTGACTACAAACTCATGCAGGCCAAGGGCTATGAGCGACTTGCCAGGCGGGCGAAGGACGAGACGACCAGGCGGCTCCTGGCCGAGTTGAGCGCTGGCGAGACCAGGGAATGCGAGTACTGGTCGCGGGAGATTGAAGGACTGGGTGGTGGCGTTGAGAGGGCCGGCAAGATGTTCTTGATAGGGCAGAGGGTTGACCTCATGCTCCGCATCCTGGGACCGAGGGCGTTCATGGAGTGGGCCGTGATCGCGGAGGATGACAGCTTGGAGGAACTGGCGATTGCGGCTATGAACATCGGTGATGCGGCTACATCGGACGCCTGGTCCAGGATTGCCTCAGACGAAAGTCTGCACGTTGAGAGGATAAAGAAGGAAGTGCTGGGCATGGAAGCCTGGGAGATGACCGGCGGTGGTGGCGTGAGAGACGTCATCTTCGGGGCGAACGATGGCCTGGTCTCGATACTCGCCCTGGTCGCTGGGGTCTACGGCGCTATCACTGACAGCCACACCATCTTCGTAGCCGGTGTGGCCGGTGCGGTTGCCGGAGCCATTTCCATGGGTGCCGGCGCCTATCTCTCATCGAAGTCTGAAAAAGAGGTAACGGAAAGAGAGAGTGAGAGAAAGGGGATAAGGAGGAAAGGCACTCCAGAGGAAGAACGGGCGCGACTGGCGAAGTTCTACCGGGCGAGGGGGTTCAGCAAACGAGAAGCGGAGGCCCTCGCCAGTCGAGTGCGCGCGGAAATGGAATCGGCGTCGGAGTATGCCGTTGCAGAGGACACTGGGCTGGCATCGGAAGAGTCCTGGCCCCCGATGAAGGCGTGCGTCTTGACCGGGCTGTCTTTTGCCATTGTGTCGCTTATCCCTATCTTGCCTTTCGCCTTCATGCGGGTGACGCCTGCCGTCATTACGGCGGTGGTTGCCAGCGTTGGCAGCCTGTTCGCTGTCGGGGCCAGCAAGGCCATTTTCACCAGGAAGAGCTGGATTCGAAGCGGGCTGGAGATGATGGCTATCGGGACGCTGGCTGCGGCTGCGACCTATGGCATAGGACTGCTCATCCCGGTGTAGCGGCGACTCAGGGTTGGTCAACTCCCCGGCGAAACATGCTGTCTGCGCACGGCGTTGACGAGGGTTGTCATCGCTAGGCCTCCCTGCGTGGCGTCCTTCTCTGCAGTTCCTCTGGCTTGTGGACCAGGTAGTGCTGTTTCCTGGTACCTATGACGCCATCGGCCTGCAGGTCGTGGAGAAGACGCCTCACTGTGGCGGTGCTCGCTCCGACCATGCCGGCGAGCCCGGCCGAATCCAGAGGTATCGAGATCTCCCATCCATCCGGTGTTTCGCTGCCGTGGGACTCAACCAGCTTGAGCAGGGTCTCGGCAAGGCGGGCCTGCGGTCTGTAGCGGATAATACTCTCTACGATACTGCTCCGTTTTGGTTGGTGGCGCAGTAGGGCACACTTATGCCTACAGGCGTATGAGTCGAACCTGCGGCATTGGTCGGGCTTTGCGCTGTCGCTTCTTGTGACGCTGGGGTTTTCTACCGTAGTACAAGTACGGCAACTCCGAGTCGCGAAGTGGCTCGTGGTGGTTCCACGAAATGCCACCATGCCCGATAGTCCAATGGCAATTGGGCGGCGTGATACAGAGTATCACGCAGTTGCGCAGCGTTTCAGTGCCACCCAAATGGTCTGGGCGTCGGTGATGGGCGTGCCATGCGCCTACCTCACCTCTGTCTCGGTTTCCCCTAACCAACCTCTTGCCGCATCTCGCGCACCTCCCACCTTGCCTCACCCATG
>CAYTKL010000042.1:0-11948 GCA_964438305.1 uncultured Dehalococcoidales bacterium | reverse complement strand
AGGCAGTCCTCGTGGAGCACTGCCGCCCCGTGGAACTGCGTTCCTTGCAGCGCATCGGGCAACGTCCGCAGGCAGTGGAGCGAGACTGTCAGGTCTTGATGTCCGGGAGGCATCACCTGTTTGATGCGGTCCAAATCCGATACTCCCCCATTCTGAAGGTCGGGCGGCAACGCGATTGGCTTCTTGTAGACAAGTGGCTTGAGATGCAGAGGAGGCCGGTGGCCCGTCTTCAGAATCTGGAAGTCTTCCACCGCGTCGTCGTCCTCCCTGGTGAGGATGACCAAGTCCTTGTTCACCTCGGTACGGCACGCGAGGCGGACTCCCTCCTCCAGTTGCTCCTCATCGAGCAGTTCTGTCTCTTTCTCGGTTGGCGGGCCTATCGAGGACAGGACCTTGATGCGGCACTTGCCGCATTTCCCCAGCCCCCCACAATCCGCTCCCAGGTCCACGTCTGTATTGTGCAGCGCGTCCCACACCGTATCTCCCTGGCGAACCTTCAGCCAGCGGTCATCCGGCAGGACGTTCAGCCAGAAGTATCTGGTCTTGCGCTTCTCAGGCGTTGAAGCCCCGACAGAACGTTCTTTCGTCTTGGTTCTCAGGTCATGTACCATTGCCATCCTCACTGCATAGGAGTCCGAGCTAGATCAGCTCGACCAGTACCCTGTCGAGATGAGAGTAGTCCGCGTCCCTGACGTCCAGGGACAGTTCCAGAAAATCGGCCATCTCACCGGCCCGGGATATGAGGTTGGGGTCTGATGGTTGCCGAATGTACAGCAGTCTCCGGTAGCGATCGAAACAGTACTTCCGCATCTCTTCGTCCTGGAGGTCCAGCGGCCGCACACAGTATTCCTGGAAATGAGTAATGAGGTCTTTTTCGGCGAAATAGGTTCCCGCCATCTCCTGTATAAGCTTGTGGAATCGCTCGCTGCCGAGAAGCATCTCATAGCAGTAGTCCCCGGGCACCTTGATTGCCCCGAGCTGTTGGCAAAGCTCATCGATGCCAGGGAAGCACTCCCCGTAAAGGCACACGACTCGTTCATTGCCTTCCTTGGCGGAGACGATCTTCTCCTCGAGGCGACTCTTCAGTTCCTGTGGTCTCAGATGCAGGTAGGATGGCACATAGGTCAAACGCACGTTAGGATGCCTTTCTTCCAGTCGAAGGTAGTCGAGTGCGGGTTTGAACACCGCGCAGGCAATGATGCGGATGATGTTCTCAGAGTTGTTCGACATTCCTGCCTCAGATAAGGCGACTGCCGGGGAAGGCCTTCTTCAGTTCGAGAATCAAGTCCTGCTCCAGAGTGCCCTCTCTGCCGTCTTCCAGAACCGTGTTGACCGTCTCCTTTGCACGGCGCAACATATCAGGCTGTCCCAATTCTTCCCAGATATCGAAATTGGAGCATACGCTCAGGTCAGGGTAGAAGAACTCGTCCATCATGTGGTCAACGGTGTGGTCTTCAGCGATGTAGTTGCCTCCAGGCCCGACGCTCTCGATCACATCGAAGGCGAGCGTATCTTCGTTCACCGCAATCCCTTCCAGTATCCGGTGCACCATTCCGATGATCTCGTTGTCGATAACGAACTGTTCGTAGGAAATGGAGTTGCCCGAGTCCATCGTGCCGGCGGCGAGGTGGATGTAGTCCGCCCCGCTCATGGCCACAGTCAAAGCGGACACGCCTTTCTCGAAGCCAGCCTGAATATCGGGTCTCTTGGACTCGGTAATGGCGCAAGAAGCGTAGATGGGCAGGTTGTACCGTTTCGCCAGTTGGACCGCGGCAGCGTTCATCATCCCCATTTCCACCGAGCCCAGTCTGAACTCCATGCTGCGCAAGTCCATTGTGGTGGCGACTGAGCCGTAGAGTGCTTTGGCTCCGGGATTCAGGACCTGGGTGATGGCCACTCCCGCCAGCGATTCCGCGTGCATTTGGGACAGAGTCCCGGCGAGCGTCGCCGGCGCAGTGGCCCCGGCGATGGGTGCCGGCGCGCAGGTGACGGGTATGCCGCGCGTTGTGCAGAACTTGAGAATGTGCAACGTGTTGGTGTCGATACTGAGGGGGCTTATGGTGTTGGTGATCACTGATACGAAGGGTCTCTCTCGCAGGCGGTCAGCGCTCCCAGCGACGATGCTCGCCAGCTCCCACATCTGCCTGGCCCCCTGCACGTTGGTACAACCGCCCATGACATGTTTCGTGGTGTGGTTCATCGCGTAGTAGTAATCGAGCAGATGGTAGTTCACCGGTTTTATGTCATGCGCCTGACAGGCGATGATGTAGAAGCGAATGTGTTCCAGGCTGTCCACCAGAGCGGCGGTGTGAGCCACATCCCTGAGCATGGTAAGACGGTAGCCGCCCGTTCCCATGTCGAGAATGCGAAATGCCCGTCCGCCGCTCCCGAAGTGCACTCTGCCTTCTCCCAGGTGCAGGTCGTTCCGGCCATCTCGAGAGTGGAGAATGAAGCTGGAAGGGGCACACGCCAGCTTCTCGTCAAGCCAGTCGCTGTCGAAGTACACCTTCATATTCTCGCGGTCGACGCGGGCACCCGCCTTCTCCAGCGTGTCCGAGAAGTTGTTGGCATCCAACTGAATGCCGACACGTTCCAGGATGCGGCGGCCCGTCTGGTCAATCTGCTCCAGGTCATCGGGCGATAGCAGTCTGTAGAACGGCAAGCTCATTCCCATCTTCGATCTCCCTTTCAAGGCCCTCGGAGGATTCGCTCAACCTCCTTGAGCGCTTTGTCACGCTCTGGTTCCACCGGGATCGTCATTCACGAAACGTTGATCAGACTCTTTGCCTTACTGACCGCGGAACCTGCATCCGCTGCATAGGCATCTGCGTTGATCTCCTGGGCGAACCGCTCGGTGACCGGCGCACCGCCAACTATCACCTTGATGCTGTCCCTGACTCCAGCCTTCTGCAGAGCGCCAATGGTTTCGGTCATGGCAGGCATGGTGGTGGAAAGCAGTGCTGAAAGGGCCACGATGTCGGGTTCCACCTCTTGCACCTTCTGGACAAACTTCTCGGCGGGCACATCCACCCCAAGGTCGGTGATGGCAAACCCGGCACCCCCCAGCATCATGGCGACAAGGTTCTTGCCGATGTCGTGGAGGTCGCCCTTGACCGTCCCGATCAGCACCTTGCCCTTGGAGGCGATATCGCCGTCCTTGAAGAGCGGCTCGATGGCTTTCATGCATTCCTGCATCGTTCTGGCGGAACGCAACATCTGAGGGACGAAAATCATCCCTTTCGAGAATCGGTCACCCACCTCATCCATGGCGGTGATGAGCCCCTTGTCGATGACCTCCTGAACACTGTTGCCTGCATCTAAGGCGCCTTGAGTCTCTGCCATAGCTGCATTGACGTCCCCCCTGGTTACAGCTTCGGCCAGTGCAATGAAGTCACTCATCTTCTACCTCCCCTTTGAGTCAGTCTTGCGTCCAAAGCTGGCGTGGACGACGCCCGGCGGTCACGTGGTCGTTCCATATGGCGAACCATCGTTTCATCGCTCGTCACTATCCTCGCCAAAGCCACAGCACCCGCGGTGCAATGCCTGCGCCGCGGGCGCACTGGCCCGCACGATACAATGCCATGCTGGACCTGTTAGCGCCAGTGTGCCAGCGTGGGTTTTCGTCTGAGGCTGTCCCCCGTTTCGCCTGGTTGCGCCCCTGCGGTGGGCAATGCAGTGTTGAAGCCGAAGGAACTCAGTTCCAAGCGGTTCGGTGTCAGGTGGGTGGCGGCGTCATCCGGCCGGTAGTACTGCCTGGAATGGAGGTGTGGATAGAGGTGCTGACGGGTCCGGGAGAGACGGGTGGAGATTCATCGGGCTGCAAATCCAGCGGCGCGCAGCCCTGTGCCCAGCGTGGTGCAGCCCTATGCAGCCGCCTGGAGTGGCGAAGGTAACGGCTCGACCCACAGTTCTTCCGGAGGGAAGTCCATGTTCTCGACGAAGTAGTCATTGAAGTCGAGTCGGGACGACATCTCGATGTGCTCGAGCGCGTCCGCCCACTCATTCGCCATCTCCCAGTAGTTCCTCGACAGCAGGACCATGGATGCCCCGGTGCTGGCGGCGTTGCCCAGTGAACTGACGAGGTCGAGATTCAGCCTGGGTATGAGCCCTATGCGCATCGCACTGCGAGGGTTGACGTAGTTTCCCAGGGCGCCGGCCAGATAGACGCGGCTTATGTCCTCCGTTGAGATACCCATTTCGTCCATCAGGATCTGTATGCTCGCTGCGATGGCCCCTTTGGCAAGCTGGAGCTCGCGCACATCTCTCTGGGTCAAGTAGACTGGCCTCCCGTTATAGCTCTCCTCTTCGGAGGCTACAAGGAATTGACACACTCCACCCTGGCTGCTAACCCTCGCACTCAGGGCTTCCGCCGCCTTGCGTCGGGAGCGACGAATCAGGCCCTCCTGGTTGACGATGCCCATCTGCAGCAATGCGGCGATGATCTCAACCAACCCACTCCCGCAAATCCCTTTTGGCTTGACGTTGCCGATCACTTGCCACTGAAGCTCACCGTCCTCAAACCGGAGCGATTCGATTGCTCCGGCCTTGGCGATCATGCCGGCGGAGATGTTGGCGCCTTCCAGGGCCGGTCCCGCTGCGGCGGAACACGTCATCAGTCTCTTTCGGTTCCCCAGGAAGATCTCACCGTTCGTTCCCAGGTCGAGGCCGAGTATCATCTCATCCTCTTGCTCTGCCGCGCCCGATGCCAGAATGACGCTGATCAAGTCACCGCCAATGTAGCCGGACCTGGTTGGCATGACGTAGAGCAGTGCTTCCTGGTGAAGCTTCAAACCCACTTCTGCCGCCTTTACCACCAGGCCATCGGTCAAGACCGGTGAGAATGGGGCTTCAGCTATGTTGGCCGGGTTCAGGTTGAGGAGGAAGTGCTGCATTGTGGTGTTGCCTGCGGCGACGACGGTGAATACGTCTTCCGGTACCAGCCCCCCTGCCCGCAGAAGACGCCCGGTGAGGCGACTCAGATCGCGCACCAGCAGGTTGTGAAAGACCCTCAGACCGCGCGAATGCTCCTTGACGTACTGCAGCCGGCTGATGACATTGCTGCCATGTCTCATCTGGCTGTTGAGACAGGAGACAACGGCGACCTCGCTGCCGTCCGCCAGGTCGATGAGTTTGCCCACGAGGGTGCTGGTGCCCAGGTCGAACACCAGTCCGTAGTGGCAATCGAGCGCGTCGGCATCCTGCCATGCCAGCAAGCAGTCTTCGTGGAGCACTGCCGTTCCACGGTACTGCGTCTTCCCCAGCAGGTCCGGGAGTGTCTGCAGGCAGTTGAGCGTCGCTTTGAGGCTCTGGTACTCGGGGACCATCACCAGTTTCAGGCGGTCGAGGTCGGCAAGCCCTTCATGGAGAAGGTCAGAAGGCAGAACGATGAGCCGTTTCCGAACCAGGGGATAGGGATGCAGCAACGGCCTGTGGCCGGTCTTCAGAATCTGGTGGTACTCAGCTTCGTCTTCCGGCTCGCCGGTATGGACGACCATGTCTTCGTTCACTTCGGTGCGGCAGGCGAGCCGAATCCCCTGGTTGAGTTCCTCCTCATCGAGCAGTTCACGCTCTTTCTCGGTTGGCGGGCCTGTCGCGGAGAGGACTCTAATCTTGCATTTGCCGCATCTGCCCAGGCCACCGCAGTCGCTTTCCAGCTCAACGTTGGTGTCTCGCAATGCGTCCCAGATTGTGTTCCCCTGACGCACCTTCAGCCATAGGTCGTCCGGCAAGACATTGAGCCAAACCTGTCTCGTCTTCTGTTTCCTGGGCGGACGGGTGCCCACGGCACGTCTTCTCTTCGGCGGTTCCCCCACGTGTCGAATGTCTCCCGTCGCCGCTGCCCCCGCTGTCGATGAATCTAGCCTATCGTTCATGGTGGCGCTCCTATGCCAATGTCGCTCGAGCTATAGCAGCTCGGCGAGCCTGCTGTCGAGGTAAGAGTAGTCGGCTTCGCTAACGTCCAGAGATAGGCCCAGAAACTCGGCTATCTCGCTCGCCTTGGATACCATGTCACGGTCCTCCGGCTGCTGGACGAACAGCAATCTGGTGTATTTGTCGAAACAGTAGTTGCGCATCTCCTCGTCGTGTAGCTCCAGGGGTTTCACGCAATACTCCTGGAAGTTGAGAACAAGATCGCGTTCAGCGAAGTAGGTTCCCGCCATCTCCTCGATGAGTTCCTTGAATCGCTCCTTGCCGAGGAGCATCTCATAGCAGTAGCTGCCAGGCACCTTGGCGGCGCCCTCTTCGCGGCAGAACTCCTCCATATCCGGGAAACAGTCGCCGTAGAGGACTACGACGCGTTCTCCTTTCTCTCGGGCGGAACGGATCTCTTCCCCGAGGCGCTCCTTCAGTCCTTGCGGTCTCAGGTGCAGATTCGACGGCAGGTAGGTAATACGCAGCGCTGGATACCTCTCCTTCACTTGGAGATGCTCCAGAGCTGGTTTGAACACCGCACAGGCGATGACACGGGTGTCCTGTCCCCTCCTGCCAGACATCGTCTATGAAATAAGGTGACTGCTGGGGAAGGCCTTCTTCAACTCGAGGATTGTCTCCTGCTCCATGATACCTTCTCTGCCCTCCTCCAGGATCCTGTTGACCGTCTCCTTGGCGCGGCGCAACATGTCGGGTTGGCCTTGTTCCTCCCAGATGTCGAAGCTGCAGCGTACGCTCAGCTCAGGGTAGAAGAACTCGTCCATCATGTGTTCAATGGTGTGGTCTTCGGCGACGAAGTTGCCTCCAGGACCGACCTGCTGGATGACATCGAAGGCGAGAGTGTCCTCGTTCACATTGATGCCCGCCAGTATGCGGTGGACCATTCCGATGACTTCGTTGTCGATGACGAATTGTTCGTAGGAAATCGAGTTCCCCGAGTCCATCATGCCTGCGGCGAGATGGATGTAGTCCGCCCCGCTCATGGCCACAGTCAGAGCGGATACACCTTTCTCGAAGCCGGCTTGAATATCGGGTCTCTTGGCCTCGGTGACGGCGGAAGAAGCATAGATGGGCAGGTTGTACCGCTTCGCCAGTTGTACCGCAGCAGCGTTCATCATTCCCATCTCCACCGACCCAAGTCTGAACTCCATGGACCGCATATCCATGGTAGTGGCCACGGCGCCATAGAGGGTCTTGGCCCCAGGATTGAGCGACTGAGCAATGGCCACGCCGGCCAGTGCCTCGGCGTGCAATTGGGCCAGAGTCCCGGCAAGCGTTGCCGGTGCGGTGGCCCCGGTGATAGGCGCCGGTGCACAGGTCACCGGTATTCCATGTGACGTGCAGAAGTTGAGGATTGCCAGAGTGTTGCCGTCAATGGTCAGAGGGGAGATGGTGTTGGTGATCACGGAGACGAAGGGTCTCTCTCGCAGGTAGTCTGCCCCACCGGCGATGATGCTTGCCAGTTGCCACATCTGCCTTGCTCCGTCCAGATTGTCACAGCCCCCCATGACATGCTTGGTGGTGTGGTTCATGGCGTAGTAGAAGTCGAGGAGGTGGTAGTTGACTGGCTTGATGTCGTGCGCCTGGCAGGCGATTATGTAAAATCGTATGTGGTCTAGGCTGTCGACCAGGGTGGCGGTGTGGGCCACATCTCTCAGCATGGTGAGGCGGTAGCCGCCCGTTCCCATATCAAGGATGCGAAACGCCCGCCCGCCGTTGCCGAAGTGTACGGTGCCCTCTCCCAGGTGTATGTCGTTCTTTCCGTCCCGGGAATGGAGAGTGAAGCTGGACGGGGCTCGCGCGAGGAGTCCATCAAGGGTATCACCGTCGAAGTACAGCCGCAGGTCTTCACGGTCGACTCGCAACCCTGCCTTCGCCAACTCGTCGAGGAAGGCGTGGTCATGGAGCTTGACGCCAACCTGCTCCAGAATGCGGCGTGCCGTGTGGTCCACCTGTTCCACGTCCTGAGGCGATAGCAGTCCATAGAAAGGCAGACTCATTCCCATTGCTGGTCTCCTAGCCACGCGCTCCGAGGATATGCTCGATTTGGCTCAGCACCTCCTCAGGCTTCGGTTCAACTTGGCGTTCCGTCAGGATCCTCCTGGCTTCGGCATTGCATCTCTTGTAGAGGTCGTTGGCTCCTTCCGATACCCAGGCGTCATAGCGCGAGCGGTCGAGGAGTTCGGGCAAGAACATGGCCTGGCGGAAATTGTCAAAGGTGTGATCATCCATGAGGAAGATGGAGCCTGTGCCGCCCGTCGCCACCCGCTCTATGGCCTCAAGCGCCAGTGTCTGCTCGTTGACCGGGATACCGTTGACGAAGAAGCGACTCATGGCGATCAGCTCGTTGGCCATGGTCACCATCTCCAGGGACGACGTGCTCCCATACTCCAGGAATCCCACGTCATGTATCAGGTTGCATCGGGAAAGCATGGCGGTGATGATGGAGAACATGGCCTCCGCACCGGCCTGAGCATCCATGACCTTAGCGTCGCTGGCACCGGCGTAGGCCCAGATAGGCAGGCCGTAGAGCTCGTCGCGCATGTCGGCGAGCGCGGCCTGGGACAGGCTCCATTCGGGGCATCCGTAGCTCACGACTGTGGACTTCATGTCCAGTGCACTGACGTTGGGCCCGAAGAGGAAAGGAGACCCTTTGCCTGCCATCTGATGCACCACGAGCCCCACAAGGTTCTCGGCGATGCCCAGAGCGAGAGCCCCGGCGATGGTGACTGGCGCACCACCGCCTGCGTTGGACCCTGAGGGGAGGCAAAGGGGTATCCCCTTCTCGGCGCAGAAGATGAGCTTCTCCATGACGTTCTGGGGAAAGCGCAGCGGGCTTATGGCCTCGGAGTAGTTGAGTATGAAGGGCTTCGTGCGAAACTGTGCTTCTCCACCGGTCACCAGACAGGCGATTTCGTGGATCTTGGCGATGTCTCTGCCACTGTCGGCGATGAACACCATTGGCTTGTTGGTGTTCTTGACCATCTCGGCGAAAACATAAACGTAGATATCTTTGATAGGAACGTCGTCGGGGTTCGCCATCGACATGGCGAAGTCGATGTTCTCCAGTCCGTCCACCAGTCTGGCGAAATTGGCGGCATCCTGGAGCATGGTGCGGCGGCGCTCGCCGGTATCCAGGTCGATGGTGAAGGTCGCGTCGGAACCGGTGCCGTAGAAGGGGTTGCCATCCACCAGTGGCATAGCCTTGTTGCCCTTCTGGTCGTATAGAGCGATCTGCCTCGGGGCTGATGCCAGCGCGTCCTCAGCAAGGTAGCCTGGCATCTTGACCCAGTTGCCGTCGGACACGGTGCAGCCGGCGTCGGCAAGCATTTGCAGGGCTCCGCTGTGTTCCATCCAGAACCCCGTCTTCTCCAGGACCTCCAATGCCGCTGTGTGTATGGCTAAGGCTTGCTCACGGTTCAAAACGCGCAGCTTCGGAAGAAGCGTTGCGGGCTCTATCTGTCTCATTGTGCTCTCCTTCGGTGATGTCTGTTCACTTCCCCTCTACCAGGCTCTTTGCCTTGACCACCGCGGCTCCTGCATCTGGGGCGTAGGAGTCTGCCTTGATCTGTTGGGCGAACCTCTCGGTTACCGGTGCGCCGCCAATCATTATCTTCACCCGGTCCCTGATGCCGGCCTCCTCCAGCGCTTCAACCGTTTGGCCCATGGCGGGCATGGTGGTCGAGAGCAGGGCTGACATCGCGACGATGTCGGGTTCTATCTCTTGCGTCTTCTGCACGAACTTCTCTGGAGGCACGTCCACTCCCAGGTCGGTTATGCTGAATCCGGCACCTCCCAACATCATGGCCACCAGGTTCTTGCCAATGTCGTGCAGATCCCCTTTCACCGTGCCGATAAGCACCGTGCCCTTGGCGGTGACGCCGCCCTCTTTGAAAAGCGGTTCGAGGAGTCTCATGCATTCCTGCATCGTCTTGGCGGAACGCAGCATCTGGGGGACAAATATCTGACCCTTCGAGTACTTCTCGCCGACATCGTCCATGGCAACGATCAGTCCGCTGTCAATGATCTTCTGGACGTCAATACCCGCGTCCAGGGCGCTCTGGGTCTCGGCAACGGCACTCTTCGCGTCACCTTTGACTATGGCCTCGAACAGCGCGCTAAACTCACTCATGTCCAACCCCTTTCGTGTTTTTAGATTGAAGCCAGTCCCCAGGACTAGCCTGAAACAATGCGACCGTTCTGATACGCGTCGATGAAGTGTTCGCAGAACTCATCTTTGCCGAGAAGCAACTCCACCGTGACAAGTGTTGTCATTAGCCGCGCGTCGGTTGGGTCCAGGATGGCAGCGGACAGACCGGACGCCACGCACAGAGCCAGGAAGTGGCGGTTGAGCAGGTGGCGCTCCGGCAGGCCAAACGAGACATTGGACAGGCCGCAAACGGTGTTCACGCCGGGAAACTCCTCCATGATTCTGCGGATGGCTCCCAGTGCGGCGCTTCCCATCTCAGTATCCACCGAAACGGGTTGTACCAGAGGGTCTACGTAGATTCTCTCCAGAGGAATCCCGGCATCGGTGAGCTTCCCGATCAGTTCGGAGCCGACCTGGACTCGATCTTCTACCGTCGTGGGCATCGAGGTCTCAGCCATACACAGGGCAATCACATGGCATGGACGCGAACTCACCACTGGAAGAAGTGACTGGAAGCGGTCCTTCTCCAGCGATATGGAATTGACCATGGGGTCACCCTTGTGATGCTTGATGGCCTCGGAGAGGGCCACGGGGTTGGGGCTGTCCAGGCATAGAGGCAGGTCGACGCTGCTCTGCACGGTCTCCACCAGCCAGCAGAGGCACTCCGTCTCTCTGTCCAGAAAGGTCCCCGCGTTCACGTCGATGTAGTGTGCCCCCGCTTCCGCCTGTTCGCGGGCTACCTTGGCAATGAACTCAGCATCACCTCTTTCAACCGCCTCATGGATGCTCTTCCGGCTGGTGTTTATCTTCTCTCCGACGATTATCATCCTTGCCCCCTTCCCCAGCCGCTACCGGTTCGACGACCTATGCGGCTGCTCCTGAAGGTCTCTGCCAGATAGCGGTGTGCGTAGGATACCACAAGTCCTGTGCGCCAACAATCGCGTCGGCATCGTTGTCCATGACTGCTCTACCTGATGCGCTGCATAGAAACCTCGTATTCCAGCTTGGATTCGACATCGGTTCCTCGGTACGTGCCAGTGGTTGGCGCTGCATCGGCGGGATTGGCGGCGGCGGCGACGGCGACGTGTTGACCGGCGACTGCGAGGCCAATTGTAGGGTCGAAACCACGCCAGCCGCCGCCGGGCAGGTATACCTCAGCCCAGGCGTGCATATGCGGTTCCGCTAACAGGCAGTGGCCTCCCGCGTATCCGCTGACGAAACGCGCCGCCAGGCCTACGGACTTGCATCCTTCCATGAACATCAGGGCCAGATCGCGACAGGCCCCCTGGCCCAGCGCAATAGTCTCGTCAGGCGTAAGAGGCCCACCGCTGTCGCGCAGCACTTTGGGAAAGCGGCCGTTGATGTGGGATGCGAACGCCATCAGGAAAGCGATGGTCTCACCTCCACTCTCCTCCACCATTGGCTCAACAAGGGATTGCAGCCTGGAACAGCCATGGGACGGCCTCAGATATGGTTCCATAGCCTGGCGGTACTCGTCATTATAGGTGGCTGGCAAGTGCGACACGCCGTCGTCGGTGAAGATGAAATCCAATGGGTTGGCTCGGAGAACCTCAATCTGGGATTTGGCGGAAATCCCCACGTGGCGGTGAGTGCCGTCGAACCACACCGTGGCTGTGTTGTTTCCATCGATGTCAACGCACTCTGACAAGCCGGCGGGATGAGGCTCCACATTCAGTGAGTAGTGCTCCAACCGCTGGGTGGAATCGCAACGCGGTCTCAGGCGAACCGTAAGGGGCTCGAGGAAGACGGCCCTGTCATATGAGTAGGCTATGCTGTGTGAGATCTCAAAGCGCATTGGTGCTCGTGGGGATTACAGCTTCTCAGCTTCTTCCCTGCCGACTTGACC
>CAYTKL010000041.1:0-11992 GCA_964438305.1 uncultured Dehalococcoidales bacterium | reverse complement strand
TGAGCAACCTGAACCGGCAGGTCCTGCACTGGAGCGGCGACATAGGCAAGGCGAAAACGCAGTCGGCCGAGGAGAAGCTGCGCCAGGCGAATCCCGGTGTGCTCGTGGAGGCGGTAGCGGCGAGAATAGGCGAAGACAACGCTGTGGAGCTCGCCTCGGGCTGCGACCTGATTATGGATGCGGTGGACAACTACGATACGAGATACGCGTTGAACAGGGCTGCTGTGCAAAGCGGCATCCCTTTCATTCACGGCGGCGTCTATGCCATGGAGGGAATGGCGACCACGATAGTCCCGGGCCAGACGGCTTGCCTGAAGTGCATCTTCCCGGCGCCTCCGCCACCGACAACCATCCCGGTATTGGGGGCCATCACCGGCATCGTTGGTTGCCTCCAGGCCACGGAGGCGGTAAAGTATATCACCGGCATCGGGGAACTGCTGGCCAACAGGCTGCTGGTCGTCGACGGTGTCGATCTCAGGTTCAGGGAGGTCAGACTCCAGCGGAATGCGGAGTGTCCCGATTGCTCCTCGCCGGGGCCGGTGGTGCGCAGGAGGGGAAGCGGGACGTAGCGCGAGGGGCCAGTACTTCAGGAGGTGAGCAATATGATTATCGATGACCCGCGGGTGCAGTTCATAATGCTGTTCTCCCACCAGACCTACTACGGCAACGACCCTGGCACGTACATAAGGTACCAGGGGAAGCGGCTGACGAACAAGGAGTACCTGGAGCACTGGGGCAAGTGGATTGTGCTCGACGAGAAGGAGAACCTCGACAAGGTGGCGGAGAAACTCGATGTCCTTGTCGAACGCGGGATGATCCCCTGCATCAAGTACGACCGGATGCCGCTCAAAGAGTTCGACATGAAAGAGTGCGTGATGTGCGTCTTCTGCGACGATAGGGACAGGGACCAGATATCTGAGCTGCTGGCCGGTTTTGGACTCACCACGAGGGCGTGGGTTCCGGAGAAACAGGTAATCGACGGCTGGAGCCCCGGCGGCATGTTCCTCGAGAAATGGATCGAGGCCATGGGCTACGAGGGTGAGATGGCCGAGATGGTGCGCGAGGACTCCCGTCGCATAATGCACCAGGCCTTCGGCGACGAAGACGCCATTGCGACGGGGTGGGACCAGTGGGGTGGCAGCTTCGAGTAGCGGCACAGGACGGCAGCCACCACCCGTCGACATACCGTCGAGACGCTTCCGCTGGACAGCGCTATCACGCGGGCTCTCCACTTGAGTCGACTGCTCTTTCCTCTCCGCAATCCTCACAGCGCTCTCCTTTGCGGATTCCCCAACGGTCGAGCAGCGCCTGCCGCTCAGGGCCGTTGCAGTGACCGCCCGGGCCTGATGAGCGCACCTGTTCCCCCCGGTTGACCAGGACCCACCGAGGTGCAACAATGGACGCGCCGCCGGTCTGTCATCGCGGGGTAGCGACGAGATGATTCCTATTGCATTGTCCCTCAGTAATTTCATGTGTTATGGAGAGAGCGTCTCTCCTCTCGATTTCCGTGGCCTCCACGTGGCCTGCCTGTGCGGTGACAACGGCAATGGCAAGTCGGCGCTTCTCGACGCCATTACCTGGGCGCTGTGGGGCAAGGCGCGGGCAAGAACCGACGACGAGCTTATCCACCTGGGCAGGACGGAGATGGCGGTGGAGTTCGAGTTCGCCCTGGGTCAGGAGCAGTACCGCGTCATCCGCAAGCGAACCAGACCCAGCGTCAGCCGGGCGGGGCACCCTTTTCTCGACCTTCAGATAGCCGGCGGCGACGAGTACCGCTCAATCGCGGGGAACTCGATCGGTGAGACGGAAAGCAAGATCATCGACATCCTGCGCATGGACTACGACACCTTCCGCAACAGCGCCTATCTCATGCAGGGGCGCGCCGATGAGTTCACCAAGAAGACACCCTCCCAGCGCAAGCAGATCCTGGCGGACATACTGGCCCTGTCCCTCTACGACGGGCTGGAGGACAGGGCAAAGGGCCGTGCCCGCGAGAGCGAAGGGCGGGAAGACATCCTCAACAGCGAGATGAGAAGCATAGACCTGGAGCTGGGGAGCAGGGAGCAGCACGAGACCGAGCTGCGGGAGATAGCGGACAGCATCAATGAGCTTGAGAAGGGGAGGGGCAGGCAGGAGGAAAGGGTCAACGCGCTGACGAGACAGAAGAACGAGCTCGACGTCAAGAGCGGGCAACTGAGGGAGATCGAGGGACGCATCAAGCAGGCGCGGGAGACGGTGGGCGCGTTCGAGGGCCAGGTGGGGGAGCACCGGCGGAGGATTGAGCGGTACGAAGCGGTGCTGCAGAGCTATCCGGGGGAGCTTGACAGGGTCCGCGCCCGGTTGAGCGAGCTGGCCGGGGCGGAGGAATCACTGGCCCGGAAGAGAGAGCTTGGCCAGCAGACGTCGAACCAGGTCCATCTCCTCAGGTCGACCAACGCCCGCATAGAGGCGGAGGGAAAGGAGCTTCGAGAGAAGATAGACATGCTTGCCGGGGAGGAGGCGAAGTGCCCCCTGTGCGGCACGGAGCTCGGTGTGGATGGGCGGGAGAGCATCAGGGCCAACTACGAAAGTCAGAGGGAGGACAAGCGCAAGGAGTACCGGGCCAACGAGCTTGAGGCGAAGCGGTTGGAGGAGCAGCTAAAGGACCTCAATCGGGAGATGGGCGATCTCGAGAGGGGGTTGAGGGAGGGGCGGTCGCAGTGCGAGAGCCGCGAGGCGGCCCTCAACAGAGACCACACCGAAGCGGAGGACCGCCTTCCTCAGGAGAGAGAGGCCCTGGCACGGGCTGAGGAAGCGGTGAAGCGCTGGAGGTCAACCATTGAAGCCGAGACCGTCACGCGGGAATCGCTTGAGGCTGAGCTTGGCGGTTTCACCGAGCTGGAGGCCGGCTTGAGCGCTGCGCAGGGGGAGCTCAGTGAAGTGGTGGCGCGGCTGTCGCGGGCTCGCCAGTTGCAGGGTTCGGTGCAGGAGAAGCTGCAGCGCTGCGCCTCTCTGGAGATAGCCAGGCGGGAGAAGAGGGCCGAACTGGAGAGTATCCTCCACGACAAGGAGTTGTACCAGGAGCTGGCCTCCGCCTTCAGCAAGAGGGGGATTCAGGCGCTGATAATCGACACCGCCCTCCCCGAGATCGAGGAGGAGGCCAACCGGCTGCTTGGCCGCATGACGGACAACCGCATGCACGTGAAGATGGAGACACAGCGCGCCCACAAGACGAAGAAGGAAGAGTCAATCGAGACGCTTGACATAAACATATCCGACGAGCTGGGCACGCGGCGCTACGAGCTGTACAGCGGGGGCGAGGCCTTCCGCATCGACTTCGCGCTGCGCATCGCCCTCTCCCGCATTCTGGCGAGGCGGGCCGGGGCGCCGCTGTGCACACTTATCATCGACGAGGGTTTCGGTACCCAGGACTCCGCCGGCAGGGAGAAGCTGGTGGAGGCGATAAACTCGGTGCAGGACGACTTCGATAAGATCCTGGTGATCACCCACATCGAGGAACTGAGGGACGCCTTCCCCGCCCGCATCGAGGTGACCAAGACGGCCGAGGGGTCGATGATAGAGGTAAACTAGCGTACCGCGATGCCGGCCCTGACCCTCACCACACTCTCCCTATCTCCCTGACCTTCTTCTGCTCTTCTTCCTCGACGATTTCGGCGATGACCCTGGTGACCTCGCCAACCGTCTGCAGCGGCCGCGGCTTGACTCTCGCCGTCTCCCATTTGTCCGGGTGGTAACCAAGGGCGATAACATACACCGAACGAAGGCGCTTGGCTATCTGGCTGAGCTTCCTGTGGGCGGCCTCGTCGAATTCCCCGTCGGATATCAGGATCAGGATGGGCGAGTGAGTGGACTCGTTGAGGAACGTCTCCGCTCGCAGCAGCGCCCGGATTGGCATGGTGCCGCCGCCGTACTTGTAGTCCCTGAAGCCCCTCTCGTGCGGCGCTTTGATGATATGGCAGCGGCTGTCAAAGGCGAGAACCATGACCTCGCAGCCGGCCTTCTCCGCCGCCCAGGCCAGAGCACAGCCGGCCTTCTTGGTTATGCTTTCGGGGTCGGTGTTGGTCATCGAGCCCGACTTGTCGAGCACCAGCCCCAGGGCGAGCTTCGCCTCTTCGAGCTGGTCTTCCTCGAACCGCTTGAAGATCCTGGGGTTGCCGTTCCACGAGTACCTCATCGCTTCACGGGGGTCTACCCTGCCGGCAAGCAGCTTTCGCTCGTAGTAGCTGCCGGTGGAGATCCTCATCCGATTGAATATCTGGTAGAGCTGCCGCATGAGGACGGGGTCCGGTTTGACCTTGTACTCCTTGATCTCGGTGCTGCCGTACTGGGAGAACTTCCTCTCATCAACCTCGGTCTCGGCCGCTTCCTCCAGGTCCCTGGCCAGGTCTTCGTCGCCGGCCGCCTGCTCCAGGTCGTCGTAGGCGTTGGCGTCGACGGCCGCGTCCCGTTCCTCCTCCTTCCTCCGGTACTCCTCGATGGCCGCCAGGATCTCCTCCCTGAGTGCCTCGTCCTCGGGCATCCGCTCGATGCGCACCTTGCCCAGCTTCTCGATGTCGCCGGTGAGGCGGCGCGACATATCGCTGAGGGACACCAGGGACGCGAACTCCCGCGCCAGGTCCTCCCGCCGCTCCAGCGTCTCGGAGACTATGTACTCATCGACGACGTCCATGGCGCGGGGCACGATGTTGGGCTCCCGGACAGCGACGGGGAGAAGGTGTCGGCGGCTCCACAGGAGGACGGGGTCGTTCATCCCCATCCTCACCAGGTTGTTGACGAAGTACTTCCTGGTCCCCGGGAAGACATAGCTCATCAGCCATTCAATTCGGGCGTCCTCGAGGAACTCGAAGGCCTCCTTCTCCCTGCCCTGCAGCCTGGACGTGTTCTCGGTGAACAGGATGTGCCCCAGAGCGTGGTAGTTGCAGCCCTTCCAGATAGCGCACTTCTCCTGGAGGTTCATCTTGTCGCTGTTGGGGAACACCGTGTTGAGCTGTATGTCCCGCCCGTCGGTTGACAGAGGGCAGGAGAAATGGTAGAAGCGCCCGATCCTGAGCGATGTGCTCCTGCCGGAGAGGGCGCGGTTTATGATCCTGGCGACTGACTCCAGGTTCCTGACTACGGTCTGCTCTTTCACAGGCCAACCGCCTCCATTATGTCGGCGACGGCCTCCTTGCCAATGCCCTCGAACTTCTGCAGAAGGATCTCCTTGGCCACCTCTTTGCCGAACATCTCGGTGTTCCTCATGTACTGCTGCAGGCCGCGGACGGAGCACACGCCCTCGAGCTCCCCGGCTCTGATGGCCTCGTCAACCTTCTCCTTGAAGGTTATCAGCTCGGCGGAGAACATCTTCTTCACCGCGGGATTGCCATCGTACTCCAGCACGACGCTGAAGCGGTCGAACAGCGCCTTGTTCAACGGCTTGGTCCCCTCGTATTCCGGGTTCATGGTGGCGCAGAACACGAAGTCGCGGTGGGCGTAGATGACCTCACCGTCCTTCTGCGTGAGGGTCATCCTTCTCTCGTAGTCGGTGATGGAATGGAAGACGAAGTTGGCCCCCGGCTTCGCCCCGTTCAGCTCGTCGGCGACGAACATGCCGCCATACCTCATGAAGTGGGTGAGCACGCCGTCCTGCCAGGCAAAGCCTCCCTTCCCCGAGGGAATCCACGAGCCGAACAGGTCCTCGGGGCTTATGGCGTCATAGAGCTGCACCCGTACGTAGGGAAGGGTGAGCCGGTGCGCGATCAGCCGCAGGACGTGGGACTTGCCGGTGCCGGTCTCTCCGATGAGCAGGACGTTTCGCCGGTCGCGAACGGCGCTCTCCAGAATGGCCGTGTCCGACGTCTCCCCCATCTGCCGTGGGTAGTAGGGAGGAGGCTCCTCCCGCACCAGGTAGGGGGAGCCGGAGTGGTCGGCGAAGTCACGGAAACCCGTTGCGCCACCCGAAGCTCCAGCACTGGCACTCTCGGCCGGTTCGCTCTTCTCGTTCGCTGTCTCCATCTTGCCCCTGCCTCCTGCAGGCCGGCGCCCCGCTCGCACTTGGGCCGGGGGGTGCGTGGTGTGCCAGCACTGTGTGTACGTGTCCGTATCTGCGTGGCCGCTGCCGTACTCGTATGGGCCATTATACCCACAGGGACTCGGCGCGGCAAGCAAGGCGCGCTGTGCAGCGGGTTGTCGCCGGTGCCACAGGCAGGGCGAAGCGAGCGCCACGGCACGCGCCAGGTGGGGATTGACACCGGGGAGGCGTGCGTCTAACCTTCAATCAGCGCGAGGAGGGACGGAATGGCAATCGAAGTGACAGTGAAGAAGACCGATTTCCGTACGGTGGCTTTCATCCACCGCAAGGCCCATTTCAACGAGATACCGCAGGCCATGGGCCAGCTCTACGGGTGGGTCCAGCAGAAGGGCTACATCCCCGCGGGCCCCCCTATTGGGGTCTACTTCAACAGCCCGGAGCAGGTACCCCCCGAGGAGCTGATATGGGAGATTCACGCTCCCATAGGCGGCGACGTATCTCCCGGCGGCCCCAATGAGCAGGGCATCGGCGTCAAGACAGTGGAGGGGGTGGAGGTCGCTTCGGCGATGCACAAGGGCCCCTTCGACCAGGTGGGCCCGGTCTACGCCGAGCTCTTCCAGTGGCTGGCGGACAGCGGCTACGAGATGGCCGGACCGATGGAGGAGGCATACCTCAGCGACCCGGCGACCACCGCTCCTGAGGAGCTGCTCACCGAGATCCGCCTGCCCATCAAGAAGAAATAGGGCTGGCGGGGCCTCAGCCCGGCTGCGCCGACGGTCGGCCGCGCCCGCCGCGGGGCTAGATGGCTTCGGATTGCCGCATGAGCGAGGCGATGGTCAGGGATAGCAGGCCCACGCTGAGCAGGATGACGTAGAGCTGGAATGAGCCGGCCTCGATGGCGGCCATGATGATGCTCGCCACTCCCATGGCCAGCGCTATCGCTGTGAACGCGAGTGTCAGGATCGGTCGTAGTCCCTCCATGTTTTCACCTCCACTGTCGATACTGATTGCCGGCCAGCCACTACTCCCCGTTCTATAGTCCGCTGCCTTCTGCCAGCGCTAGATGCTGTGCAGATTGGTGTCGCACCTTCGGCACGGAAGAACGTTGTGCTTATCTCGCCAGTTGCCACACGCGGACGCGGCATACCTCGGACGAGTTGATGACCTCAAACTCGTAGCCCATTCGCTTGAGGGCTTCGAGAAGGTCCTTGGGCCACTCCTTGGTCTCCTTGTACATCTCGAGATGCGTGCTCTCGATGCTCTCCTCATCGATGGCGAAGCCGTGCCTGTTGGCGATCTTCTTGAGCATCGGCAGCGCTATCTTGATCTCGCGGTACTCCATTATCCGTTATCCGTTCCTTTCCGAGTGTCTGCATTGCTCGGGTGCACAACCCCTGTCCGCGCCTTCGCCAATCGGTGAAGCAAGTACACGGCGTCACGCGGCAGCCGGGCCTCTCAGGCCAAGCTTACCTCTTTTCGCCCTGCGACTCCAGCCCTGGTCGCGTCTTCTCCGACTTGGTCGTGGGCCCCTCCTGCGGGCACGGCGCTATTTGTGATAGGCCATATATATGTCAACCTCGACCATAGCGCCGTCCTGGTCGAAGAAGTGATGGGCGAAGTAGATGTTGCCCTTATCGTCCAGCGTCGGCTCGGCGGCGAAAAGAGATATGACCTCCTCAGCCTCGCCCCAGCTACCGTCACCCGATTTCAGCGAGCGATATACCGCCGGGCCGGGGTAGCCCAGGCGGCTCTGCCCGGAGAACCACAGCTCCTCGCCGTCCGAGGACAGGAAGGGCAGGTCTTCATTCAGGTTGCTGTTCACCGTCGGGCCGAGATTGACCGGCTCGCCCCACGTTCCGTCGACCTTCTGCGAACTCCAGATGTCCATGCCGCCGAATCCGTCGGGGGCGTCCCAGCCGAAGTATACCGTGTCGCCGTCGGCGCTGACGTGCAGCTCTCCAACACTGTATTCCCCGTTCAACTGCTCCCCGGCGTTCTCCCAGTCGCCCCACACGCCGTCCTCGTATTCGGCGGTATAGAAGTCCACCTCGCCGTAGTTGCCCGCCCGCACCGAGCAGAACCACAGGGTGTCGCCGCGGGCACAGGGGCAGCCCTCCAGGGACAGGGCATCGCTCAGAACGACCCGCTCCGGCTCGGTCCAGGCGTCGTTGATCTGGCGGGACCACCAGATGCCGGTCACGCCGTCGGTGACCTGGTCGGTCGCCGGCACGTCCACGTCCGGGGTGAAGAAGAAGAAGAAGGTATCGCCATCCGGTGTTATGAACGGGGAGTCTTCGGCTCCTGCGGTGTTTATCGGGCCCTCCATGGGGACGGGGTAGTACCAGTCCTCGCCGTGGAGCACTGGGGGGAAGGCGTCGTCCTGCGCCGCTACCTTGACCGCACTGTCGGGTATGGCTTCCTCGCGCGTCATTGCGTTCTGTGGCTCGCCCGGCTCGCTGCACCCGGCGATGAGGGCGAAGGCGACAACGGGCAGCAGGAGCAGTGCGGCGCATGTCTTCCGATTCAGAGTGGTCTCCTGTTCAATCTGCACCTCGGCGGGAAGCCCCACCCCTCAGGTCGAGGCCCCCTCACAGTCCTATTTCCGCGGCGATGTCCTTCATCGCCTCCAGGCCCAGTCCGATGAACTCCTCCAGTTCGAGGCCGAGGTCGCTGCACGCCGCTATCTGCTCCCGGTTTGCCCCGGCGGCGAATCGCGCCTCGGCGAAGCGCTTCATCAGCGACTGTGCGGTCAGACCGGCAAGCCTCCTGTCGGGACGCACCAGTGCTCCGGCGACGATGAGGCCGGTCAGGGGGTCGGCGCACAGAAGGGCCTTGTCGAGCAGCGTTTCGCACGGTATTCCGTGGGTCCAGTTGTGGCACAGAATGGCCTGGGCCACCTCTTCCGACGCGCCAAGGTCCCGGGCAATGTCGGCCCCCAGCCTGCTATGCGCCTCCATGTCCCCCTCGGTCAGTTCGATGTCTATGTCGTGAAGCAGCCCGGTGAGTCCCCATACCTCCTCATCCTGGCCCAGCCTTCTGGCCAGGGCCCTCATGACGGCTTCGGTGGCCAGCATGTGGCCGATCAGGTTCTCGTTCTCCACATTGGCCGCGATGGCATCCAGGGCCTGGTCTCTGGTCAGGTTCTCCACCCGTCTATCTCCTCTACGTCTCCGCGACAGTCTATGCGCAGAGGCAGAAGCCGGCATGACCCGCGACTTCTGACATGACTGCCAAATGCGTCTCGTTGGGCCGCTCGCACCATTCACGCCTGACGGGGGTTCTCCGCCAGGTGTGAATGCGATCAGCTTCTCTGCGCCTGGACCGTTTCCAGCCGGGAGTCCGGCATGTGGAGCTTCGCTCTCAAGTATTGCCCGGTGAAGGAGCCATCCTGCTCCGCTATCCTCTCAGGCGTTCCCTCGGCTATGACGTAGCCGCCACGGTCGCCAGCGCCGGGGCCGAGGTCGATAATATAGTCGGCATTCTTGATGAGGTCAAGGTGGTGTTCAATGAGGATTACCGTGTTGCCGGCGTCGGCAAGGCGGTGCAGCACGCCGAGCAACGCGGCGGCGTCTTCGAAGGAAAGGCCGGTGGTGGGCTCGTCAAGGATGTAGAGCGTCCTGCCGGTGGCTCGTCTAGAGAGCTCGGTCGCCAGCTTGACGCGCTGTGCCTCGCCTCCGGAGAGGGTGGTTGCCGGCTGCCCCAGCTTGATGTATCCCATCCCGACATCACGCAGCGTCTCGAGCTTGCTTCTCACCCTGGGGAAGTTCTCGAAGAACGAAAGGGCCTCCTCCACGCTCATCTCCAGGACCTCGGCGATGTTCCTGCCTTTGAAGCGGATCTCCAGCGCCTCGCGGTTGTAGCGCTTCCCCTTGCACACCTCGCAGGGAACGGTGACGTCGGGCAGGAACTGCATCTCTATCTGGATATAGCCCTCGCCGCGGCAAGCCTCGCACCGCCCCCCTTTGACATTGAAGGAGAACCTCCCCGGCGGGTAGCCGCGCATGCGGGCTTCCGGCACCGTGGCGAAGAGCTGGCGGATGGGGGTGAAAGTGCCGGTGTACGTCGCCGGATTGCTTCGCGGGGTGCGCCCGATCGGTGACTGGTTGATATTGACTACCTTGTCGATGTTCTCCAGCCCGTCGATGCCGTCGCACTCGCCGGGGCGCTCCCTGGCCTTGTAGAAGACCTGGGCCAGCTTCCTGTAGAGGATGTCGCTGATGAGGGTGCTCTTCCCCGACCCGGAGACGCCGGTAATGCAGACGAACATCCCCAGAGGAAGGCGAACATCGATGTTCTTGAGGTTGTTCTGCCGAGCCCCCCGGACAACCAGTTCCTTGCCCGAGCCGGGGCGGCGCTTCTCAGGAAGCGCAATCTGCTTGCGCCCGCTCAGGTACTGCCCGGTAATCGAGTCGGGGCTGTTCATGATGTCCTCGATGGTCCCCGTCACCACGACGTCACCGCCATGCTCGCCGGCGCCGGGCCCCATGTCGATTATGTGGTCGGCGGCGCGCATCATCGCCTCGTCATGCTCCACGACCAGGATGGTGTTGCCGAGGTCGCGCAGCATCTTCAAGGTGTCGATGAGGCGGTAGTCGTCGGCGGCATGGAGGCCAACGGTTGGCTCGTCGCAGATATACAGTACGCCCATGAGCCCGCTGCCAATCTGGGTGGCAAGGCGTATTCGCTGCGCCTCCCCGCCGGACAGGGTGCTGGAGGCGCGGTCAATGGTGAGGTAGTCCAGGCCGACGTGCCGCAGGAAGCCGAGTCGAGCCCTGATCTCCTTGAGGACCTGGCGGGCGATGGTGAGCTCCCGTGGGCTGAGGATGGGCTTGCTTCCCTCGACGCCGCTGAGGCGGTCAACCCAGTCCCCCGACTGCTCGACAGACATCGCCGTTATCTCGGCGATGTTCTTGCCGCCAATGGTGACCGCCAGCGATTCCGGCTTGAGTCGCTGGCCGTGGCATACCGGGCACGGCCGGGAGGACATGTACCGCTCGATATGCCAGCGGGTGCGGTCGGACTCCGTTTCGCGGTGGGCTCGCTCCAGATAGGGAATCACTCCCTCGTAGCCGGTGAAGTGCTTGCGCACCCTGCCGAAGCGGTTTCGATGGCTTACCAGTTCTCCCTCCTCGCCGTAGAGGATGAGGTTGAGATGCTCCTCGCTCAGCTCCTTGACCGGCACGAGAAGGGAGAAGCGGTAGTCTCGCGCCAGGCCTTCAAGCTCGTAGGAGCGCCAGGAGAACCACCAGCCGGGATGGACCGCCCCCTCGGCGATGGAGAGCTCCTTGTTGGGAATGACCAGGTCGCGGTCGATCTCCATCTTCACCCCGAGGCCGCTGCACGCGGGACAGGCGCCGTGGGGGCTGTTGAAGCTGAAGGTGCGTGGCTCGATCTCCCCCACGCTGATGCCGCAGTGGACACAGGCGAAGTGCTCCGAGAAGAGAAGCTCCGGGCCATCCTCGACAGAGACGAGGAGCACCCCTGCCCCCAGCTTGAGAGCGGTCTCCACGGAGTCGGCGAGGCGGCCCTGCTGCTCCATACCCTCGACGGCAAGCCGGTCCACTATCGCTTCGATGGTGTGGCGCCTGTTCTTGTCCAGGTCGAAATCCTCCGACAGGTCGCGAACCCGTCCATCGACTCTCACCCGCACGTAGCCGCCCTTTCGCAGGTCTTCAAGCACCGCCTGATGCTCCCCTTTGCGGTCCCTCACCAGTGGGGCCATGATCATGATCTTGCTTTGCTGGGGGAGTTCGAGGATGGAGTCGACCATTTGCTGTACCGTTTGCTGAGCGATCTCGCGTCCGCAGTTGGGGCAGTGGGGGTGGCCCACACGGGCGAAGAGCAGTCTCAGGTAATCGTAGACCTCGGTCACCGTCCCCACGGTGGAACGCGGGTTTCTGCTCGGGCCCTTCTGGTCGATGGAGATTGCCGGACTCAGTCCCTCGATGTAGTCGACGTCGGGCTTCTCCATCCGCCCGAGGA
>CAYTKL010000040.1:0-12062 GCA_964438305.1 uncultured Dehalococcoidales bacterium | reverse complement strand
TCCAGAAGCTCCTCAGGATTGGTCTCTGCAACATGGTCATAGTAGCCCACGGCATCCAGCATGATCGCTCCGCCACTGTGTTTGGGGAAGTTCTCATTGGCCAGTCCCTTGTCCCAGCCCTGGTACACGTGATGGCGGTACTTCATCCACCCCGGCGTCAGCCAGTAGACGTCCCTCCCCTCTGCTATCCCGTCCCTTTCCGCCTGACCGGCCAGCATATCGACGCAGTGTGTGGCCTTTATTCTCGTTATCTCGAACCCCGGCTCTACCTGCTCCTGTATTATGGTGTCTATCTTGCGGTACAGGTCATCGGCATTCACGTAGCAGAACTTGCCCCCATATACCACGATTATCTTTGCCGCGTAGCTCTTGGCCTTGCCAATCTGCCTGATCAACTGGCTTTCCAGTTCCCGAGGCACCTCATGGCGCCCGGGTTTGGTGTAGAGAACCTTTTTCGCATCGAGAAGGCCGCTATCTTTGAGACGATTCAGCTCCATAGTGAGCGTGCCACAGGCGACAACGGCGCAGTCCCGGAAGGAAACTCTTGTCTCCATACTCACTCCTCCAACTCCATTCTGGGCTTGCTCCCACATCGGGTCACAGCAAAGCCTCGGCTTTGGGTCGAATCACGCCCTCGGGGACCGCCCCCAGGCTCTCATCGACCTGCTGACCACCCTGGAAAAACAGCAGCAACGGTATGCTCATGACCTGATATCTCATAGCCGTCTCGGGGTTCTCGTCCACGTTGAGCTTGCAGAACTTGAGCCGTCCCGCGTATTCCTCCGAGAGCTTCTCGGTGATCGGCGCAATCATATGGCAGGGGCCGCACCACGGCGCCCAAAAGTCTACCACCACCGGTATCTCTGACTGCAGCACCTGCTCCTCGAAATCCCGATCCGTGACATCCTGCATCATTCCATGCTCCTCCTTTAATACGGTATTCTGGGCTCAGAGCGCGCCGCCAGGACTACACTGGCGCGCTCCCTCTGCCCGAGTTGCCCCGAACGGGGCGATGGTTCGCCGCCCGTCACCGAGTCAACGCCGACATGGGGCATGCGAGTCGCTCTATCCGTTCCTCCAGCGTGCGAGTCAGTGCCCATGCCCGTACATTCCTGCGAAGGCCTCGATGAACACCCGGGGTACCGGGACGGCCTCCACGCTAAGTCGCAGTCTCCTTCTGGCCTCTCCGTAGTCGGTCGTCTCGAACGATTCATCCGGGCCAAAGGCTATGCACAGCGTCAGCCTGAAGGTGTCCAGGGCCTCGTTGAGCTCGGGGGGGTTCCACCTGGGTATCAGCAAGGCGTGCGATGTGTACTGGTGTGCTACCGCTTCCCCGCTGTTCTCGCTCAACCAGTCCAGGCAAAGCCTGTCGATCTCAGCGCCCGTCACCTTTCCATCTCCACAATGAGTTTGCACCCCTCTGCGAGCAGGCCTCAAGCCATCAACAGGAACTGAGGCGCATGGTCTCGCGACACTCTGGCCGGCCTCAACTCTGTGCACAGCCGACCGGTACGGCGAATCCCCGCCCGGTGAACTCAGTGAGTGCACCTTCAAATGGGTATCCGGTCCCGCTCAGGCATGTATCCCCGGTCTCGCGGCCACCAGTATGGTGAATCCGGCACGCGGGAAGTACCCTTCCCTTGGCTCTTCCATGCGCTGTACGGCAGCCGGCCTCTGAAAGAGCGTCGAGACAACCCGCTCAAACGGAAGGCCCGCCGACAACAGCGTAGTGACCAACTGCTCATAGCTGTAGAACCTGGCATCCCGGTAGAAGCGGTGTCCGCGTTTCCCTCTTTGACGATAGAACAGGCCCCATGGACTGTCCCTCAGGACCAAGGCCAACACTATCCTGCCATCGGGGACCAGCACTCGTTTCGCCTCCCGCAAGACATCGCCAAGTTGGTCCAGGAAACACACTGTCACTATCAAGAACACCGTGCCGAACGAAGCCGCCTCGAATGGCAACTCCTCGCCCCGAGCCAGCAACGTCGACACCCCTCGCCTTCTTGCCATATCGGCGAGCTTGCCGCAAGGGTCAACACCGGTCTCTATTCCCAGGGACTGGGCGAAACGCCCGCTGCCCACCCCTATCTCCAGCCACGGCTTCGGCAGGCGAGGCAACAGTTGCTGGAACGCCTGCAGCTCGATAGCGAACGTCAGGCGCCCCTCCCCATCGAACCACGCATCGTAGTCCGAGGCGTATCTATCGAAGGGGGTAGAACCTTCAATGGTCGCTTTGGCCGTCACATCCACCTCTCTGTCGCGGTACTGAATCGATGACATGCTTCTCCTTCAGGAGGCATTGTCATGCCCGTGATTACCATCGAGCAGTATGTAGGAAGTGGCGAAATCCACTTCCACTACCTTCCCCGGGATAACCCTCTGCTCGCCAAACAGTGTCTCCAGCTCCACTCGGTCGCTAAGCACGCGCATATGGGCGATACTCTCCAGGATGGGCTCATCGTGGGTGCTGTCTACATAGACCCTCGCCAAACACATATCCGACACCTCCCTTCGCTGTGGAGTGCCAAGTCACTCCGTCTAGCAACACCAGTCGAACGCAATCCCTCATCTTCCCATAGGGACACTTGATGCTCCGAAGCCCTGGTGACCCGCAGGGCTCACTGGTCCGCCTGCGGCGACCTCACTCCGTTCCAATCGTCCGCTCGCACTCCGCGCAGTACCCCTCAAGGTACAGCTCCACTTTTGTGACGTCGAAACAGTGCGCCTGCCGTATTGTCTCAACCAGTTGTTGAACCAGGGGGCTTTCGAAATCGATCACCTTGCCGCATCCCTGGCAGACCAGGTGCTGGTGCTCCGGCGACTGCCTCAGTTCGTAGTAGCAGCGCACCTTGCCCAGACGTCTCTCCTGGACCAGCCCCAGCTCCTTGAAAAGGTTCAGGCTGCGGTACACCGTGGCCGGGCTGATCGAGGCATCTCTGGCGCTGGCGCGGCGGTACAGTTCCTTGGCGTCGGTGTGTCCCTCCGTCTCTCGCAGCAGTTCCATCACCAGCCGCCGCTGGGCAGTGAGCGGCCGACCGCCCAGGCTATTCTCCTGTTTGCGATTGCGTCGCATTCTCAAACCCATTCTAAACCCTCCCCAACCCGATTGTCAACATCCTTGGCCCCAACGCGGAAGAAGCAGAACGCGAAGCCACGTACCTGAAGACGTGCGCCAGTGGTGGAGCGTGGCACGAGCCGGGGACGGACATGTGCCTTTGAGGTGCACGGCCAGGAGGTCGATGGTTGTCCTGTCCGCTCCCTCTTGCCTGGCACGTATCGGGGTCCATGCCAGCCGCTATGGTGTACAATATGAGCAGAAAGGAGTGAGAGATGCCACAACGAGATGGTACCGGGCCACCTGCTGGTGCAAGAGGCCCACGAGATGGAAGAGGTGCAGGCAAGGGTAGAGCGCCGGGGCGAGGGAGCGGACCGAGAAAGGGCGGCGGGAAAGGGAAATGCTAGGCTCTTAGACCGCCGCGATCTTCCTTTCCAGCCTCCTTGAGAACAGGACGGAGACCCGGGGGCAAACCCCGACAGTGCTTGCTGTCATTTGCTGTCTGGTTTGGGGTCTCCTTCTGATGCCCCTTCCGTCTTCTCCGCCGCGTAGTAGCCTTTGAGTCCCTCCGCCATCGCCTTCAGTCGTTGGCCAACGAGGAAGTTCACCGTGCCCTCGGGATAGCTACCGTCCGCTTGCCTCTCCCCGCAAGACACACCGGTGAGTATCTCGATCCCCTCCTCTATGGTATCGGCGGCATAGATGTGGAACAGGCCCTTCTGCGCCGCTTCAACTACTTCCCGCCGCAGCATTAGGTTCCTCAGGTTTCGACGGGGTATCAAGACCCCCTGGTCGCCCGATAGCCCCCTTGCCTCGCATACCCGGTAGAAGCCCTCTATCTTGTGATTGATGCCCCCGATGGGCTGGATCTCGCCCTTCTGGTTCACCGAGCCAGTCACGGCGATGTTCTGTCTTATGGGAATGCCAGACAGGCTGGAGAGGATGGCATACAGCTCGGAGGACGAAGCGCTGTCGCCGTCTACACCTTGGTAGGACTGTTCGAAGCACAAGCTCGCCGAAAGCGACAGGGGGCGGTCCTGAGCGTATTTCCACCCCAGATAGCCACCCAGGATCATGACACCCTTGTTATGGATTGGACCGCTTAGCTGCGATTCCCGCTCGATGTTGATCACACCGCCGCGACCGAGGAAGGTGGATGCGGTGATCCGTGACGGCTTGCCGAAGGTGATGTCGCCCAGGGCATAGACGCTCAGGCCATTGACCTGACCGACGACAGCACCCTCAACATCTATCATAATCATGCCGCGGTCTATCATGTCTCGCATCCGCTCCTCGATGAGATTGTGTCTGAACAGCTTCTCGTCAACGGCTTTCTGCACATGGAGGGCAGTGATGGACTTCGCGTCGTCCTGTGACGCCCAGTAGTCAGCTTCCTCAATCCATTCCTTGATCTGAGCAAACCTCGATGACAGCCTCTCCTGGTCAGCCACGATTCTGGAAGAGTACTCAATCACCTTGGCAACGCCACTGGGTTCGAAGTGTCTCACTCCCGATTCCTGACAGCAACCAGCGATGAAGGCTGCATAGTCCAGCATATTCCTCTCGGTCTTCTCGATCTCGGAATTGAACTCAGCCTTGACCTTGAAGATCTCCCAGAAATCTTCGTCATGCATTGACAGCGCCTCGTACAGGAAAGCACCGCCGAGGAGCACTATCTTCACGTTTATCGGCATGGGCTCAGGCCTCATCCCCGGCGGAGCCACAAGCCCGAACTCCTCGAATGGGTCCTCCAACCTCACCTCCTGGTTCTTGATGGCCCGCTTCAGGGCATACCATACCACCGGGTACATCAGCACATCGCGAGCGTTGAGCAAGAGGTAACCGCCGTTGGCCTTGCCGAGCGCACCGGCTTTGAGCATCATATGGTCACTCAGGTAGCCCCCAAGAACGAAACGCCTCTCAATCTTGCCGAACAGGTTACCGAAGTTGGGGTTGGGTTCCACGATCACCGGGGGGGCGGTGCTTTCGCTGCTGTCCACGAAGACATTCACCTCGAAGGGCAAGAACGGGTTCCTGCCGCCGATGGCCGGGCCGACCGGGAGGCCGGGGATCGGGGGCGCCGGTTCTTCTTTTGCCTTGAAAAGGTCGAGGTTGTCCAGGACATAGGCGTTCAAATCACTGAGGTAACGGCTGACCTTGGTTGAACCGGCATGTTCAGCCAGTAGGGGGGTGAACAGCCGCGCCACGGTGACTTCAGCGATTCCTGCCTCTGCCTTGCGCATTTGCTCGGTCGTCTCCTGTTCCATGCTGCCGGCCTTCTCAGAGGCAGTCCGTAGCTGGTCGAAGAGCTCAGCTCGTTTGGCGTCCAGTTCCTTTCTTCTTCCCTCCTCCAGAGCAAGATACTCCTCCTCCTCCATGGGCCGATCGTCCTTCATGGGAATCAGCGCCGGCCCAGTCGGCGTCATCTGAAGGGCGAAGCCCTGCTGACGAACCTCATTGGCCACTTCCTGGATGATCTTCTGTTGCTCACTCTGGACCTCTTCGACTGTCTTCTGCCTCTGTCTCTTGTATTCGTCGCTGGAGAAAGCTCTTCCAAGTTCTCGCCTCACCCTGGCAAGCAACTGTGCAATCTGGCCCCTGAATTCTCCACCCTTGCCCCCCGGGAAACTCACTATCTGGGGACGGTCAGGTTCCTTGAAGTTGTACAGGTAGCACCAGTCATCGAGTGTGAAAGCTTCCCCTCGTGCCTCCGTCTCCGCTATCAGCTTCTCGATGTACGACTTGACGACCGACGCCTTTCCCGTGCCGGTCACCCCTGCCACATAGATGTTGTAGCCGGCTTTGTGCATGTTCAGGCCGAACTCCACCGCTTTTGTGGCGCGCTCCTGGCCAATGAACTCGCCGAGGAGCGACAATTCCTCTGTCGACTGGAACCGGAATATAGAGGGGTCACACTCCCAGCGAAGCCTGTCGACAGGCACCCTGTACTGGTCAAGTTGCATCACTGTCTCCTCCTGCTCGCAGAATCGATGGCAACCGATAGACACCAACCGCAAAGGGGTTCCAGGTGCCGGCATGTGGGAACGAGCCGGTTGACCGGGAGCTTGAAGAGAACGAAAACGGGAACCCTATCGTCGCCAGGGATTCCCCTGCGGTCCTCACATTCGGCCATCTGATGGCGCAGGCATCCAGGTCAGTCTGCTCTTGCGCCGCGCTCGCCCACTCGCATGTGCCTCTCCAGAGCATAGCAGCCCTCGGCCATGTTTAGCAACGCCTTGGCGACGGCTCGAGTCAGCGAGCGAGAGTCCGAGGGCATACTTGCCGGCGTTGGGCAATCGCGGGCAAATCAAGTCGGCATGGCGCCTCACAAGGCTGACGATGCCCCGAGAAGCGTCCGTATCTCGGGAAGCCCAGGCCCACGCCAAAAAAAGGAGAGGGGCCTCACCGGCCCCCCTCCTTTTCAGCCCGCTGCTCGTTCGCAACTTCAGCGTATTGCCGTTACTACTTTCCAGCCGTGCCAACGGGCGTCTTGCTTGGGGCAATCGTCTCCGCCTCTTTCACCGCCTGAGCCACTGCCTCAGCGTGTCTCGCCTTCCGCTGGCGCGTCGCCCGCATAGCCTGGTACAGACCACCGGCGTTCAGGTACCACAGGAAAGCTGCCGGGAAGAGGATGACGGGAACTGCCACCACCAGCGCTACTATTACCTGCCACTCCATCTCATTCCCTCCTTTCTCATCCCCTCCACTTCCCCTCCCTAACTTCCACCATCAGGCTACCATACAGCAGGCACAACTGACTTCCGCCGCAATGCCTGTTTCCGGTCGTGAGAAAGGCCTGAGCAACTGACGGGACCGCAGGTCATTATGCCTGCATGGAACGGCGCGGGAGCAGGCGAGTAGGCTTACTCGCCTGAATGGGGGCGGCAAGCCATGCTGGGCCAAGGGGTGACAGAGAGCTGGCACATCATCGAGAAGCGGAGCATCGCCTCTCGCACGGAGTCGGCCAGGGCAGGCTCACGGGGCTGTGCTGAAGCCCGCCACTTCCGGGCCCTTTGGTGGAATCGGTACAGGGAGGGGCCTTCGCCGGCAGAACCAATGGTCGTGATGTCAGCCGGGCACTGCGGCTAGTCGGTGGGCAGGAATCCATTGGCCCGATACCAGTTGAGCGTATCCGATATCGTGGTCTGAAAGGGTCGAGGCTCATAGTCGAGGTCCCGGGCCGCTTTCTCATGGCTGATCTGCCTGTTGCTCGCGAGTTCCTTCATCGATATGCCGGTGAACAGAGCGCGCTTCCCAGCCAGGCGGGCGAAGGATTCCGCGAAAGGAGCGACTGCCCTGCCCAATCCCAGAGGCACGGACATCCTGGGCGCGCGGCGACCGCTGACTTGAGCCACCAACCGGGCAATATCGGCCAGGGTGACCCAGTGGCCTGACAGGAAGTACTTCTCTCCCGCCCCGGCCCGCTCGCAAGCACGTATCATGCCCTCAGCGACGTCTCTGGTGTCCACCCAGTCCAGACCGGCATTGACCGACACTGGAAGCTTCTCCCGGGCCATTGCCAGCAGTATGGCACCGAAGTGGGACGGCTGGAAGTCATACGGGCCGATCATGCCAGTCGGGCTGACGACTACGGCATCGAGTCCCTGGGCTATGGCCTCCCGCAGCACGCGCTCTCCTTCGGCCTTGGAGTAGTTGTAGGGCGGAAAGCGACGCGAATCGACAAGGGGGCGTGTCTCGACAAGGGGTTCATCAAGAGGCTCTTGCCTGTGTGCGTGGAACGAACTGGTATGCACCAGCCGGCCAGCGCCACTACCTCGGCAGGCGGCGACGACATTTCGTACCCCCTGGGTATTCACCGCCTCGACATCGCCGCGGTCCCAACTGACAACGGACACCCGGCCGGCAAGGTGAAAGACTACATCCGCGCCGGTGAAGGCACGCTCCAGCGATTGCACGTCCAGGACGTCACCGTAGACTCGCTCAACGGCAGGGTCCTCCAGGCCATGGGTATTCTGATGCACGAGGGCTCGAACGGTCCATCCACGGGCGAGGAGTGCCCGGACCAGACTCACCCCCAGGTGGCCAGAGGCGCCGGTGACGCAAGCTAACATGCGGCAAGATGGTAGCCAATGACTGCCGTCACCGTCAAGACTCACCGGCCACACGATGCAGCCCGGGTGTGCCCAACGCGTCGGCTCAACGACTGCGGGTCAGGGACGATGCGGTCACAGAAGCTGACCGGTCCCTCTTCACGGGCCCGACGATACGTACTTCTGCTCCATCTGGTCAAATACGGCACGGGAAATAACGAGCACCGCCTGTCGCTGCTCCGGGCCTGCTTTCGAGAAGTAGCTCTCCATCACTTGAGGCGTGACCCCTATCAGCTTCTCCAGGTCTTCGAGCTTCATTTCCTCCACCACCTTGGGAAGCCTTCCCGTGATCCTGGGCACGAGGAACCGCAGCAGTCTGTTTATCATACCTGTTTCCCCCTCTCCGGAGACTACGCCAGTGAGTCCGCGCGCTGTCCAGAGGGTTCCCATACCGTCGGCTTACCGCCCTCTACACGCTAGCCGGGAAACCACAACTCACTGCCTCCAACGCCGTGAGCCGGAACGCGCCCCCAGCCGACAGACGGGCTATCGTACGCAACCGCGAAAGCGGCAGCATTATATCACTTGGGGCCGGAGCTGTCAGCGAGCGTGGATTGCACCGGCCACATCCGGTTGACATAGCGAGACCTGTTCGCCGACAATCACCCGGCGGACGGATAGTGACTCTGGACCTTGGGTCACGGGGTCACCCGGCGTGGAGCGACGAAGTGGGGCGTTTGAATCCTGACAAGCTGCACGTGCGATTCGAGGGCGGCGCCGAAGAACCGTCTTCGCCCATCCCGAGATGCTACACGCTGACCCACTCTGACCGCACCGGTGACCTCTACCTGACTGTCGGGCCGGAACACAATATACCGCAAACGAGAGGCTGGTATACCCGCCTGATGCGGGACGAGGTGCTGGCCGAATGGGAGCAGACCGGTGAGGGGCCAGTGCTGCACGTCCACTGCCACGTATGCGGCGGGCTGGCCCTGGGCCCGGCCCGCATGCGTGACGCGATCTTCAAGCGTGAGCTGCCGCTGGTGCTGGAGACTATCCGCTTCGGCGACCGGGGGCTCTTTGACAAGTGGCCAGACCTCGACCGCGCACCAATCCGGGTCCACTTCCAGGCCAGCAAGGCGCGGTACAACAGAGTGGAGGACTGGGGAGTGCCGGCCGACTACCGTTTGGAGCCGTAGCGCGCCTCCAGACCAGGAGCGCTCACGCAGTCAGGTCGATCGCTTTTGGAGCAGCCCCAATCGCCGGTGGCCGGAGAGACGAGCGTACGTGCGGCCATGATGACCCTCGCACTCCTCGCCACATAGCCGGCAACGCACCGTCCAACCATGGCCCGTGATGTGGGCCTGTAGCTGCATCCGGTTCGAGAACGCCGACGTGCCGAACTCCCTGTTCGCTCAATCGAGGGGGATGCCGTACGCGCCGCTCACCGGGTCCCTGAAGAGTCCAAGATCGGGAGCGTGATAGGTCAGCAGCGCGAAGGTGAGCACGAGAAGGATGAGACCAAACGCCGCCAACCAGTGCAAAGCTACGGGCAGGGGCCGGGAACGCAAGACGCCATAGCTCGCCATCTGGCCGAGCACAACGGCCACGACGAAGATGAGGATGTCGGCCACAAGCATGTGCTCGACTAAGGCCGTGTAGGCATAGAACAGCACGACTATTGTGACCGGTATCACAACAACGGCCGTGGTCCTGGCGACGATGAAGTTGTTGCTGAACCCCCGCAGGAAGCGGTACTCGACGGCCGAGTAGAGCAGCGCCGGCCAGAAACCCAGCTTCAGGTGCTCCCACACGCTCTCGTTGACCGCCGCAACGACAGCCATCGGCTTCCATTCGCCGGACCACTCAAAGGCGAAGTGAAGTACGGCTCCCAGCAGGAGGACGAAGAGGATACCGCCGAGTTCCCATCCCAGTACCCTTCTCTTCGTTGCATCCATCTCACACCGCCCGATGTCGGAAAACGGCGACAACCGCAATCGACGAGGCTCAGAAGCATATCCCGGTCACAGAGTTCGGCGCCGAGCCGCCGCAATCGCGCAGGCTGCTGTCTCAGGCTGTCGAAGTCTGCCAGCCGGGCTGCAACGCGGCCAGCATACTACATCTCGACCTCGGCAGCACTGTCTTTCTCGTCACTGCCGGGGTTCTTCAGAGACTCCTCGCATTCCGTCTTGACGAAATCCGGGAGCGGGTCACCAAGAGCAGCAGTCAGGATGTCCTTGGCCCATGATTCACCCACCGTGCCGAGGAACCGGACCGCCAGGACCTGCTTGTTGGTTCTTGGCGGGAACATTCTCTTGACCGTCCTGTTCTCAATGTCAAAGAACTGGATATAGCCTCGCCGCACCGGCTTCCCATAGACGTTGATGGATATGGAATGGCTGGCCCCATCGTTCTCAGTCCGGTGAATCCCCTCATCAAGCGGCAACACACAGGTCGTCTCTCCCGGCCCTATGATTCTGCAGGAGACCTCCTCCAGCTCGGCGTGTCCTTCAACATGACCGCTATCCAGGCGACGGTACTTCCGCTCGGTGAAGCCACGTACAAGGCTTCCGATTACGCCCCAGGAACCGTGATCGTGAACCGCATCTGTGGCATGAGGTTCCCAGATGTAGGCAAGAACGGAGAAGTCCCTGTCAGGGTCGCGCCACAGAGCGATCTCGTTTGGCCAGATCGAGTTCACCTGGCCGCTGAGGAACTCTTTGTCTCGTACCAGCCTCTCCAGAAATTCACGGTACCACAGCCTGTCGCAGAGCAACCCGCGGAGCAGCTCTCGGCCTCTTTCAACGAGCTCCGTGGAATGCTGACTCTGGTGCACCAAATCCTTGAAGTCGGTGACAAACTCTTTCAAATCCATCGCTGCGACTCCGTCCGCCTTTCTCGGGAATATTCAGGCTCTGCCTTCGTCTCGGCCCTCTTCCGCAGGACCGGCCCGCTATCGCGCCGGCGCACACCTCCCCCCAGTTCAATTGTAACCTACCCGAAGAGATCGGGCCAACCTCGGCAGGGGTTGACAGAACGGGGACAACAAGGTAGGTTTTGCATTCCCTGAGCGGAAAGGAGGTGTGCACAGTGTCAGCTAGGAGAGCTTTCTTCACCAACATGCAGGTCGAGATGCCACTTCACCGGAAGCTGTACCTCGTGTTCCGCAACAACATGATCAAGATAGCCAAGCGTCAAAGCTGCTGTGGACACCCCGGCGAGCCGGGCTGCTGACAGCTCGCAGTGCAGTCTCCCGGTCGGGGAGACAGCGAGGACGCTCACCACCACGGTGAACGGGGCGCAGGTGAGTGAAGAGACAACCGATTTCGCGCGTCTATCGAATACACCACAGTGGGTGAGACAGGCTTGTGCGTCCCAAGCAGGAGGCACTCGCTGAGCGAGGAGGGCGAATCATGACCGTGAAGGTCGTTACCGACAGCACTTCGGACATACCTTCTTCAACTGCAGACGCTCTTGGTGTGACAATCGTACCGATCTATGTTCGCTTCGGGGGAGAGGCCTACCGCGACGGCGTGGATATCTCCGCCAACGAGTTCTACGAGAGGCTGGTCAAGTCGCCTGTCCACCCCGCTACCTCACAACCTTCACCGGCTGACTTCACGGCAGCCTACTCCCAACTGGCCGAGAAGGCTGACGCCATCGTGTCGATTCACATCTCGTCCAGGATAAGCGGGACCTACGATTCGGCCCTGCTCGCCAGGGGTACGGCTCAACAGGAAGGGCGCATCGAGGTCATCGACTCCAAGCTGAACTCGGTGGGCCTGGCGTTGGTGGTTATGGCTGCCGCCAGGCTGGCAAGTCAGGGAGCGAGCGTGGAGGACGTGCTCGCCGAGACGCACAGAGCCATTGACGAGGTGAAGATGTTCGGCATGTTCGCCACCATGAGGTACCTCGCTCTCGGGGGAAGGGTGCCACGATCGGTCGCCACGACG
>CAYTKL010000039.1:0-12271 GCA_964438305.1 uncultured Dehalococcoidales bacterium | reverse complement strand
GCCACCCCAGCCATCGGAGAGGCAGGTGCGGAGGCCGTGGAGGAGGATGTTCACGTAGTCGTTGTCCACGCCCATGTGCGTTCGGTGAAGCACCTCTACGTTCTCACGGTCAATGCCCCGAGGCATGACGCCCAGCTTCTCCCACACGGCGCGGCGGGCCTGGGGAGCCCTGTCGGCGAAGGTGAGGTGCTGCCGGCGCATGCCGTACTCCTCCATCATCTCCCAAGCCAGCTCCTTCGCCACCTCTTTGGCATCCCTACCGTCGGCTTTGATGCCGTACTCCACGGCGATGCGCTTGAGCTTCTCCACATCCGTGATCTCGTAGGCTGCGGTCTCACCGGATCCAGTGTGGTATAGCACTTCGAGGATATCGCGGCCGTGGTCGGAGTGGGCCGAGGCACCTGCGGCGATCATCCGCGCCAGATTGCGGGCAACGATGATGTCTGCGTCGGCTCCGCAGACGCCATGCTGTGGCCCCTCCCCGAAGGGGTCGATGCGGCATGGGCCCATGGCGCAGATACGGCAACTGAGTCCCAGGGCGCAGTACCCGCACTGAGGCTCCTGGGCCTCAAGTCGGTCCCATACGGTGTCGATGTTCTCTTCCCGGGCTCGCCTCAGCATCGCCCGGGCGTCTTCGTGCACTGACCGGCTGTTGATGTCGTTTCCGTTGTTCGCAGGCATTGCTATCCTCCTCTCACGACCTGGATTTCAGCTCGCTGGCGCTCTCGCCCCACTCGCGCCAGGCCTCGAAGTTCGCCGGCAGACGAGGCATCTCGGGGCGAATCTCCCCGGCGGCGACCGACACCAGCTTGGCGAGGCGCGAGCTGGCTCTCCTCTCGATGTCGTTGACGTCGCCGAAGACGAGTGCATCCACCTTGCACACCTCGACACAGGCGGGGATCATGCCATGTCGCTGACGGTCGATACAGTGGTCGCACTTGATGGCCACCGCCTTGTCGAGCTGCACCACCGGCGACTCGTAGTATCGAAGCACGTCAAACGGGCAGACCATGGCGCACATCGCGCAGGCGATGCACTTGTAGCCATCGATGACCACTATGTCCATGTCAGGATCGCGGCTGATAGCGCCGGTGGGGCATACCGCCATGCACGGTGCGGGATTGCAGTGACGGCACTTGTTGGGGAATGACGTGTTGAAGTAGATGCCCGGGGAGACGTGGATGCGGGGGCGGGGCTTCGGCTTCTCGAAGACCGCCTCATAGATGTTCTTGCTCTGGGAGTGCTCGACAGCGCAGGCAATCTCGCACTGCTTGCATCCCACGCATCGCTCGGGATTCACGAATACCGTCTTCATGTAGACCACCTCCATCATGGAAGACTGTGCGCTGGACGGGCGCGTGAGGTAGTGATGCCCATGTCGATCATGAGAGGGGGGAACCCCAACAACTCGTCCGGCTTGCTACTGCACCTCCCCTTGCCTTCTTTCTGCCAAAGGAGGCTCCAGGCCGTCCGGAGGAAACAGGAGCCTGGGAAAGGTTGAACGGCTATTGTATCACACCTTGTCAAGGTGTCAACTCACGGGCGATGTCGCTCGTGGGGCACAAGATAACGGCTGGCGTATCCCCGGGGCAGAACTGGCCGTGGACGTCGCGGGGCCGTCACAGGTGGGATGTCTGCGGGTCGCCGTCCCGGGTGGCACGGTGGTTGGAATGACCGGTGGGCGAGGTGTCCGCGTGACGCGACCGCTCCGTGGGGAAGGGGCGCGGATAGGTCTGGCCAAGTCCCATGGTTGTCTTGTAGCCGACGCCCGCGTAGAAGGCGAATGCCGCCAGCAGGCCCATGACCCTGAGCCAGTAGGGGTCGTGCCTGAGGGCGGCGTAGGTGCACGAGCCGACAAACCCGACCTGTTTGCCACCGGCTACCTGAACCGTCCGTGTCTGCACGTGACACTGAGCTATGGCCAGGCACTCCTCGGCATACTGCCTCACCTCTGGATAGATGGCAATCGATGAGAAGGCGTTCCATCGTTCCGCCAGGCTGCCGAATACCAGTCCCGGCAGAGGCAGCGGAACGTTCTTTCCCTGCGACCTGAAGGTGGTCGGTGAGGCGAAGAAGAGCTTGACCCGGCTGGGAGGGCGCTTCGCGCTGAGCAAACACTGCTCAGCGAGTTCGTCATACGAGGTCTGTCCGCTCAGCGGGTGAGCGCCTTCCTCCAGGAGCACGCCCTCAACAGAGAAGGGGCTGTTGTCCAGCTCAACATCCGCCGGCAACTGGGGCAGGACTTGCTCAAGCAGGAGGCTGGAAAGAGCATCATCGTAGCTGGTGAAGCGCAGGAGACAGCTCAGGCCGGGGGTAGCGAAGGCGTTTCTTCCCCTCCGCGGCAGGCCCATGAGGTCCGAGACGGTGAACGGTCTGGGGCCGCTTTCATCGTGCAATCTCGCCCCAATTTCGGCGTCGGCACTGGCAACGAGGCTGAGAAAAAGCGCGTGTGCCGCCTTCGCCAGGTGTGAAGGCAGGACGGTCGTCTCCTGGGCACGGAGCAGAATGACGGCGCTCAGTAGCACTTCTCTCCATGACCTCCTGTCAGTAGAATCTCGCTGACGCAGGCCTCGCTCTCGAAGGTCAGCGAGCGCATCCAAGGTATGAGGCCTGCGGCTCATTCGCCGGCGTTCAGCCTATGCCCAGGCTTTCGAGGCCGATCTTCACCCAGCCCAGCGGCTCCTTGGCTACCACGCTGCCTACGAGACGTCTGGTCTTGGGAAACACCTCGGGGAAGAGAGGGCTGCGCCACTTCTCGAGGCCGTAGGCCTCGGCCGCTGTCGTAACCTCCCCGCTGGTCAGTTTGGTGCCTATGGTCTTGCCCAGCCACCCGGTGCCCCAGCCTATGGGGAGGAGGAACTCATCAGGCTGCAGTGAGGCTTGCCTTTTGGCCAGGGTCTCGTAGAAGCCCTGCAACTTCCAGACGGCGCAATCGCTGAAGAAGTCCAGTTCGAGCTTGAGCATCTGGCCGGAGTAGCGGCGGCACCGGTCGACAAGCTGGTCGAAGAAATGTCGCTTTCGGGAGTGCTGCATACCGCGCACCCTGCGCTCCGGCCGGAGGGCGTATCTATCGAGTGTGAGGGTAGTCTCGACGGTCGTTCCTCTCGGGATCGCTTCCACGAATATGGCATCCCCTTTTGGCTGGAGAGAAGGCGGTTGTCCGCGAAGCGAGAAGACATTGACGGGGAGTGCCACGGGTGTGATGCTATCCGATGGGAATGCGTCCGCCAACCGCAGGACACGAAGAAGGTCGCGGTGCGTATCCCATGAGTCGTAGTCGAAGATCCCCGCTTCCAGTGAATCATCGGCCTTCCTCGGGTCGTTGCGGCTGCCGAGACCGCCCAGGGTGAGCGCGCCGTGGTGGGCGGACCAGGCCAGAGCGGTGCGCAGTGCCCCCTTTATCGAGCTTCCCGGCACGTAGACCTGGCCATAGACATCCTTGATGTGCTGGCGGACCCGGTGAGGACTGCCTGTGCCGACGTCCATCTCACAGGCTCTGTATCGTTGCGCGCCCTCCGCGCCCAGAAGCAGGCTGAGCTTGGGGTCGCCTGCCGCGCGCTGTAGCGTCTCATCGTCCGCCTCCTGTAGCACGCTGTCGAGGTCTACCACCACTGCTCGATTCCCTTCGACAACGTAGTCGTAGTCCAGAACGAGGTCGGGTTTCCCGGCACCGATATGCAGTGGCGACAGGGCTTCGAGAGTCAGGCGGAATGTGATATGCAACTCACGACTCATTTGAAGCCCCTTCTGCTTGCACCCCGATGGGGAAGGCGTACCCGTAGCGGTAGACGGGGTGCTCGTCAATCTCCGATTCTGGGGTGGCGTCCACCAGTTCTCCGTAGCCTGCCCTGGCCAGGGAGCGAAGCACCGAGCCCTCGCCGATGAAGCAGGTCGACCTGCGCCGCTGGCCCGCTCGCTCGGGAGAGCTCACCCAGCCGTCCCTGCGGCAGAGTCCGTAGGCGGCTTCACCCGTCAGGATGCCATTCTCAACTTCCTCGAGTGTGGGATGATACAGCGACAGGGTTACGAAGAGGTCCCCGCCGGCTGGCCAGAACGGGGCGAATGGAGCGGCGGACTCTATAGAGAACTGGCCGTGGCCGGCGCTTCTCCGGCCTCCCAGGCCGGCCTGTGACAGGTAGTCCAGCGCGTTCTCCACAATCGCCTTCGAGTTGGTGTCTTCCACCTCGACGAGGAAATAGAGGCCGCAATCCGGGGAGAAGCTGATGAGTCCGGTGCGATAGACCTGCGAGGCGGCGACCATGCGGTCGATGGACAATGCGGATACCACCTGGCGGTGCCAGAGCGCTTCTTCCTGTCGACCCAGTGGCAACGAGGCACGCTCCTCGTGCGTGAACCACACCGTCCCTCCCTGGCACAGGCTGTCTCGGCTCAGGTGGCTGTCAAGCGCCTGCCGGTGCAACAGGGCTTCCAGAATACCCCGTGAGACGAAGCGTATGTTCTTGAGCCGGATGCCATCTGTGTCTTGTGCTTCCGGCTCGACGGGCAGCTTGAGCAGGGGCATGGGGAACAGGAGGACGTCGCCGGCACAGGGGAAGAGGGAGCTTATCCTGAAGGGCGGCCGCTCCTGGAAACTGGAAAGGAGATCACCCAGCACCTCGGCCCCGTGCCACATTCTGATACCCGTGGCCAGCGCGCCGAAAAGGGAATCGGAGTGAAATACCGCGTCGGTCGACGCTGTGCGCACACCTCCTTCACCGAAGTGGAAGGGGGACCGGGGTCTCAGCCTGTACAGCCACGTCTCTGCCATGGGCAATCCTCAGGATGCCAGGGTCTCCTTCAGCCACTTCACTGCCTCCTCCGCCCTGGCCGCCAGTTCTGAAAGGGACAGCATCTGGTCGAACGCCGCTTCCTCCGTGTACCGCTCCCGTGTGCGAACGGTGAGGGTGAGGTTGCGGAAGGCGACTTTGCCGCTGCCTCGGGAGCCGAGGCCGCCCAGGTAGTCATCCTCCAGGAGCTGCATAGCATCCAGCACGTGCAGGAAGCGCCCCACGTCGGCGTCTTCATATACGTCATAGACCAGCTCCAGAGGAGCGAAGACGGTCCCGGCAGGCACTCGCTCGATCTGGCGCGGCGTTGCGGCGGCGGTAACCCGGTCGAGCGAGGTTTCCCACTTGACCTCGCTGAACGGCAGTTCAGACCTTGTCCTGGCCAGCCTTTGGGCGCTGTCCTCATCGAGCGGCACGTCGCGCACCGTGAGGCGCGTCGGCAGCACCCCAAATCGCGCCGGCGTTCCAAAGATTGGGCACACCTCGCACTTGGCGTAGGCTTCCTCGTCGGGCACTCTGTTGCCCTTGTCGTCGAATCTGTAGCAAACGTGGATGCGGACTCCGCGTTGCAGCCATTGCTGCGATTTGCTGTAGTGCTTCTCCAGCAGGGAGCGCAGTTTGCCCTTCAATGAGGAGCCCGGTATGTACGGGCGTTGGGTAATGGGGTCACGCACCACCGAGTTCTGCACACCGCCCATGGTCGAAGCGGTCCGCGCCCCCCCGATGTGAAGCCCGGTCACCACCTCTATGCTGCCTGTGACAAATATGCGGCCCTTCAACTGTATGCTTCGCTCGGCTCTCGTCATATCATCCCCCTAGTCTCGACCGCCGTGGTAGCGGTGATAGGCAACAGTAGCCTCGAAGAAACTCACGAACCGCTCGAAGGCCCGCCGCCGAGCCGTGTCCGGTTCCTCCGCTTCGCCGGCCTGCTCGAGTACCACATCGAGCGCCTGGCACATCATCGCCATGAGTTCCTCAACAGGAAGGGTGTCCTCGCCGTCGGCCGTTTCCTTCGCCGTCTTCGCCAGGTGCACCAGCTTGGGCTTCAGCATCCGCAGTCTGCGCTGCGCTTCGGCCGGGCTGGCGGTCCAGGCCATCTCGATTCGCCAGATATCGCCATAGATGCCCAACACCTCATGCCTGGCCACGTTCCCTTCCACCAGTCTTCTGCCCATGCGCTCGGCGGAGTTGACCAGTGTCTCGGCGTCTCCGTCCTGGATGATCCGGCGAATGTCCTCCGGAGATACCAGTACCGTCCCCGGCAGGGACTCCGCTGAAGGACCTTGCTCCTTGGTCATTGCCCCTCCGTACGGTTGAGGAGTTCCAGCCATCGGGCAGCCAGTGCCAGTTCGGGAAGGGCAAACGACAGTTGACTGGCGTCGGTGAGGGCTTCCCGGATTCGCGTCAATTCCTTCCGTGCTCCGCCTTCCGCGCCCTCCATCATCTGTGACAGATGGTGAGCGGCGCGCCACATCCAGGGGCCGTAGTGTGCTGTGGCCCCGTGTGGACGGTCGCCGTTCTCCTGCTGACCGTCCACGTAGCACTGATGGAGTTCCATCAAGAGATGCAGCAAGGCTGGCGGTGCCTTGCCCTTCTCTGCCTGTACGTTAGCCGCTACTGAGCGGTCCAAGACGTCGCGCCATTCAATCACCCTTTGAAACCGTGACCAGCCGAGTGTCTGGCCGAGGAAGTCGAAAGCGTTCTTCCCCGATTCCTCCCTGGCGCTGCATTCCAGCGACTCCCTTGCCGCTTCGGACAGTTGATATACAGACATGTGGGGATCGCCGGCTGACGTGCCGCCCGACATGTGGGCCAGCGGGTTGCCGCAGGCGAAGTCAGCGAAGTCCCTGTAGATGCTCCAGGCGATATCGGGCAGCTCGCTCCAGCTACCGAGGACAAAGACGTCATCTCCACCGGCGTAGATGGGGTAGACGGTGCCATTGCCTTCGTGGTGAATGCTGCCGGTACACACGCTGCCGACGCAGCCGCGAAAGAAGAGATGCAGCAGGAAGCTCAGTGAGCAGAACTCGGACAGGCTGGCGTTGTCGCCAAGTCCGCAACGCAGAAGCGACCCCAGGTCGTCCACGTCCATCCGCAGGACACCCACAAGAGACGCGCCTCTTGAGCCCTGCGCCATGGTCGCCAGGCCCGCGACTGCTTCCGTCCCATCCTTCTCCCATGGCGATACCTGGGGCATGAAACGAAAGCCCAGCGACGGCGGGTTCTTCGCCATTCCGGCGGCCCGTGCCATGTCCGCCGTCAGGAAATCGGTGGAGCCCAGCCGCAGCAAGGTGCTCCCCGCAACAGCGCTGGTGAGATCGATCTGCTGCGCGCCGTCCACAAGCTGCACCGCCAGGCCGAGCCCGAAGAGAAACAGATTCTGCCAGCCCTGCACGCGGGTTCCCGGGGGTATCTCCTCCACGGGATGCATGAGCAGGTAGTCGGCCCTGCCAAGCTGCTGTCCCAGCTCATTCAGGGAATGGCAAAGGTCGCACTCTCGCTCGTCTCCCCCGGGCGTATTCCACCGCGCGCCATCGGCTCCACAGACGGCGCACACTTCCGAAGCCGCCCCTGCTTCTTGCAGGCCGAACAGCTCTTCATGGAGCTGTCTCGCTTCAAGGTCGCCAAACTGGCGTCGTTTTGCCTGCACCATCTGTCTGTCCACCCGGGCCCATGCTGCGGGGAGGTTGTCGAAGTCATCGGGGCGGAGTTCCTCAGCTACCAGAGCGAGGTCGAGTTCACCCCGGTGGTGTTTCAGCAGTGCCTGGGAGAAGCTGCGGCGAAACGACGTCAGTGTGTCGTCATCGATGCAGTGGGCCAGCACCACGAAGCGGCCCGCATCGACGTGAAGCAGGTTGGCCCGGCACAGGTGCAACCGGCGCAGCAGCAGCAGCGCCGCCGCCTCGGTGATGAGCTCCAGGTATACTGAGCGCCCGCGCAGCTGGCTGGCTGTGGCGCTGGAGCTCTGTGCGTACACGAAACGCTGCACCCCACAGACGTCGCCGGCTATCAGTGATAGATAGGGCTTGTTCGCTGTGGCGTCGCGCTTGCCGTCGAGCAGCGAGTCCACTTCCGCCTCCGGGATGCCGGAACGCCATAGCCCGAGGGCAACAGCGCTCGTGGTCCGCAGATGGTCGAAGAGGGAGACGTCGGAGATGCCACCGTGGTACGTGGCGGGTATGCACCATGCATGCCTGCAAAGGAGGAAGAAGAGGGTGTCGACCAGTGCCGGGAAGTCCGCACTGTACAGTCGCGCCGCCGCTTCTGTCTCTCGCACGAAGCCTTCCCACAGGTCGGAGCAGGACCTGCGGGGGTCAACGTCCCGGTCTGGCCTGGGGAGAATGACGTCTCTACCCACGTCCAGAGGCTTGAGGGCGAAGTAGCGGGGGCTGCTGCCACCGCCCAGCCTTGAGAAGAGAGACTGGAGCTGTGTGCAGGTCGGGTCACATTCTCCCTGGTCCGCTGCCCCCGAAGACAGAACAGTTGCCAGCCGCAGCAGTTTGCTGAGGTAGTCATCAGGGTGATGGTGCGTGGCGGCTATGGAAGCGGCCTGGCCGTATGTGTCACCAAAGTGGTCCTGAATGAATCTGCCGGAGAGGGCGGCGTGGTCTTGGCTCTCGTCTTCAGGCGGTTGAGAAGTGAGCTGCCAGAATATGCCTATGTCATGGAGCAGGGCAGCAAGAACGAGGCTCTCTTCCTGGGACATGTCATCTTCGCCATCAGCCCGGAAATGCGATCAGGTAACTGTCAGGTTAGCTCAGGACGGGGGTGGATGTCAATTTGTTCGACTGCCGCATCGCCCTCCCTGCTCTTCTGCGGCACTGTCCGCGCGCTGTCGAGCGGCGGTTGCCCGAACAGGCTAACGTTCGGTTACGCGCCTCGTTACCTACCACTGCCTCTACCGCGATGCTATAATGAGTAGCGTGCGATGCCATCCATGCCAGAGACCTCTGGAGATGGATTGAAGAGGATCGCGGAAGCGACCAGGGAGTCGGCTTCGAGGGCTCTCTGGAAGTATCAGTGAGGAGGGAGAAGTTTGAAGGAACTGAAAGAAGCTGTTGTCGTGGAGGGGGTCCGGCTTCCCGCCGGGAAGTCGGGGTGGAAGGGCATGGAGAAGGCCGGGGCCTTCATGAACGTCTCGGGGCAGATGCTAATCGCCCAGGCGGTAGAGGGTCTCATGGCGCGGGTGAAGGAGAAGTGTCCGGAATTCGACCCCCTGGGGATCGAGGATGTAGCCTGCGGATGCGCCATGCAAATCGGTGAGCAGGGCGGGAATATCGGCAGGTTTGCCGTGCTGGCTTCAGGACTACCGGACGAGGTCTGTGGATGGACCATTGACCGCTACTGCAATGCGGGACTCCAGGCGATCAACTCTCAGGCACAGGCCATCATGACCGGCTGTGGCGATATCTTCATCGCCTGTGGTGTGGAGAACATGAGCCACTATGCCATGGGCTCGCAGGTCCAGGCAGCGATGAAGGCTGGTCTGCCGGTGTCCTTCCATCCCGAGGTCGCGAGGAGGGGAGGGGCCGAGATCCTGAGCATGGGCCTCTCCGCTGAGGCGATTGCCCAGAGATATGACTATTCGCGTGAGGACATGGACAGGTTGGGCCTGTGGAGCCATCAGAAGGCGGTGAAGGCGATGCGAGACGAGGAGTGGTACCGCAAGAGGGTCATCCCCGCCAAGGTGGAGGTACAGGGCCAGCCGCCGGTGGTCGTCGACAAGGATGAGACTCCCAGGGCTGAGGCATTGGACAACCCCGATGGTGCGTGGGAGAGGATGCAGAAGCTTGAGCCGCGGTTCAAGAAGGCGGAGGAGGGAGGCAAGGTGACGGCCGGCAGTAGCTCGGCCATTGTCGATTGCGCGGCGGCGTGTATGCTGATGTCCAAGGAGAAGGCAAAGGAACTGGGCCTGGAGCCCCTGGTCACCATACGGTCGATGGCGGTGGCCGGCGGCGAGCCGAAGATTCAACTCCTGGCTCCCATACCGGCGATGAAAAAGGCGCTGGACCGTTCCGGGCTGACCATGGATGACATGCAGGTGTGGGAGCCCAATGAGGCGTTCGCGTCACCGGTCATGGCCTTCTGTGACGAGTTCGGTGTGGCCTATGACGACCCGCGCATCAACCCGACGGGAGGAGCGATAGCCATCGGGCACCCCATCGGGTGTTCCGGCATCCTCTACTTCGTCGAGATGGTTCACTGGATGGTACGAAACAACCTCAGGTGGGGTATGCAGACGTTGTGTGGTGGTGCGGGATGTGGCATCGCCACTGTCGTGGAGAGAGAGGCATAGCCAAGAGGTTAGTAATACGCTGCTAAGGGTGCAATAGGTGAGGGGGCGGCCAACATGCATGTTGGCCGCCCTCCGATTCTAGCGATAGATCTCGGCCATCACCGGCAGGTGGTCAGATGCGGTGCTCTTTGGGACCTCGATGTCTCTGGTGGAGAGATCGGGGGACACCCAAATGTAGTCGATTCGTTTCTCAGGGTCGTATGAGGGAAAGGTTGACTCGGCGTCATCCTCTCCGGTGGTAGCGTCGGAAAGGCCGGCATCCCGCAGTATGTCCATCTCAGGGGCTTCGGGTTCCGCGTTCAGGTCGCCGAGAAACACGGTGGCCGGGGCACCGTCCCAGAGGTCAACGACGAACTGGGATTGAACCTTCCGGATGCCGCTGTCCTCTTCGAGATGATGGAAGTGGGTGGCGACAACCTGAATCTGGTCGCCCTCGCCCAGGTCTATCGAGGCCACGGTGAGACCGCGCAATATGAACAGGTTGCGCGGGGGCAACTCATACTCGGTGACATTAACCACGGGATAGCGGCTGAGAATCGCGTTGCCCCAGAAGGGGTCTGCCGTGGGCCCGAACACGTACGGCATGTCCAGCCGCTGCGAGAGCCACGTGATCATATCGAGCCTTCCGCTCACGAGCCAGCCACGCGATACCTCCTGAAGGGCAACGATATCGGGGTCGTTCTCCTCGATGACCTGGGCTAAGGACTCGATGTCGAGCCGCCCTTGCGTGTTGAAGCCATTGTGCAGGTTATAGGTCATTATGTGGACCGGGTAACCGTCGCCGGTAACCGGCGTCGGCTCGTGCCAGGTGACTACTCCAACCAGAGGGACAATCAGCAGGAGCACCGCCAGCGTCGGTGTGAGCCAGGCCATACTCATGACTCCCGTCCTCCACCGCGGGCCGAGGGACGCGCTCAGGGCACAGGCTGCCACGACGAACGCTGCTACGGGCTCGATCATTGTATTGGAGTAGGGCAGCGTCATGTCGTAGCCCGCATAGTAGGCGAGGAGGAACAGCATCAGAATGAGCATTGCCAGGCCGTTGGCCACGGTCATGCCGGAGAAGCCCGGTCTCTGGACGCTTACCCCGATGCCGATGAATACGAGCAGCATCAGCAGTGACAGCAGAACCTGTCCGAGCAAGAACAGTATCGCTGTTGCCAGGATGCTCTGGGTGTACGGCAGCACGAGAATCGCGATCAGGCCGAGGCCGCACACCACCGCCCAGGGCCACAGCATGCGCCGGCCCCAGATGAGCACCATCGTGGCGGCCCCCAGGCCGATGAGCTGCGCCAGCAACGTCCATCCGTAGGCCCACGGTAGCGGCCAGCCGGTGAGCACCGCGACTCGTGCTATGTTCTGGAAGACCACGAGCTGGAGAAACAGGAAGGGGCCAATCGCTATCCAGGTGAACGCCCTTCCGCGAGGCACTCCAACGCCGATGCTGCCCGGCGTGCCGGCCGCCGCGCCGTTCCTCGACAGTGCCATGCCTCCCAGAAGCAGCCACTGTGCCAGCACGAGGAATATGGTGAGCAGCAGCGGGCCGAGGCCGGGCTGCCACGCCACGTCGTACGTTCCGAACCCACCATGGATGGCGGTGTCCAGTATCAGGCCCACCAGCAGGCCCAGGGCGAGGTGGCCCATGCCCAGGCGGCCCTGGAGCCACACTCTCCTCAGATAGAGCGGTGGAAAGAGGACGAACAGGGCCGTTCCCACCATCGCCAGGATCAGATTGATGAGCGGGTCGCCCGAGAGGACCTGCATCACCAGTACCATCAGGCCAAGGCCGCCGCCGGTGACCACCACTGATGGGAGATCGCCCAGCAAGCGACGAAACAGCCCGGCGAGGAAAGCGATGAGGAATACAAGCGCCATCAGGCCGCCGGCCTCTATTGCGCCCAGGCTCAGTCGGTCACCCAGCAGCCACACCACGCCCGGTACCAGCACTCGCAGCACCTGCAGCCCGAAGAGGACAGTCAGCGCGAGCAGGCTGAGCTCCACGAACACGGGTCGGTCTGTCAGCCAACCGGCATAGGGCCGCAACCTGTCGGTCTTCTTTTCCGCCGTAGCCTCATCGTTCATTGCCGTACCTTCCTGGTCGTAGCTCCTGGAGACGATGCAGAGTATCTTGCGTTTGGTCAACCAGCACTGTAGCAGAATGCATCGGGTTGGTCAATGCTGCCGGCAC
>CAYTKL010000038.1:0-12874 GCA_964438305.1 uncultured Dehalococcoidales bacterium | reverse complement strand
CGACAACGGTCAGCACAACGAGCACGATCAAGCCTATGCACCAACCGGTGATGCGGCTGTTTTGCCTGTGTGCCCTGCTAGCAGACTTGACAGCCTCCTTCTTCATTCCATTCTACATCGGCTAGTAGACAGTTAAAAGCCCCTGTCCGCATTCAGCCAGGAGCCTGCATAAGATGAGCATTGGGAATTGCTTGTCCATGAGTATCGCACAAGAAGCGCGGCAAGCATAAAGCAGTTGGCTACCACTTGTCAAGTCCGTGGATGTGGCGCGCTCAAGCTCCCCGCATCGTCAGCCTTAGCTTACGCTCCAGTAAGGCAGCAACGCGCTCAATGTCCGCATCCTGTCGAATCGTGACGCCATGCAACTGAAACGTGTTCTTGATGGTCGCTTGCCTTGCTCCGTGCGGCGTAACACGAGCGGTTAGTGACTGTGACTCAAGTTGCATACAACGATTGCGTCCTGACCTAACATGGTGGTGACAGAGTGCTGGGGGCGATTCCCCCATGTAGGAGGAATGGAAATGAGGGAGAAGGTAGAAACAGCCCTTGACCGTATAAGGCCTGCGCTGCAGGCTGACGGAGGCGATGTGGAACTGGTGGACGTCAGTGACGGCGTCGTCTCGCTAAGGCTTACCGGAGCCTGTAAAGGCTGCCCCATGGCGACAATGACCCTGCGCAACGGAATCGAGCGGATACTGCGAGAACAGGTCCCCGAGGTCGAAGCGGTGGTAGCTGTGTAGGTGTGTGACGGAAGAAAAGACGGCCAATTCTGAAATCAGACGGGGGTTTGATGGCGTGAGACGCTATGTGGTTGTGCTGGCTGTGATTGCATGTCTGGCTGCTCTTGCCGGGACCTTGGCCTGCGTGACGAACGCAGCGACGGACAACGGGGCAAACGATACCCGGCAACTGCCGTATGTGGAGGTCAGAGAATACGAAGGTGTGGAGCTGTCGTCCATCGACGATTTTCGAGAGAACTCGATAAAGGGGCCGCAGTACGTGGACATGGAGCGGTATCGGCTGGGGGTGGCCGGCCTGGTCGAGGAACCTGGCAGCTACACCTTCGAGCAGGTTGTCGGTAACCATGAGACGTACGCCAAAGTGGTGACGCTGCATTGCGTGGAAGGATGGAGCGTGGACATCCTGTGGGAGGGTGTGCTTGTGAGAGACCTGATAGGGGAGGCACAGCCCACGCCGGACGCAACGGTGGTCATATTCCATGCCTACGATGGGTACACCACATCTCTGCCCATCGACTACATAATGGGCAACGAGATTGTGCTGGCGCATAAGATGAACGACGTTCTCCTGCCTCCTGAGAGAGGGGCTCCCTTTCAGCTTGTGGCCGAAAGCAAGTGGGGATACAAGTGGATCAAGTGGATAACGAAGGTCGAGCTGTCAGACGACAGCGACTACAGGGGCTACTGGGAGAGTAGAGGCTACTCCAACGACGCTGATGAAGATGCGTTCTTCTTTGACCGGTGAATCCCGAGGCGCGTCACGCCAGCATGACCCGGGCGTCTACCACGACATAGCCCTTGTTTCTCCCGAAGACCTTCACCGGATTGAGGTCCAGTTCGGCTATCTGAGGCAGGTCTTCCACCATCGCGGAGATTCGCAGCAGCAGTTCCTCCACTGCCTTGATGTCCGAGGGCTTTGACCCTCTCCAGCCTTCGAGAAGCTGGTGAGCCTTCACTGACTGCACCATCTCGTGAGCGTCAACATCGGTCAGCGGATGGATGCGAAACACGGTGTCCTTGAACAGCTCGGCATACACTCCGCCCATTCCGAACATGATCAGCGGGCCAAAAGACGGGTCCTGGGTTATGCCCACGATTACCTCCACCCCTTCAGGTATCATCTTCTGTACCAGCACGCCAAGCATCTCGTCTTCTCTTCCCACATCGGCCAGCCGTTTCTTGATCTGGCGAAAGGCACGCTCCACCTGTTTCTGCGTCTTCACATCGAGGACGACACCCCCAACCTCCGTCTTGTGCGCTATCTGCCCGGACAGAAGCTTCACTGCGACGGGGAAGCCGATTCGTTTGGCTGCCGCGGCCGCCTCCTGTGGTGTGGCGGCCAGCGCGGTATCCGCTGTCCGAATTCCGTAGCAATCGAGAAGGCCGATGACTGAAGCGGCATCCAGCCACGAAGACTGGCCTGTGTGCTGTGCCAGGGCTGACTCCACGATCTCTTCCGCCCTCTTCGTGTCTATGTTCTTCAGGTCCGGCACCTTTCCCTTGGGCTGCTTGAGCCACTCGTTGTAGTCGCAGGCCTTGGCAAGTGCGCATGCGGTCGCCTCCGGGAAAGCGAAGCAGGGAACGAACGCCCCATCCTTTGAGCTCAAGTCCACGCAGGCTCCGCCCTGCACGCCTACAAACGAAGCGACCAGCGTCTTGCCTTTTCGCCGGAACTGCGGAGCTGTCTCACGAATAGCGGCGATGACCGCTTCGGGCTGTGTCACTATGGGGGGTATGAAGATGACGATCACCACGTCAATGTTCTTGTCCTGTGCCAGAGCCTTGAGCGCGTGGCGATAATGCTCGGCGACGGCACCGGCCGTCATGTCAACGGGGTTGGCGAGACTGGCCTCGCGCGGCAGGAAGGTCTTCATCTGAGCAATAGTCTTCTGTTGAAGCGTGGGCACCTCAAGGCCCGCGGCGGAGCAGGCGTCAGCGGCGAGGATGCCGAGGCCGCCACCGTTGGTGAGGATGGCCACCCTTCTTCCCGAGGGCATGGCGTGATGAGAAAGGAGGTTGGCCACATCGAAGAGCTCCTCCAGTGTGTCCACCCGGATTATCCCTGCCTGTCGAAACAGGGCGTCTGATGCCACGTCGGCGGTGGCCAGGGCACCCGTGTGGGAGGCAGCCGCTCTGGAACCCGCCGGGGTGCGTCCGCTCTTCATGGCTACGACCGGCTTGGTGGCGCTCACCCAGCGGGCTATACGAGCGAACTTCCTCGGATTGCCGAATGACTCCAGATAGAGGAGGATGACATCGGTATCGGGGTCTTGCTGCCAGTACTGGAGCAGGTCGTTGCTGGACACGTCCGCCCTGTTGCCTATGCTGACAAACGTGGATAGACCGATGTTGAGAGTCCTTGCGTATTCCAGGATGACGAGGCCGAGGGCTCCGCTCTGCGCTGAGAGCGCGATGTTGCCGCTGGGGGGGAAGATGGCCGAGAATGTGGCGTTCATGTTGACCTGCGGGCTGGTGTTGATGATTCCAAAGCAGTTGGGGCCAACCAGGCGCATTCCGTAGCTGCGAACTGTATCAAGCAGCTTCTTCTGGGCAGCCGCACCCTCCAATCCGCCCTCGGCAAAACCCGCTGATATGACCACGATGCCGCGCACACCTTTTCGTCCGCACTGTTCCACTACCTGGTGCACCGTTTGCGCTGGAACAATGACCACCGCCAGGTCCACGTATCCGGGAACCTCGAGGATCGATGGATACGCCTTCACTGACGCTACCACATCAGCGTTGGGGTTCACCGGGTAGACCACGCCGCGAAAGCCCTGGTGCAGTATGTTGCGGAAGACTATGTTGCCGATGGACCCCTCTTGCTGCGAGGCCCCTATGACCGCGACGGACCCGGGATTGAGAAAGGCCCGCAGCGATGCGATGGTGGCGATCCTCTCGCGCTCGGCGGACCTCTCTTCGGCAGCCGGGCTCGGGGCGATGTTGAATACCACGCGATAGACGCCGTATTCGAGCTGGCGGTCGATCTGGAAACCTGTGTCGAGGAGCACTCGCATCATGTTGCGGTTCTCCCCGAGGACCTCAGCCTCGAAGCGGCGGATATCCTTTTCTCTCGCTACTACGGTCAGTTGCTCCAGAAGGTGTGTGCCAATGCCTCTCCCCTGGTATGCGTCCTCAACGACGAAGCCCACCTCGGCCGCGTCTCCGCTGGGAAGCCGATAGTAGCGACCCACCGCGATGATCCTCTCTTCTTCGGCTTCTCCCACGGTTCCCACCAGAGCGAAGCTGTTCTCGTAGTCAACGGTGCAGTAGTACTTGGCTTCCTCCTGCGACAAACGAGTCATGACATGGTGGAACCTGAGGTAGATGGTCTGTTGACTCAACCGGTAGAAGAGGTCCAGAATCCTGTTGTGGTCGCTTTCCCGGATTGGGCGTAGACGTAGCGTAGTGCCGTCCCTCAGGATGACGGCGGTCTCGTATTTCTCCAGCTCTTTGTCAGTCGGAGTGGTCGTCATTTAACTTCACCCCTCACCCACGTTGACACGTACCGTATTGCAGACCCGGCTCCCGACCCACGACCTGCCCGGCTACTTCGGCCTTATCAGGAGCAGCGGGCTCGACACCCCGGCGACAACCTTCGCTGCGACGCTGCCATAGGCCCAGCGGCTGAGCCCGGAACGGCCGTGGGTTGCCATGGCTATGAGATTGAACGGGTTCTTGGTGGCGTAGTCGATGATGGCTTCCGCAGGCTTGCCCTCGAGCACTTCCGACTTGACGGCAAGGCCCTTCTCGCGGAGCTGCTTCTCCATTGTGTGGAGATAGTCCACAGCCAGTTGCCTGCATCTGGCCGACTCCTGTTCCATCTGCTTCTCCCATCCCACCGGCACACCTTCTGCATAGTCGAGCGGGATGACAGGGTACTCGCAAACCCTGAGGAGAACCACGTCTACCAGCTCGGGTCCGCGCTGCTTCGCCAGCGCTTCGACGTGGGGAAGCACTGCTTCGCCCATTTCCGACCCGTCCAGTGGCACCAGTATGGTTCTTTGGGGCCACTTGTCATAGACGATCTCTTCCGGAATCCCCGCTGGAACGAGCCAAACGGGAGTGCTCGACGCACGGAGGACCTTGTCCGCCACGCTGCCCAGGGCCCAACGCCCGATGCCAGAGCGGCCATGAGTCGCCATCATAATCAGGTCTATGCTGTGCTCCTCAGCATATCGGACTATCTCCTCAGCCGGGTAGCCTACGGCCACTTCGCCGCGTGCTTGCATTGCCTGCCCCTCGGGGCCGGCCTCTCCCCGCACCTGCACCTCTTCCGACTGATGCCGCACTGTCTCGGCGACCCGCTCGACATAGGCTCTATGCATCGGCAGCAACTCCCGTTCTTCGGGAGTACACACGTTGAGGAAGGTCATGTCCAGGTCAAGCCTGCCTGCCAGCTCCTTTGCGTAGACAAACACTGCCTCAGCCAGCTCAGAGCCGTCCAGCGGAACGAGCATCTTCTTGTACATCAAGTCCTCCTGTCGCTTATCGTCCGAAGCTAAACCAACGGTTCAGCGGTCCATGGCAATCGGCCAACGGCTAGCGGAAACGCGCCTCTACAATGTAGCCCCGGGCTCTCAGGTCGTTAATCAGTTCGGGCCCCTCCGCCGTGTCGAGGAAGAGAATTGTCTCTTCCCTTTCTGTAGTTGGAGCGGTCAGTTTGTACAGGCCAAGGATGTTGGCCTTGTGTGAGAGGGCGATCTCGATCATGTTCCGCAGGCGCCACCCCTCGCAGCTTTCGTAGATGTGGAGGCGCAGCCCGGCCTTGCCGAATCCCAGCGCCTGCGCCTGGATGTTGAAGATGTCGGTGGCCGTCATTATGCCTACCAGCTTCCCACGGTCGACCACGGGGAACGTGCCAATCTGACGCTCCTGCCCCAGAAGAGCCACGTCCATTATCATCGTGTCAGGCGTAACCGTGACGGGGTCCTTCACCATGATCTGTTTCACCTTCTCAGGTCCGGCCAGTTCCAACCTCTTGAGCCTGTGTTTGGTGACCACACCCACGAGCTTCCCCTCCTCAAGAACCGGGAGCCGACGGATGTTGAAGTCGTTCATCAGCTTCTCCGCTTCCTCAATCGACGTATCCGGGGTCACTGTCACTACCTTGGTCTGCATATACTCACGAACGTACATCGTTGCACTCCTTTCCTAGACATCAACTCAATCGCACCGCAAATGGACGCCACACGCCTTGGCCCGCCACTCGAGGCATGGGGTGGAGCCGACTCGCTGCTTATATGGTCTCCCCAATGACCATCTCTTCCGGCAGTTAATTGAGAGCGCACATGAAACATATCACCACAGCCATGTGCGAGCTATGCTACTCTGGGTGGCACGTTGCTCATGGCGTACTCAGCCAGAGCCGTGATGGTCAGACTGGGGTTGACGCCTGGGTTGGCAGGAACGATCGACCCATCCACCACGTAGATACCGGGGTAATTGTGCACCTGGCAATCCAGGCCTACCACCCCGTCTTCAGCGTCGCGCCCAAAGGGGCAGCCGCCCAGGATATGTGCTGTCATCGGCATGTTGAGCAGGTTCTCCATCAATGATCCCGCGGGAACGCCGTTGGTCTTGCCGGCGAATGCGCGTGTTACTCCATGTGCCAGGTCTATCCGGGCGGGGACCGTGTGTTCAACATCGGGTTCTGAGACAAGTCCGCGTCGGAATAGACTGTACAGGCTCCGCCCCGGGCGCAGGCGCATACGGTTGTCTACCGTCTGCATCACCAGCAGAACGGTAGTGCTGTAGGCCCATCCCGGTCGCACCTGACTGCGCAGGAAATCCAGCGGGTGGCGCAAAGCCACGCCCAGTACTCTCATCATGCGTGCCGGAATGCTCTCGCCGGTGTCAACAAGGGGGGCTACCAGAAGTCGCATGAGCGACGACCCGTCGGGATACCGTACCGGCTCGACACATGTAACCTCGTCGGCATGGAAGATGGAGGTTATGGCCAGGCCCTTGGAGTAGTCGACGTCTCTGCTGCGACATGTCGCTCCGAGAAGAGCCTCACTGTTAGTACGCACCATGGTGCCGAGGCGAGGCGACACGTTGGGAAGTGATCGGGTTGCGTCGCGGCAGCGAAACAGCAGCTTGAGTGTGCCCAGGACCCCGGCGGCGAGGACAACATCGTGAGCTCGCACCTTGCGCTTGGGCCGGTATAGCCAGGCTGTGGGACGGCGGTAGACCACTTCGTAGCGGACCCCGTTCCGCGTCTCTGCTGGCATGGGGCGAATGTCGACGACCTCGGCTTCGGGGCGGATCTCCACGCCCCACTTCTCGGCAAAATAGAGATAGTTCTTGACCAGCGTGTTCTTCCCATTCTCGCGGCACCCCACCATGCAGGCACCGCAGTGGGTGCATCCCTGTCGCGGTGGGCCTTCACCATCGAAATAGGGGTCGGGCACCTCCTTGCCCTCCTCGCCGAAGAACACCCCCACCTCGGTGGGGCGGAAGGTCTCCCCCTGACCCAATTCCTCGGCGATCTCCTGCAAGGCGTGGTCCGCCGCCGAAAGGCGGGGGTTGCGGGTCACACCGAGCATGTGGCGGGCGGTTTCGTAGTGCGGGGCCAGAATGCTCTTCCAGTCAGCCAGATGCTTCCACGACGGGTTGTCGAAGAGGCGGTCGCTCGGTACCTCCAGCACGTTGGCGTAGCCGAGGCTGCCCCCGCCGACGCCGGCCCCGTGCAGGATAGTGACGCCATTGAGAATGGTGATCTGCAGAATGCCAAAGAGGCGCAGTGCTGGCGCCCACAGGTACTTCCAGGCCATCCAGTTGCTGCGGGTGAAGTCCTGGTCGCGGTAGCGCTTGCCGCGTTCCAGCACCAGCACACGATAGCCTTTCTCGGCCAGGCGCATGGCTGAGACGCTGCCGCCGAAGCCTGATCCGATGACTATGTAGTCGAAGCTTCCCTCTGACTCTGCTGCCATGATACCCGCGAGCCCTCCAAATCAGCGGACTATCGACCGCCGGGGACCGGGTGCGGAACCACCGGAACTCTAAGACAACCACTTTAGGCAGTTAAACCGTCTTTGTCAAGCTGGCGGTGCCCGCTCCGCCACGCCAGCGCCCGTCCGCTGCCGGTACCCTTCAGGTGGAGACCGGCAGGTGGCCGGTCAGTGCAGAGACGAAGCAGTACGGAACGCCCGTGCGATGGGGCTTGACGAGGCCGGTCTTTCATGATAGCATTCACCAGACTTCCGCAGCTTCCCGCAGAGAACCACTCTCCATTCTGCCACGGGAGGTAGAGAGCAATGGAATACAGCAGGGTAGTCCTATGGGTTGCTCTGGTGATAGCCACCGTGGTCGCTTGCATCGGTCTTGCCTGTGGTGGAGGAACGGAAGCGCCCCAGCCCACTCCCACTCCGACTCCCACGGGTATCGCTATTCCGCCCAGCACCATTACCACGGCAAGCGGGCCAGTCTTCGTTCTGAAGCCTGGCGCCGCCAGTTGGGTTGATGCCAGCGAGGGTATGGACCTGGAAGCGGGGGATTCGCTCAAGACCGGCGCTGAAGGCTATGCCGTTGTCGTCTTCTTCGAGGGCAGCGTCATGGAGGTCAACGAGCATACCAAGCTCAGCGTGGTCGAGCTGGGCATGACCGAGGCCGGCTCCACGACAGTCAGCCTCGGCCAGCAAGTAGGTCACACCGTTAATCACGTTGAACAACTGGCTGATTCCGCCTCCAGCTACGATGTGGAGACCCCTGCCGGCGTGGCTGTGGTCCGCGGTACCTGGTACGACCTCTATGTTGACAAGAAGGGGGTGAGCACCCTCGACGTAAGCGAAGGTGAGGCATGTTTCGAGGCTCAGGACAAGAAGGAGTGCGCCCAGGCCGGCTTCTTCATCACCACCGTTCCGGGGAGCCCGCCCTCCAAGGCGAAATCCAGCGCTCCGCCTGAGCCGCCCGGGCCTCCTGGCGGCGGTCTGGACTCCATACCTGTCTGGCCTTTGTCTACTCCGACACCGACACCTACTCCCGTGCCTTCACCCAGCCCCAGCCCGACGCCCACACCTACGCCGACGCCCACTCCCGCAGCGACTCCCACTCCCACCCCTGCTCCCTCACCTACGCCATCACCAACGCCTCCGGGCATCAGGATAGTGCTTACGTGGGATACTGAGGGTACCGATTTCGATGCGCACTTCATAAGGCCGTATGGAGCCTATTGGGATGCGTATGATGACTGCTGCTGGTTCAACATGAACCCTGACTGGGACGGAGTTGGTGGCAACGGTACTGCCGGTGACCCGGAGCTGGACGTGGATGACCTTGACGGATCGGGGCCAGAGACCACGACTCTCGACCAGCCAGCCAGTGGCGCTTACGAGTACAAGGTGCACTACTTCGACATGGCGAACTGCACTGCGGCCTCCCAGGTCACGGTCAACATATGGATAAATGGCGGGCTTGCGGCGACCTACAACCACACCTTCACCTGTCCGTTCGAGAGCGGTTTCACAGCGGCCGGAGTCGTAGAGGACCCGGAAGTCTGGAACTGCGCCTGCATAGACTGGCCCTCAGGCAACGTGACGGAAGGGGCATGCTCTGACCCCTATTGAGCGGACGATGCGGGCCTTCCTGAGAAGGGGCACGAGGAAGCAGCGGAGGCGGCGCAACCACATCCTGATAGCGCTTGGTGTGGGCCTGCTATTCACTCTTGCGGCTGTTCTTCTCCGGCCCTTTGCCAGCTTCGAGTGGCGCCTGGAAGACCTGCTGTTCCTGCCCACCTCGCTGTCCCCCAACATCGTCATTGCGGCTATCGACGACGCTTCGCTGGTTGAACATGGGAAGTGGTCCGACTGGTCCCGGTCTCTTCACGCTCAGGCCATTGACAACCTGAGTGATGCCGGGGCGATGGTGATCGGCTATGACGTCCTTTTCGCTGACGAATCGGTTGACGACCCGGCGCTGGCCCAGGCGATAGCCGATGCGGGAAACGTGGTGCTGGCCGCGGCCGGTGACCGGCCGGTCTCGTCACGAGACCCCGAGGTCACCTTCGAGGATGTTCTCCGCCCCACGTCGACACTGGAGGAGGCATCGGTGGCTCTGGGCCATGGCAACGTAGTGCCCGATGGCGACGGAGTGATGAGGAGGATTCCTCTGGTGGTGAGAGACGCCGCCGGCAAAGCCTACCCCGCGTTGATGCTGGCATCGCTGTACACCCACTTTGGCAAGACCCTCCCGGCCGACTTCGAGGTTGACGACGGAACGATGCAACTGCTCGGCCGCGACGTGCCCGTGGATGGCACGTCAAGCATGCGGATCAACTTCGTCGGCAATCCGGGGACTTTCCCTCAACTGTCCTATGCCGACGTGATAGACGGCACCTTTGATGCCGACCTGGTCAAGTTCAAAATAGTGCTGGTGGGGATGACGGCCACTGGCGAGCCGGATGCCTGGGTCACCCCGATGTCGGCGGAGAAGATGTATGGGGTCGAAGTCCACGCCAATGCGATGGACACCATCCTGAGGCAGCGCTTCATGGTGGAAGCGGGTTGGAGCATTACCCTGCTCACTCTGCTCCTGCTTGTAGGTCTCACCGGCATCGCCCTGCCCTGCCTGAGCTTGCGTTGGGGAGGGCTGCTTACCGGGGTCCTGTTCGTCGGGTATCTTGTCGGCGTGTTCTTCGCATTCGACAGTGGCTATGTCATGAACATCCTCTATCCACTCGTCGCACTGCCCGTGGTCTATGTCACGGCGGTGCTCTGTAGAGTAGCCGCCGAGCAATCGGACCGTACCCATGTGAAAGACCTGTTTGGCCGCTACGTATCTCCGCAGGTGGCGGGGAAGATACTGCATCTGGCCGATGCCGACGACTTGAAGCTTGGTGGGGAGAGAAGGGAGGTAACAGCGCTTTTCGCCGACATTCGTGGGTTCACCACCATAAGTGAGCGAATGACGCCGGAGGAGGTCGTCGGCATGCTCAATACCTACCTCTCGGTCATTATTGACAAGGTGCTGGCGAACGATGGGATGGTCAACAAGTTCGGCGGTGACGCCATCATGGCGGTGTGGAATGCTCCCCATGACCAGCGGGACCATGCCCTGCTCGCGGTCAAGGCGGCTCTGGAGTCGCAGGTGGAGATTGAGGGGATGCAGGAGCGGGACCCCAGCCTGCCGGCGGTCCAGTTCGGCATAGGGATAAACAGTGGTGAGGCGATCGCGGGCAACATGGGGTCCGAAGGACGAACTGAGTACACTGTGATTGGCGATTCTGTCAACATCGGATCGCGGCTATGCTCGAATGCGCTGGGCGGCCAGGTGTGGATCGGGCCGCAGACATACGAGGAAACGAGGGGACGTATCGAGGTCGAGGAGCTGGAGGCGCAGCAGTTCAAGGGGAAAGCGGAGCCGATACCCGTCTATCGGGCGATTCGGCTCGTATAGTGATGTGTTGACATGACGGGCACGGGGATACTATGGTAGGTTCCTGCTATGGACGATATGACTGGCGCGCCGCTGGAGAAGTTCATAAAAGACTACGCGAAGTCCGAGGTAGTCTTCGAAGAGAACAGCCTCGGTACTGAGATGTACATTGTTCACTCCGGCAGGGTGAGGCTCTTCGCTCACGGCGAGAACGGTGAAGAGGTTACCCTCGCCACTATTGAGGAAGGCGGTTTCTTCGGCGAGATGACCCTCATCGACTTGAGCCCGCGGTCTGCCACAGCAGTGGCTGAGGAGCACACCCGGCTCATTGTGCTCGACCAGCCCAAGTTCCTCTACATGATCCAGCAGCAGCCGAGTTTCGCCTTTACCGTCATGGGAGTCCTGTGTCAACGAATCCGTGAGGCCAACGCGGCACTGGCGAGAGCCAGGGCTGAGGAGACACCGCAGTGAAGAAGGAAGTGATGCCGGGCATCTTTCAGTTCCGGGCGGAGAAGCCGGGGGGCCACGTCTACCTGGTGAAGGGCAGGCACAAGAACATGCTCATCGATACCGGTCTGGCGGCCAACTACCCAAAGCTGGAGGCATCGATGCTTGAGTTGGGTCTCAGGCCATCTGATATACACTTCATCGTTCTGACCCACGAGCACTTCGACCATATCGGCGCCACCAGCTTCTTCTATGAGCATGCAGTGGTGGCTGCCCACCGCCTTGCCGCCAACAAGATAGAGCTTCAGGACGATTTTGTCACAATGGTCAAGTCTGGGGATGCCACCGCTGCTCCGTTCTTCGCCGATGTCTGGCTGGAGAACGATACTATGATTGACCTGGGCAACTATCGCTTCCGCGCGCTGCATACCCCCGGTCACACATCAGGCTGCATCTGCCTGTACGAACCATATGAGGGCCTTCTGTTCACTGGAGATACTGTGTTCGCCGGGGGCGCTCTCTCCGGGATCTTTGGTTCGGGTAACATCAGTGACTACATGAACTCCCTGGAGCGGCTGAGCACGCTTCGAGTGACCAAGCTATGCCCCGGACATGGGTGGCTTTCCGACAGCCCGGAGGAGGACATAGTGCGCGGTCTGGAACATGCGCGGTCGCTGTTTGAGGACACCAAGATGCTCTTCGAAGCGCTGATTAAGAGGGGTGAGTAGAGTTGCGCCTGACCGTCCTGGGGACAAGCGGGGCCTATCCCGGGGTGGGGGGTGCATGCTCTGGCTATCTCATCCGTGAGGGCGATACCACTCTTCTTGTCGATTGCGGTACCGGCGTCTTCAGCAACCTGCAGCAGCATGTGGCTCCGTGGGACGTTACACATGTGGTGATTTCGCATCTTCATGCTGACCACTTCCTCGACCTGTTCCCCTTCCGCTATGCCCTGTGGCGTCTGGGGTGGGGCCGGCCCAACCTCTATCTGCCCCCGGGGGGCGAAGAAGGGCTTCTGAAGGTAAGCTCGGTGTTCGACCCCTCGCCGGCGTTCTTCGCAGACCATTTCGAGGTCGCGGAGTATGGCCCGGGTATACGGCTTCAGGTTGGCGACCTGAACATCGAGTTTGCCGCGGTGAAGCATTTCATCCCGAGCTATGCGGTGGCTGTCATCGGTGAGCGGAAGCTGGTGTACTCGGCCGACACCGGGCCGTGTGAGGCGCTTGAGGAAGTGGCCAGGGGAGCCGATCTCTTCCTCTGCGAGGCGAGCCGATGTGAACACAATGACGACGCCTCGTGGGGGCACCTTTCGC
>CAYTKL010000037.1:0-13166 GCA_964438305.1 uncultured Dehalococcoidales bacterium | reverse complement strand
CGTTCTCGAATGCTACGCAAACCTCACAAGCTATGCCACATGCTGCCGGCATTGCCTCTCACCTCTTCTCTGGTTTGATGGTGCAAGCTGCCTTGCATTGCTCTCATGACAGTGGCATGAGAGCACCCGGTAGACCGCAGCGGACAAGCCGTCGGTCCGAGCGCCACTGGCCGCGATAGACCGTCACAGCGTCTGCAGATTGCAGTAGTGACGGGCGATGTCCAGACGCGCCACATGCGACCCACCGAGCCATTGCTGCATCATCTTGTTGTCCCGCCAGTGCTTCTCCACATCGGCGTCTCGGGTATAGCCGTAGGAGCCCATCATCTCCATCGCCTTGTTGGCCACCATCACGCTCACGTCGGCGGCATACGTCTTGGCGATTCTTGACTTCGCCAGCATCTCCGGCGACCACCGTGGGCCGTAGGTCTCGGGCCGGTCCCACATATAGGCAGTGCTCAGGGCATAGGTCCGTGCAGTCTCGATCCCGGTGACCATGTCCGCCAGGGTGCAGGCGATGATGCTGTGCTCCTTGATCGGCTTGCCGCCGCCCACCCGCTGCGAGGCGTAGTCAGTAACGATTTCAAAGATGTTCTGAGCTGTGCCGACCGACATGGAGGCGCTGGCGATGGAACCCAACACCAGGTTCTGGTGCAGCAGGTTGACGTCGTCACCCGGCCCGGCCGCCCTATACCGTTTGGGTACCCGGACGTTGTCAAGGAATATGGTGCAGTTCCTGTCGGCCTGCATCCCGGACTTGTTCTCGAACCTGCCGAAGGTGACGCCGTCGATTGGATACGGGACGTAGATGAGCGCGACGCCGTCGTCTCCCAGGTTGGGGTCGGTGGTGCACACGACGAGATAGAGGTTGGATACGCCGCTGTTGGTCGGCCACTGCTTGACCCCGTTTATGACCCACTCCTCGCCGTCGAGCCGGGCGGTGGTATGGATCTTGCGACCCTCCATTCGGGGGTTCTCGATGTCGCAGCCGCCTTCAGGTTCGGTCATGGCGAAACAGCCGAAAGGCACCTTGTCTTCAGGGAAGAAAGCGGCCAGTTCCTGTATCAGGTCCAGTCTCTTGTAGGGCTCATATCTGATGGGGAATAGACACCAGCCGGTGCAGGCCATGGCGACAGCTATTCCACTATCGCCGCCCGAGAGTTCCTCCAGGAAGCCCATCTGATTGACCAGGCTCATGGGCTGGTCGGCTGCCATGATCCTTCCCATGCCCAGCTCTATCATTATCTTCCTGAACAGGGGTTCGATTACCTTGGTATGGTCCTTGTCGTCGTCAATCTGCTGTCTCACCGGCAGGATCTCGTTCTGGACGAAACTACGTGCCAGGCCTCGAGCCATCTTGGCCTCCTCGGTATTCAGCACGTCAATAGCAAGATGGTCCGCCATTATGTACCTCCTTCTGCCGCGTTGCGTTCACCATCCCTCATTATAGCGGCTCATGCCTTTGTGCGGCCAATCCCTTTCTCGGCCACGCCCGCGATGCTATAATCTGGATGTGGACGTTCTCCAGGGGTTGAATGCGGCGCAGCGGGAGGCGGTGGAGGCTATCGAGGGGCCGCTGCTCATCCTCGCCGGTCCGGGCAGCGGCAAGACCAGGGTGATCGCCCATCGCGTCGCCTACCTCATCAAGGTCTGGGGCATCAGTCCGTACCATATCCTGGCGGTGACCTTCACCAACAAAGCGGCCAGGGAGATGAAAGAACGCCTGTATCAGCTCCTCGGCAGCTCCGTCGACGACCTGACCCTGGGTACCTTCCATGCCACCTGCGCTCGCATCTTGAGAAGAGACGGGGCGCACATAGGCCTTGACTCGCGGTTCGTCATCTACGATGACGATGACCAGATGGCGCTGGTGAAGCGCAGCCTCCAGGAGATGGACCTCGACCCGAAGCGCTACCTTCCTCGCGTCCTGCTTTCGGCGATATCATCGGCCAAGAGCCGTCTCATTGCGCCCGGCGATTACGTCACCGGCAGCTACTTCGACGAAGTGGTGCAACGGGTGTACCAGCGGTACCAGGACCTCCTCGGGGAGAGCAAGGCGGTTGACTTCGACGACCTGTTGATGAAGGCTGTCCACCTGTTCCGGCAGCACCCCGAGGTCCTCTCGCGGTACCAGCAGCGCTACTATCACGTCCTCATCGACGAGTTCCAGGACACCAACGTGGCGCAATACGCCCTGGCGAGGCAACTGGCTGGGGGTCACAGGAACATATGCGTGGTGGGCGACCCCGACCAGTCGATATACTCGTGGCGCTTCGCCGACATGAGGAACATCATGAGCTTCGAGCGGGACTACCCTGACGCCAGGGTGGTGTATCTGGAGCAGAACTACCGCTCCACCAAGACCATCCTCGAGGTGGCGCAGCACGTGATTTCGGCCAACAGCCAGCGCAAGGAGAAGGGCCTGTGGACGGAGAACGAGCCCGGGGTACCGATTGTCATCGCTGAGGCCTTCACCGAGCAGGAGGAGGCCCAGTCGGTAGTGCTCGAGGTGGACAAGCTGACCAGCCAGGGGCCTTTGAGGCGCGGCGATTGCGCGGTGATGTATCGCACCAACGCCCAGTCGAGGGTTATTGAAGAGGCCTTCATTCGCTACGGGATGCCCTACAGGCTGGTCGGCGGCACCCGCTTCTATGAGAGGCGTGAGGTGAGGGATGTCATCGCCTACCTCAGGCTGGTCCACAATCCCTACGATAGCGTGAGTCTTCTGCGGGTCATCAACGTGCCGCCGCGGGGCATCGGGCGGCGCACGATAGAGGAGCTGTCGCAGTGGGCCAAGGGGTCGTCTCTGCCGGTCTACGCTGCTCTCCAGACACTGGCGGATGAGGATGAGAGATCCCCCTTCAGTTCGCGCTCCGCCAGAGCCCTCACTGGCTTTCTTGCCATGCTCAATGAGCTGATTGAGAAGAGCAGGGAACTCAACATAGTCGAGCTGTTCGATGCGGTGGTGGAGCGCTCCGGATACAAGGCGTATGTCCTGGACAGGGACGATGGGGAGGACAGGTGGGACAATGTCCTGGAGCTGCGCACGGTGGCCAATGACTATCGCCATCTGGCGCCCGACGAAAGCCTTTCCACCTTTCTCGAGGGGGTGGCGCTGGTATCCGACGTGGACAGCTATGATGAGAAGATGGATGCGGTGACGCTGATCACACTGCATGCCGCCAAGGGCCTGGAGTTCCCCGTGGTGTTCATTGTCGGCGCTGAGGAAGGACTGCTGCCTCATCACCGGTCTTTCGACGACGCGGCCCAGATGGAAGAGGAGCGGCGCCTGTGCTACGTGGGGATTACGCGGGCCAAGGAGCGTCTCTATCTCATGCGTGCTTTCCGCCGCAGCCTGATGGGAAGCAGCGGCCCAACGCTGCCATCGCGCTTCCTCATGGACATCCCCACTCACCTGGCGGCGAGCGCCGAGGGCCACCGCGCCGCAGAGGAAATCGTCAAGCCAACTTTAACAACAAAAGCGCCGTTGAACGCGGGTGACCGTGTGCACCACACCATGTTCGGCGAAGGCATAGTGGTCAAGTGCGTGGCGGTGAAGGACGACCAGGAGGTCACGGTGGCGTTCAAGGGGGAGGCCGGTGTCAAGCGATTGCTGTTGAGTTTGGCGCCTCTGGAGCACATGGCACAGGCACCCGGCGAGGGGCAGGAGCAGCCCCAAGACCCTTGACAGGGTGATGGGCTTTGTGTAGACTTTCGGTGGTTTGGCGTGTGCCTGTGAAGCATTCATAATAGGGTTCCGATAATCCGAGACCTGCCGTAGTAGAGGAAAAACAAAGGAGGTACAGAGTTGGCTGGAGAGTCGATAATGACGGACGAGGTCAAGGCCATGATCGGCACGATGGCGGAGCCGGTCATAATGGAGGTGGAGAGAGGGGCCATACGCAGATATGCCGACGCTGTAGGCGACGACAACCCGCTTTTCCACGACGTGGAGTTCGCCAAGAACGCCGGGTATGAAGACATGATATGCCCGCCTGGTTTCTGGGGGTGGGCGATCAAGGGGAAAGCGGTCATAGGGGGCCTGTCCATGGTCGGAGCCGTGCTGGTGAAGGCCGGCCTCTTTCGTATTCTCGACGGCGGTGTGGACCAGGAGTTCTACATCCCCATTCGCGCTGGCGATACCCTCACCGCCTATTCTAAGATCGCCGATATCAGGGAGAGGGAAGGGAAGGCGGGGAAGATGGTTTTCACCACGATAGAGACCACCTACCTGAACCAGAACGGTGACAAGGTGGCCGTGAGTCGGGCAACGATTATCGCTAGATAAGGGGGAGAAGAAATGGCGAAACAGGTTTACTACGAAGATGTCGAGGTAGGGAGCGAGATACCTACCCTGGAGAAGATCTCGACCACCTTGATGGCGGTCAGATGGGCCGGGGGATCGGGTGACTTCAACCCCCTTCACTACGACGATAACTTCGCTGCAACACAGGGCACGGGGGGCATTATCACCCACGGCGCTCTGAAGAGGGCGTGGATAGTCCAGTTGGTGACCGACTGGATAGGCGCCAAGGGCCGGGTCAAGAAGTTCTCCTGCCAGTACCGGGGCATGGACTTCCCGAGGAGGATGGCAACCATGGGAGACCCCGCTGAGGGGGAGACGTGGCTGTGCAAGGGAACGGTGACCGGGAAGAAAGTAGAGGATGGCGAGCATCTGGTCGAGTGCGATATCTGGGTGGAGAACGGCAAGGGGGAGAAGACGACGCCGGGCAGTGCTACTGTCATCCTTCCTTCCAAGAAGGGCTAGGCTTGGCGGATAGGCCGCAAGTAGATAAGGAGGCAAAATGGGCGAAAGACTAAAAGGGAAAGTTGCCGTCGTAACCGGCGCAGGTCGGGGGATTGGCAGGGGCCATGCGATCCTGTTCGCTTCTGAGGGGGCGAAGGTGGTTGTCAACGACCTCGGCGGTGCTGCCGACGGCAGTGGGGCCTCTAAGGGGCCGGCTGACGAGGTGGTGGACGAGATCAAGAAGGCGGGCGGTGAGGCTATCGCCAGCTATGAGAGCGTGGCCACCCCGGAAGGTGGCGAGAACATCATCAAGGCTGCCATCGACACCTTTGGCAGGCTGGACATCCTGGTGAACAACGCTGGTGTGCTCCGCGACCGCATGGTGTTCAACATGACGGAGGAGGAGTGGGACACGGTGATGAAGGTGCACCTGTATGGCACCTTCAATTGCAGCAAGCCCGCCGCCGTCATCTTCAGGCAGCAGCGAGGCGGACGAATCGTGAACACCTCTTCCACCTCGGGCCTGGGCAACAGGGGGCAGGCCAACTATGCGGCGGCGAAGGAGGGTATCACCGGCCTCACCAGGACGCTGGCCAGAGACCTGGGCAGGTACGGTGTGACCGCCAATGCTATTCGACCCGCCGCTGCGACGCGGATGACTGTCTCGCCGGAGATGGAGGCTGCCCGCAAGAAGAGGCAAGAAACGGGACAGCCAACGCCGGCCTATGACATCACCGCATTGTCGCCGGACGCCATCGCGCCCCTGGCAGTCTTCCTTTGCACTGACGAGGCGGCGAATATCAATGGTTGCAGCTTCTTTGCTCGTATCGGTCAGATCTCCCTGATGACCGACCCCGCGATCTGGAGAAGCATCCACAAGGACGGGAGATGGACCGTGGACGAGCTTTGCGATATTGTCCCGCGGTCATTGGCGGTAGGCCTGGTGAACCCGTCGCCGCCGGAACCACCAAAGGAATAAGGACTTCTAGGAGGCTAAGGAGGCAAAATGGCTGATAGACTAAAAGGCAAAGTTGCAGTGGTGACGGGCGCAGGCCGGGGTCTCGGCAGATGCCACGCTCTCGCGCTGGCTGCGGAGGGGGCCAAGCTGGTCATCAATGACCTGGGCGGCGCTGTGGACGGCTCTGGGGCTGCCAAGGGGCCGGCCGATGAGGTGGTGGAAGAGATCAAGAAGATGGGTGGAGAGGCAGTGGCCAACTATGACAGCGTGACCACCTTCCAGGCGGGAGAGAACATAGTCAAGACTGCGGTGGACAGTTTCGGCAGGATCGACATTCTGGTGAACAACGCCGGTGTGCTCCGAGACCGCATGGTGTTCAACATGTCCCATGAGGAGTGGGACACGGTGATCAAGGTGCACCTCTACGGCCACTTCAACACCACCAAGAATGCCTGTGTTGTCATGAGGCAGCAGAAGAGCGGGCGGATCATAAATACGTCCTCAGCAGCGGGCCTGGGCAACATGGGACAGGCCAACTACAGCGCGGCCAAGGAAGGCATCGTCGGCTTCACCCGCACGGTGGCAATAGACATGGGCAGGTATGGCGTGACCTGCAATGCCATACGTCCCCTGGCAGGCACGAGGATGACTCTGACGCCGGAGCTGTTCGAAGCCTGGAAGAAGCGGGGCATGACTGAGGAGCAGATAAGGGGCATGTTCCCCGGACCGGAGGATGTATCGCCGATGGTCGTGTTCCTGTGCACCGATGAGGCTGCCAACATCAATGGCCGCACCTTCGATGTGGGTGGCGGCAACATCGGCCTGTACACCGAGCCGGAGAACTTCCGCTCCATCTTCAAGGCGGGCATGTTCACCTTGGATGAGGTGTGCAACCTGATTCCCAAGACACTGGCGAGGGGTCTGCAGAATCCGTCGCCGCCGGCACCGCCCAAGGAATAGAGAGTACTACGGATTCGTTGGAGCATCAGTGGGAGAGGCGAGCTTTCGCCTCTCCCACTCGTTTCGGGTCAACTCCATGGTGACGAAGTGGTTGCTGCGCTTGGTCATGCGCCCGCAGAGGACGAAGCCGCACTTGGCGAAGCACCGCTGCGCCCGCACGTTCCAGTCCAGCGTCTTCAGATAGACCCGGTTGAGGCTTGTGGTGTCGAAGATGTGGTCGACGAGAACGGTGACGGCGTCGGTGCCGTAGCCCCGCTCCCAGTAGTCGCGGTCGCCAATCATGATACCCAGCTCGGTCTGGCCCCTCTTCTTGTCGATGTCGTAGTACATGCAGTTGCCTATGTGCTTGCCTTCAAGCGTCTCAATGGCAAAACGGCGTCGCCGCTCACTGGTGGCGCTCACTTCGACGGCGTGCTCGAAAAGGTACTCCGTGTAGGGTATCCTCAGCGGTGGCGCGGCATCGAGGCGGGCCAGTTCGTCGTCGCTGCGCCAGGCATAATCATTGGTGGCATCCTCCCAACTCTTGTCCCTGAGCACTACCTTCTTACCCTTCACTGCAGAAGCTCTATGCCTACGTTATCCCGAATGACATTGGGTCCTGATCGAAGCTTAGCTCCTCCAGCGCCTGCTCCGCCGCCTGGCAAATGTGCTCGTCGGGGTGGCCCAGGCATTCTCGCAGGATCGACTCCGCCTCGCTGCCCCCGATTTCCCCCAGCGCGGTGATAGCCGACAGGCACACCTCGCTGTCGATGTCTTGAACCAGTCTGCCGAGATGGGGTACCGCATCCTCCTCACCCAGCTCACCGCATGCCGCTGCCGCCTCATAGCGCATCTCGGCGTCCGCGCTGGCAAGCTCTCTGAGCAGCGTGGGCAGCCAGGCCGGGTCACAATTCCTGCCCATAGCGTAGATGGCGCTGGCTCGCAGCTTCGCGTCATCGCTGTTGTAAGCCTGCTCGATGACCGCCTTCACCTCCGGCAGGCTGAGAGGGGCGATCGCCTCGAGGGCCCGTCTCGTCACTTCGCTCTGCTCCCCCGGGTCGTCGATAATGGCGAAGAGGGCGTTTTCCACCTTCGCGCTGTCGTCATCGCGTGATTTCCCCAGCTCGGCGAGCATGGCGAACTTCCCCAGGGCTGTGGCCGCAGCAGCTCGCACCGGTTCCCTGGCATCCTTCATGAGGAGGGTGATGAAGACGTCGATGAGCCCTCGGTTCTCGCATTCCCACAGGCCGTCGATGGCCCTTATCTTCACCGTCTCATCATCGTCATCAAGGCAGGCTGCAAAGACATCGTCGAAGTCCAGATTGGGGTTGTCTTCAGCGAGTTGGACGAGGTTGCCTATGATCTCGCGCCGCCTCTCGACCTCGATCCCGGCCCACGCGTCCACGACCACGCTGAGCTCCTGCGGCGAGAGAGCCGACAGGTTGGCCAGCTTCGACGCAACCAGAGGTCTCCCGGCGTCGCCAATCTCAGCTAGGTATCTGTTCAAAGACAATGGATGCTCCCGCATCTAGGTCTTGCTGACCACCGACAGGTCGGACAGAAGAAGCGCCGGGGTCTTGACGGAAGCGCCGACCCACTTCGCCTCGTCGCCAATGGCTGCGACCTTCCTCAGGACGTCGTAGATGTTCCCTGAGATCATGGTGTCCTTCACTCGCCCCACCATCCGCCCGTTCTCCACCCTGTAGCCGAGAAGGACGTTGCCGCTGAAGTCGCCACCCAGGGTATTGCCCTGTCCGGCTCCGATAAGTTGCTCCACCACCAGCCCCTCCTTGATGTCCCGCACCATGTCCTCGAAGCTGGTGTCTCCCTCGCCCATCACCAGTGCGGCCACCGATGGGGCCGGCATGCTCCCCCGGCCCCGGCTGGCGCTGCCCGTGCTCCTCGCTCCAGCCTGGGCGGCGGTCTGCAGGTCATAGAGGAAGTCCGCCACCACTCCTTCTTCGATGAGGGCGGTTCTCTGGCTCGGCACGCCCTCATCGTCGCACGGGCGACTGGCTGGCCGGTACTCCAGGGTGGCGTCGTCCCACAAAGAGAGCCTGCGGTCGAAGAGTCGCTTGCCCTGCCTGCCCACCAGCGGGGACGCCCCTTCCACTACCATCTTGCCGTTGAAGGCCACCGCTATGGGAGGAAAGAAGGCGCTCCTCACCCCCTTGGGGGTCAGGACCACCGGGAAGCGCCCGGTGGATGCCACTGCGGTGCGGCTGGCGAGTTCAAGCTGTTCGATGACCGAGTCCGCCAGCGGCCTGGATTCTCGCAACGGGTGACACGAGCTGTCTATCTCACCGACGAAGAGCATGTCCGTGTCTCGGATGAGGGTGCCCTCCACGCCGACGGTGCAGAAGCTCTTGCGGTAGCGGGACCGGCCTCCTCTGGAGTTCGAGATGTCCACCGTGACTATATTCCTGGTCACCGCGGCTTCACACAACAGCTCCGGGGCGTGCTCTCGAATCCTGGCAATCAGCGACTCGCCCAGCTCGACCATATCCTCGACGGAGAACGTCTCCATCTCCGGGTCGTAGACCTCGATTTCGGGATAGGCGGTGTCTGACGGCAGGGTGAACTTCGCCGGGGCGCCGAACTGGGCGGTCTCCACCGCCATGTCCACCAGCGCCTGCGGATTGTCGAGGCGGGAGGTGGACGAGAGCCCTATCCTGCCGTCTCGCACAACGCGCAGCGAGACTGAGATGCTTTCCTTGGCCTCCAGCGCCTTGAGACGGTTTGCCTCGAAGGCCACCGGGGTCTCGCTTGCCGTGACGACGAACACCTCAGCCTCGTCGGCAGCCTTCTTCGCCAGTTCCAGGATGCTTTCCACCTATTTGCCTCCCACCATGCAGTTCCGGATCCGTATGTGGGGGCTGCCGTTGGACACCGGAAGCGGAGACTGGGCCCCTTTGCCGCAGCCACCTCCCTGATTCATGTCGAGGTCATTGCCGATGGCGTCGATGTTCTCCAGGGTGGTGAATAGATTGCCGGTGAGCATCACCGGCCGGAGCAATTCGGCAACCTTGCCGTTTCTGATCATGTACGCCTCACCGGCGGAGAAGGTGAACATCTCCATGCTGGTCATGCCGCCGTACCAGTTCTTGGCGTATACTCCTTCCTTGATGTCGCCGATTATCTCCTCGAATGAGGCGTTCTGCGGCTCGATGTAGGTGTTGGTCATGCGCACGATTGGCGGGTAGCGATAGCTGATGGCTCGGGCATTGCCGGTAGGCTTCTCATCCATCTTCGCCGCGGTCTCCCTGGAGTGGAGCCGGCCCACAAGAATGCCGTCCTTGATGAGATAGGTCTTTGTCGCCGGCACTCCCTCATCGTCGTACTTGTAGCTGCCCCTGAGACCGGGGACAGCGGCGCCGTCAACGATGTTGAGATGCTTCTCACCGAATCGCCGCCCCAGGACCATGATGTCCTTCATACGGTCGTTCTCATAGACGAAATCCGATTCGGAGAGATGGCCGAAGGCCTCATGAGCGAAGACGCCGGCAAGGACCGGGTCCAGCACCACGGTGTGTTCCCCTCCCTTGACCTGGGGAGCTGACAGCATGGCTACCGCACGCTGCGCAGCGTCTCTCACCTGCTGGTGCAGCCCTTCCATGAAGCCGAAGTCACCGCTGGAACCCAGGCTCAATGACACCTGCTGGACATCGTCGTCGTGCTTTGCGATGACCATGATGCGAAGCGTGAAGTCGACCCTGGTCTGCTCAATGTAGGTGCCCTCGGAGCTGGCGAAAGCGACCTTCCTCAGGCCGTCTCCGTAGCCGACCACCGAGCTCTGGACCCCGGGGGTGGACCAGATGGCCTCATTGTACTCGTCGAGGAGGCTCTTCTTGTGCGCCAGAGGTATGCCTCTCGGGTCGCTCTTGATGGACGGCTCCACGGCATCAACGACAGGCTCCACCGCCGCCAGCGCGCTCTCCTCCTTGCCCACCAGCCTCGCCTGCTTCACGGCAAGCGCCGCCTTGTCATGGAGTCCGTTCAGGTCGTTGAAGCTGGTGAAGCCCCAGCCGCCGTTCACCAGAGCGCGGACATTGCCGCCGCGGCTGGTGCTGCGGCCGACGTCCTCCAGCTCCCGACCGCGGTACTGAATGCGGCTGGTCTCGCCCTCCTCGAGGCGTACCTCGATGTAGTCGGCTTCGTGTCCCTTCAGGGCGCTGGCGATCTGGTCACGCATATGGCTGCTACCTGGCTCTCTTTCGAATGGGTTCGAAACCAGCTTACAAGAGGGGTGACTGTATGTCAATTCGACGTCAGCCGGCAATGGCGGGACCGGTCCTCCTGCGGTCGAAGGGGGAATCACCGGTGCGCGGCGGGCGACAGCCAGGTGAGCAACCACGTCGCACATGAACCTGGCGTGGCTGGTCGTGTGGTACAATGGCTCAGTCTCCGCAGAGCCGTGCGGGGAAGTTCTGAGGAGGGCGATGGAAGGACTGGGACTGCTTGTTGACCTGGTCATCGTGCTGGCGGCGGCGCTGGTGGGGGGCCTGCTTGCCCGTGTCCTGAGGCTGCCGCTCGTCCTGGGGTATATCGTGGGCGGCATTGTGGTCGGCCCCTACGCTCTTGGTTGGGTCGGCGACGTGGGCCAGGTCGAGACGCTCGCCACCATCGGGGTTGTCCTCCTCATGTTCGCCCTTGGCATGCAGTTCTCTTTGAAGGAGCTGCGGCGGTTGGGCAGGGTCGCCATAGTGGGAGGTCTCGTCCAGATCCTGCTCACCGTGGGCTTGGGCCTGCTCGTGGGGACGGTGCTTCACCGGCCGCTTGTCGAGGCGGTTCTCCTCGGCTTCGTCTTCGCCCTTTCCAGCACCATGGTCGTGCTCAAGATACTGATGGAGCGGGGCGAGCTTGAGAGTGCCCACGGTCGAGTGATGGTCGGCATCCTGCTGGTGCAGGACCTGGCTGTCGTCCCGATGATGGTTGTCCTGCCCGTTCTTGGAGAAATGGACGTTGGTGTTTTTCCCGCGCTTGGCGTGGCCGCCCTCAAGGCGGTGGTCTTCCTCGGAGCCATGCTGGTTCTTGGCATCTGGGTACTCCCGTGGGTGATGAAGCGGGTGGCCGGGGTGCGTTCCAGAGAGCTCTTCCTGCTGGTGATCGTCGGCCTGGGCCTGGGGCTGGCCTTCGGCACCTACTACTTCGGGTTGTCGGTGGCGCTGGGAGCTTTCGTCGCCGGGCTTCTGATAGGCGAATCGGAGTACGTGAATCAGGCCCTTGCCGAGGTCATCCCGCTGCGGGACATCTTCGCCACGCTGTTCTTCGCTTCGCTGGGCATGCTCGTCGACCCTCGCTTCTTCCTCGACAACGTCGGCATGGTCATCGCGGTGGCGGTGGCCATCGTTGCCGGCAAGTCCATCATATGCGCCCTTGTACCCGTGCTCTTCGGCTACAGCCTGAAGACGATGCTCTTCGTCGGCGCCGGGCTGTTTCAGATTGGTGAGTTCAGCTTCGTGCTGGCTGCTGCTGCCCTGGAAACAGGCGTCATCCCGACACAGCTCTACAACTTGATATTGACCAGTGCAGTCATTACTATACTACTGACACCGTTCGCCCTCGGTCTGGCATCGGCGCTCTACGCAAGGCTGATTCAAGCTCCAGCAGTCGCCAGGTTCCTGGCTGACCGCGGCGGTTCGACATTCGCCGCTGACGACGACTCCGCGCCGCGGGCCCATGTTGTCATCTGCGGCTACGGCCGCGTAGGGCACAGCCTGGGCGCGATTCTCACGCGAAGGGGTTTCTCGTATCTGGTGATTGACATAGACCCGTCCGTCATCAGTGGTCTGCGGGCCACGGGCGTGCCGTGCATCTACGGCGATAGCGGCAACCCGGAGATACTGTCGCGGGTCTCTCTGGACAGGGCGAGGGTGCTGGTCACTACCTTCCACGACGCTCTGGCCACGGAGATGACGGTCAGCAATGCTCTTCAGATCAACCCCAAGCTGGACGTAGTCGCCCGGGTACACCTCGATAGTGAGATACAGGCTCTGCGCAAGCTGGGTGTCGCCAGGCTGGTGCGTCCCGAGTTCGAGGCCGGCCTCGAGGTCATCCGCCACACCCTGCACCGCTTCGGCGTGGCCAGCCAGGAGATCCAGCTCGTTGTCAACACCCTGAGGGAAGAGGAAATGGAACAGACAGGAGGCTGATTTGACTCGCTTTTTTCTGATAAGGCATGGGCAGACAGGATGGAACAGAGAGGCGAGGTTCAGAGGGCGGGTGGACATAGAGCTGGACGATGCGGGAATGAGACAGGCTGAAGCCGCGGCGGAGAGGCTCGCTCAGTGCGGGGCGGCCGCTGTCTACTCCAGCCCGCTGAAGCGGGCGCTGATGACGGCGGAGCCCATCGCCAGGCGTATCGGTCTCGAAGTCTCGCCGCTCGAGGGGATCAATGACATGGACTTCGGGGTGTGGGAAGGCCGCTCCGTCGATGAGGTGCGAGAGCAGGATAAGGAGCTTTTCGATATCTGGCGCAAGGACCCCGACAGGGTCAGGATCCCGGGCGGGGAGACGCTGGAG
>CAYTKL010000036.1:0-13251 GCA_964438305.1 uncultured Dehalococcoidales bacterium | reverse complement strand
GCTCTTTTATCCGCGAGTCTCGAGTAAGCATGCCATAGCTGCGCAACAGCGGTCTCAGACTCTCATCCATGGCTATCAGGGCACGGGCAATACCGTGACGAATCGCCCCCGCCTGCCCCGTGTTGCCGCTGCCCGAGACCTTCACCGTAGCATTGAGCTTGTCCACGTTGTTGGTCACCATGAGAGGTCCCAGGATCGCTCTCTTGTGCCTCTCCTGTGTGAACATCTCGTCAAACGGCTTCCCGTTGACCAGAATGGGGCCTTCCCCACGGTAGAGCCGCACCTTGGCCACCGCGGTCTTCCTCCTGCCAAGCCCGTAGAAGTAAACTCTGTCGTTCAACCAGCGCCCCCTTCACTGCCTTTCCCCACCTGGGCCTCATGGGGATGATTCTCGCCCGGATAGACCTTGAGCCGCCGCAGCATGCTCCGACCCAACCGATTCTTGGGCAACATCCCCTCCACCGCGTATTCGATCACGCGTATGGGATGCGTCTCCATCATCCTCTCAAAGGTGGTGCTTCTGAGGCCGCCGGGGTATCCGGAATGCCGGTAGTAGATCTTCTGTTGAGCCTTCCTCCCCGTCACTCTTACCTTCGCCGCGTTCACGATGACGACGAAGTCACCGGTGTTCAGATTGGGGGTATAGGTCGGCCTGTGCTTGCCCATGAGAAGCGTGGCAACCTGCGTTGACAGCCTGCCAAGCGTCTTTCCCGATGCATCAATGACATGCCACTGCGCATCTATTTCCTTTGCCTTAGCGGTGTACGTTTTCATCCAATACCCTCGGGGTAATTCACTTTCATCAAACATAATCCGTGGGGAGGGAAAGCGGGACCGGCAACACCCGGCCTGCTGCACTGAAGAATCTCCTGAAAGACCGTTTCATCGCTCTTCCCCAATCCGACCTTCACCAGAGCGCCCAGAGTGTTGCGCACCTGGTGAGGCAGGAATGAGTTGGCTGCCATGTAGAAGGCCACCAGCTCATCCTCCCTGGCGACCTCCGCCCTGTGGACGGTACGCACCGTGTTCTTCGGGCCGTCCAGAGCGCTGGCAAAGCCAACGAAATCGTGTGTGCCCAGAAGGGCCTGACAGGCCCGGTTCATCGCCGCCACGTCGAGAGGCCTGGGTACGAAGCAGGCGCTTCTGCGCAACAGAGGCGACAACGTAGCCCGGTTGAGTATGCTGTAGCGGTACTCGCGGCTGAGAGCATCCCTCCTCACATCGAAGTCATCGCCCACCCAGAACGCCCGCCGTACAGCGATATCCGCTGGCAGATAGTGATTCAACGCCCGCAGGAAGACCTCCGGGGTCAGACGCGATGCAGAGCGAAAAGAGACCACCTGCCCGGTGGCGTGAACACCCTGGTCGGTGCGACTGGCGCTGGAGATTCGAATGCTCTCACCGGTGACCCTCATCAGGGCACGCTCAAGCTCCCCTTGAACCGTGGGCACATTCGCCTGGACCTGGAATCCGTGGTATCTTGTACCCTCGTACTCCACGACAAGCGCTATTCTCCCGGTGTCCATATGGTCCATACTATTTCACCAACTCCAGTTGCGCCATCGGCGCCCCATCGCCGCGGCGAGGCCCAAGCTTGGTGATGCGAGTGTAACCGCCAGTCCGTTCACTGTAGCTGTCGGCAATCTCACCGAACAGCTTGGCAACCACCTTCTCATCCACTACAAAGGCAAGCGCCTGACGTCGGGCATGCAGGTTCCCCTTCTTCCCCAGAGTGATCATCTTCTCGGTGAAACCGCGCACCTCCTTCGCCTTCGCCTCAGTAGTCACGATCTTCTCATGCTCCAGAAGGTCGGTTACCAGGTTTCGATACATCAGCATCCTGTGGTCTGTCGACCGCGACAGCTTTCGACCGGCAACGCGATGCCTCATTCCAGACCCTCCTCTTCTCCTCCCCCCTCTTCCGATATCGCTTCGTCTTCGGCTTCCTCTTGGGCTCCCTCTTGGGGTTCCTCCTCACCTGAATCGAAGCCATGTTCCCTGAGTTGCCTCCGCACCTCCTCGAGCGCCTTCTCTCCCAGGTTCTTTATCTTCAGAAGGTCTTCGTCGGTACGCTCCAGCAGCTCGCCTACCTTGGTGATACCGGCCCTCTTCAGACAGTTGAACGTACGCACCGAGAGGCTGAGCTCCTCGATAAGCGTGTTGTAGTGCTCAGGCAAGATAGGCAAGCCAGCCTTCTCGCCGGCCAACTCGGGGTAATAGGCAAGGTCATAGAACAGGTGAACCTTCTCCACCAGTATCTCAGCCGCCTGGCTCACTGCATCGATCGGCGATACAGTACCGTCGCTCCACACCTCAAGGATCAACCTTTCAAAGCTGGTGACCTGGCCAACACGAGTGTGCTCCACGGCGTAGTTGACTTTGCGAATGGGGGAGAAGATTGCATCTACCGGGATCACCCCTATGGGCAGGCCATCGCTATGACCGGCAGGCACGTATCCCCGTCCCTGCTCCACGTTGAACTCAACGATGAGGCTGGCATCAGGGGAATCCAGTGTCGCCAGATGAAGGTCGGGATTCACTACCTCAAAATCGGCCGAGGGATCGATGTCCCCAGCGTGAACCAGCCCTTCACCGCTGGCTTCCAGAGTCATTCTCCCCGGCACCGATGTGAGCGCGCGGAGTCTCACTCCCTTCACATTCAGCAGGAACTCTATGACGTCCTCTTTCATGTGGGGGATGACGGAGAACTCGTGCTGGACACCCTCGATCTTCACCCATGTTACGGCGGCCCCGGGCAGAGAACTCAGAAGCACCCGTCTCATGGCGTTTCCCAAGGTGATGCCAAAGCCTCTCTCCAGAGGCTCCGCAACGAAACGACCGTACTTCTCTGAGATTTCCTGACATTCCACGCCGGGCATCAAGGTCTCAGACAAACTGTTACCTCCAATAGCTATCTGGAGTAGTACTCCACGATTGACTTGTCGTCGAGCTTGATCTCGACGTCGCTACGAGCGGGCGGAGTGACTACGCTACCAGCAAGGTTGTCCCTGTCGAGGCTGAGCCAGCCGGGGATCACCTTGTCGTCTATGCGCTCAACCATCATCTTGTAGTATTCCGTACCCGTGCTCTTCTGATTCCAGGCGATGACATCGCCAGCCTTGACGGCACAGGAAGGGATGTCCGTCTTGCGGCCGTTGAGGCTGATGTGTCCATGTCGCACTATTTGGCGAGCCTGCCTTCGTGAGTCGGCGAAGCCCAGGCGATACACCACATTGTCCAGCCTCATCTCCAGAATCCGCAACAGGTTCTCCCCGGTGATGCCGGGGCTCCTCTCGGCTTCAGCGAAGTGTCGGCGGAACTGCCTCTCCATGATCCCATAGCTGCGCCTTGCCTTCTGCTTCTCCATGAGCTGGACGCCGCGGTCTGACATCCTCCTCCGTCGCCTCTGAAGACGTTGCTGGCCGGGTGGTAAGCGGCGTCGCTCAAGGGCGCACTTCTGAGTCGTGCACCGCTCCCCCTTGAGCATCAATTTCTCGCCCAACCTGCGGCATAGCCGGCAGGCCGGGCCGGTATATCGAGCCATCTATCCTCCTTGAAGCTGCCTAGTAATCATATCAGATTCTCGCACACTGTGCCTCCGTGCACACCACCACCCCTGGTGGCCCGAACACGGGTCGGATGGCATCCCTCATACGCGTCTTCTCTTCCGGGGACGACACCCGTTGTGGGGAATGGGGGTCACGTCCCTTATGCCCGTAATAGTGAGCCCTGCCGCCTGGAGCGAGCGGATTGCCGCTTCACGACCACTCCCCGGCCCCTTCACATACACCTCGACCTGCCTCAGTCCGTGCTCCATCCCCCGCCTGGCCGCCTGCTCAGCAGCCATCTGGGCGGCATAGGGAGTGCCCTTGCGCGACCCTTTGAAGCCGACGGTGCCGGAACTCCCCCAGGCAATAGTGTTGCCCGAGGGGTCAGTCAGGGTAATGACGGTGTTGTTGAAGGTTGCCTGGATAAAGGCAAGGCCTTTGGGAATGGACTTCCGCTCCCTCCTCTTGAGCCCTCTGGGTTTCTTCCTGTCCGCCATAAGCTCTCCTCTACTTCCTGGCCACGCTGCGACGACGCCCAGCAACCGTCTTGCGGGCTCCTCTCTTCGCCCTGGCATTCGTGCGGGTGCGCTGACCGTGAACCGGCAGGCCGCGACGGTGCCTGGTGCCGCGATAGGAGCCTATCTCGACCAGTCTCTTGATATTGAGATTGACCTCTCTCCTCAGCTCTCCCTCGACCTTGTACTCTCGGTCGATCGCCTCACGAATGCGGCTGGCCTCGTCTTCACTGAGGTCTTTGACCTTGGTATCCGGGTCAATATTGGCCTGGCCGAGGATTTTCTGGCTCAACGATGGCCCAATACCGTAGATGTAAGTCAGACCGATCTCTACTCGCTTGCCTTTGGGAAGGTCTACACCTGCTATCCTCGCCACTTTCTGCTCTCTCCCTTCGCCGAATTCACATTATACGCGGCGCTACACGGGCGACAATACTACCCCTGCCTCTGCTTGTGCCGCGGGTTCTGGCAGATTACCCGCACAACGCCCTTTCGCCTGATTATCTTGCACTTCTCACATCTTCGCTTGACCGAAGCCTGGACCTTCATCTGTTTCGCTCCTCATTCCGCACTCAATCGTCGCCTCACCTAGAGGCGGTAGGTTATCCTGCCTCTGGACAAATCATAGGGCGACAGCTCAACCAATACCCTGTCGCCACGAAGGATCCTGATATAGTTCATCCTCATCTTGCCCGATATGTGGGCCAACACTCTGTGCCCGTTGGCCAGCTCGACACGGAACATAGTATTGGGCAAGGGCTCAATCACCGTTCCTTCTACCTCAATCTTTTCCTTCTTGGCCATACTATGCTCTCCGTCAGTCGAGCCTGGTCAGTACCTCAGGCTCTCCGTCCGTCACCGCGATGGTGTGCTCGAAGTGAGCACACATACTACCATCCGCGGTGGTTACCGTCCACTTGTCCTCGCCGACTTTGGTGCGCCATCCCCCCACATTCAGCATGGGCTCAAGGGCCAGAGTCATTCCCCTCTGCAGCAGAGGCCCACGCCCCGGAGGCCCGAAATTGGGTACCTGCGGGTCCTCATGCATCTGCCTGCCAATACCATGCCCCACGTACTCCCGCACCACCGAGAAGCCCCGACCTTCGGCAGATGACTGGATCGCCGCTGAGACATCGCCAAGGCGGGCGCCACTGCGCGCAGCCGCGATGCCCGCGTCCAGAGCCGCTCTCGTAGCTTCAATGAGCGCCTCGGCCTGCGCGCTGATCTTTCCCACACCAACAGTCAGGGCAGCATCGCCATGAAAGCCGTCGATGGCCGCTGCGAAATCGAGGGAGACAATATCCCCTTCGCAAATCGTCCTTTTCCCCGGAATGCCGTGTACCAACTCCTCATTGATCGAAACACACACGCTTGCTGGAAAACCGCGGTAGCCCTTGAATGAAGAGGTGGCACCATGGCGTTCCAACTCATGAACGGCTATTGAGTCCAACTCCCCCGTAGACATACCCGGCCTCAGCCTCCTTGCCAACTCGTCGAGCACACTCGCCACTATCCTCCCCGCCTTGCGCATGACATCGATCTCTTTCGGCGACTTGATTATTATGCCCATTTCATTCGTTGCTCAGCGCAGCCAGTGCCTCTTCACCAACCTGCTCTATCCCCTTCGTCCCATCCACCTCAGTCAGCTTGCCCGCTTCCCTATAGTAGTCAATGAGAGACGCGGTCTCAGCGAAATACACCTCAATCCTCTTTCGCACCGTATCGGGCGAATCGTCAGCACGTTGATAGAGCTCACCCCCACACTGGTCACACCTGCCCGCCACTCGGGGCGGCGAGGCTATCGGGTGGTAAGGTGCTTGACAGTCCCGACATATCAGCCGACCGCTCAGCCGCTTCACCAGTTCCTCAGTCGATACCTTGAAGTATAGCACCACATCCACCGCCTGCCCTTTCTCTTCGAGCGCCCGGTCAAGCGCCCTTGCCTGCTCCAGAGTCCTGGGGAAACCGTCCAGTATGTACCCATTGCGGCAGTCGGCCTGAGCAATCCGCTCCAAGAGCATACTGATGGTTATCTCATCCGGGACAAGAAGCCCCCGGTCCATATACGACTTTGCCTTCTGTCCCAGCTCATCCCCCCTTCGCACCGCTTCCCGGAAGAGGTCACCCGTAGCGATATGGGCTATTCCCAGTTTCTGGGAAATGGCACCGGCCTGCGTTCCCTTGCCGGAGCCGGGTGCACCCAAGAAGACAATACGTAGTATGCCAAACCTCCTTACTTGAGAAAGCCTTCGTAGCGACGCATCAACAACTGAGCTTCGAGTTGCCTCATAGTATCCAGGGCAACACCCACCACGATGAGCAACCCAATGGCCGGCAGTACCAGAACCTGGATAGTGGTGACCTTCTGGATGACAAAGGGCGATACAGCAATAACGCCCAGGAACAGGGCGCCAGCCCACGTCAACCTGACCAACACGCGATTGAGATACTGGTCCGTCGCCTTACCGGGACGGATGCCAGGGACGAAAGCACCTTGACGCTGCAGGGTCTCCGCCAGGTTCTGCTGCTGAAATATTATCAAGCTGTAGAAGAAGGTGAAGCCAACCGCCAGGAAGAAGAACGCAACCCAGTACAGCCATCCCGTGGTGGCGAAAAGGTTCTGGACGGAGTTGGCGAAGTTGGGATCCTGTCCCACCGGGTTGGCGAAGAAGCTGGCGATCACCCCAGGGAACGTAATCAGGGCCATGGCGAAGATCAACGGTATCATTCCCGATGAGTTCACCCGCATCGGGATGTGGGTGGAGCCTGACTGTCGATACATCCGCCCGCCGCGAAACAGGCTCCTGGCATACTGCACCGGGATACGCCGATGGGCCTCGGTGAAGATGACAATAACAACCACGACAGCCAGGGCAAACAAGATGAATATCGTCAGCCCAATCATGTTATTCCTGGCCAGATAGCCCTGCTTGACCATATCGGGCAAAGTACAGACGATGCCGGCAAATATTATCAACGAGACACCGTTGCCGATTCCATACTCGGTGATTAGCTCACCAAGCCACACAAGGAATATAGTCCCCGCCGTCATCGCCAGCACCATGGCAGCGGTGGGGAGAAGATTCGGCCCGGACAGGCCAACGTTGCTGACAATCCCATATCCTTGAAGCACGATCAGATTGCCGTACGCCGACAGAGCAGCGAGCGGCACTGTCAACATATGCGTATACTGGTTGATCTTAGCCCTTCCTGCCTCACCCTCCCTGGATATCGCCTGCAAGCGAGGGATCACCGGAACCAGCAACTGCATGATGATCAGCGCGGTGATATACGGGTAGACCCCCAATGCCGCCACGCTCACCTGCCTCATCGCCCCGCCACTGAACAGGTCCACCATACCCAGCAACGGCCCCAGACCCTGGCCCTGCTGCAGCAGTTGCTGCATGGCGTCCGCATCCGCCCCCGGCACGGGGACATGGGCGACGAAGCGGAAAACCACCAGTATGCCCACGGTGAGCAGGATTCTCCACCTGAGGTCAGGCTGACGAAAGGCATCAATCATCGCCTGAATCAGGCTTGGTCTGCTCTCTTTACGAGCCTGCGTCAACTACTATCTCCTCCGCCTTTCCCCCGGCTGCCTCAATCTTGCTCCTTGCCGTCTGGCTGAACTTGTTCGCCTTAACGACAAGGGGTTTCTCCAACTCACCGTCGCCCAGAACCTTGACCGGCTTTCTAAGCGACTTGATCAACCTCTCTTCCACCAACCGCTGCGGCGTCACCTCACCCTCAAAGCGATTGAGGCTGCCTACCTTGACCACGGCGTACTCCGTTCTGAAGATATTGGTGAAGCCTCTCTTCTCCGGCAAACGCTTCATCAACGGGAGCTGTCCCCCCTCGAAGCCGGGGCGCCTGCTGTAACCAGCACGCGACTTCTGACCCTTGGTGCCTTTCCCAGCAGTGGTCCCGTGGCCGCTACCCAGGCCGCGTCCGATTCTCTTCTTCGCGTGTCTCGCCTTCGACGGCGGCGCCAGCTCATTCTGCCTCACTGCTACCCTCCACCTTCACCAAGTGCTTCACTTTGTGCAGCATGCCCCGAATCGACGGCGTGTCATCGTGCTCGACGCTCTGGTTCAAACGGCGAAAGCCCAGAGCCTTGATCGTCCTTTTCTGGTCCACCGGATAGCCGATGCCACTCTTCACCCAGGTCACCCTCAGCTTAGACAACTGGCACCCCCTCGATGCTCTCCAACGGCCTCTCATGTCGCCTTGCCAGTGCCTGCTCAGGGTCTTGCAGCATCCTGAGGGCGCATACCGTAGCCCGCACCACATTCATCGGGTTTGAGCTTCCCAACGACTTGGTCAGGATGTCGCCTATTCCAGCCACCTCGAGTACGGCGCGAACCCCTCCCCCGGCGATCAGCCCTGTTCCCGGCGCCGCTGGCTTGAGAAGAACCTTGGCCGCCCCGTACTTGGCCACTACCTCATACGGGATGGTGGTACCCCTCATCGGCACCTCTATCAGTTCCTTTCGAGCGATAGCCCCTGCCTTGCGAATCGCCTCCGGTATCTCTCTGGCTTTGCCAAGCCCGGCGCCTACCGTACCATGGCCATCGCCAACCACGACCAAGGCAGTGAATCTGAACCGCTTTCCGCCTTTGACAACCTTGGCTACCCGCCTGATGTCGACCAGTTTCTCCACTAGCTCGAACTCACCAGCATCCATAGCATTCATATTAGAACTCCAAACCCGTCTCTCTGGCGGAATCCGCCAGGGCCTTCACCCTTCCGTGGAATTTGTAGCCACCGCGGTCAAACACAACTGTCTTGACCCCCTTCTCCAGAGCCCGTCCAGCCACTGCAGCGCCGACCAGCTTGGCCGCCTCCACCTTCGACTTGGTCTCTGTTTCCGACCTGATGCTTCCCTCCAGAGTCGATGCACAGGCAATAGTGTGGCCCGCACCGTCATCCAGCACCTGTGCGTAGATGTGATTCAAGCTACGGAAAACGCACAAGCGAGGCTTTTCCTGAGTGCCCAGGACCCTCCTCCTCACGCGGTCATGCCTTAGCTGCCGTGCCTTTCGAGTGTCTTTGCCGCGTGCCACTATCTCTTCGTACCCACCTTTCCAGATTTACCTGGCTTGAGGCGGACTACTTCGCCCGCGTATCTTATCCCTTTGCCCTTGTAGTGGTCCGGAGGCCTTACGGAACGAATCTTGGCGGCAACATCGCCAACCAGTTCTCTGTCGATCCCCTTGACAGCCAGCCGCTGCGCCGCCAAAACCTCAATAGTCACCCCTGCCGGAGAGATGAACTCCACAGGGTGCGAATAGCCAACCTCAAGTACCACCTTGTCGCCCGTCTTCTGCGCTCGGTAGCCAACACCGACAAGCTCCAGATTCTTCTCGAAACCCTGGCTGACTCCGACCACCATGTTGGACAGAAGGCTCCTGGTCAGCCCATGACGTGAACGATGAATTCGATTGTCGCTCGGTCGGGAGACAATCAGGGCGCCATCATCCACGGTAATAGACATTGCCGGGTCAAAGGAGCGGGAAAGCTCCCCATTGGGGCCCTTGACCGTCACTTCGTTGCCCTTGATCTTGACCTCAACCCCCTGAGGCAATGGAATGGGCATCCTACCTATTCGAGACATCGTTCTCCCTTACCATACGTAGCAGAGAAGCTCACCGCCGACCCCCTGGCGCCATGCCTGTTGACCCGTCATCACGCCTTTGGATGTGGAAACAATGGCAATGCCAAGCCCGCCGTATACTCGGGGAATCTCCGACCGCCCGACATATACCCTGAGCCCAGGCTTGGAGACACGCTTGAGCCCGGCCACCATGGGCTGCCTCTTCTCTCCGTATTTGAGGTATATCTTCAGCATTCGCTGCGGCTTGCCTCGCAACACCTCATAGTCCCGAATGAAGCCCTCGTCCCGCAGAATCTTGGCAACGGAGGCTTTCATCCTCGAAGCCGGCACGAGTACAAAGTCGTGCCTGGCCAGGACAGCGTTGCGTATCCGAGTCAGCATATCAGCAATTGGATCGGTAACCATCCCTGCACCTCTACCAGCTAGACTTGCGCACCCCAGGCAGTTTGCCTTCATTGGCAAGCGTCCTCAAGCATATACGGCACAGTCCGAAGTACCGATAGTATGCCCGCGGGCGCCCACACTGGCTGCAGCGATTCCTCCGCTGCACCTTGTATCTAGGAGTGCGCTCAGACTTGACTATCTTGGAGACTTTTGCCATCTTTTCCCTTCATCCTCACGGCGGTTCTATTCAAAACGCCCAGCGGCCAGAGGGATTCCCATCTCTACGGCCGGTTCTACACTCTCGCAAAGGGCATGCCAAGAAGCTCGAGAAGCTTCCTCCCCTCGTCGTTGGTTCGTGCGGTGGTAATGATCGACACCTCCAGCCCTCGAACCCTGTCGACCTTGTCGTACTCTATCTCGGGGAAGATAATCTGTTCCTTCAACCCGATGGTGTAGTTGCCCCTGCCGTCAAATGAATCCACTGGCGTACCCTGGAAATCACGAATGCGGGGCAGGGTGACGTTCAACAGCTTGTCCAGGAAATCGTACATCCGCTTCCCCCGCAGCGTCACCATCATGCCAATGGGCATGCCTTTGCGTAACTTGAAACCGGAGATGGGCCTCCTGGCCCTGGTGACCACCGGGTGCTGTCCGGTGATAGCCGCCAGGTCCTTCTCCGCCGCCTCGAGAGCCTGCGCGTTCTTGGTCGCTTCGCCAAGCCCGATGTTGACCACGACCTTCTGGACACGAGGCACCTGCATCACGTTTCTATACGCGAACTCCGCCATCAGGGCGGGCACTATTTCCTGTTGATACCTTTCCTTCATTCGTGGAGTCAATCGAGCACCTCGCCGCAGCCGCGACACACCCTCGCCTTGGCGCCTTCCTTCGTCGACTGAGACCCAATACGGACAGGGCGATTGCACTTGGGGCAGAGCAGCACAACATTGGAGACATGGATTGAGGCATCCCTCTCAACAATGCCTGCCTGCCTCACGTTTGCCCGTGGTTTCACGTGCCGCTTGATTGTATTGACACCTTCCACAATCACACGCTGTTCCTTGGGAAAGGACTGCCTGACTTTCCCTGACTTCCCCCTGTCCTTGCCGGCAATCACCAGCACCGTATCGTCTTTCCTGATCTTCACTGCAACACCTCACAGCACCTCGCGAGCCAACGAGAGAATCTTCATGAAGTTCTTCTCCCTCAGCTCCCTCGCTACTGGGCCAAAGATGCGGGTCCCCCTTGGGTCGTTCTTGTCGGTCAGGATCACCGCCGCGTTCTCATCAAAGCGGATGTAGGAGCCATCGACACGCCGATAGGGCTTGGCGGTGCGCACCACCACAGCCCGAACAACGTCGCCCTTCTTGACAGCACCGCCAGGAGTCGCCTCCTTCACCGAAGCCACGATCACATCACCGACCCGCGCATACCTCTTGCGCGTCCCGCCAGGGACATTGATACACATGATGCTCTTGGCCCCGGTGTTGTCAGCCACCTTCACTCGCGTATACGGCTGAATCATCTACGCCCGCCTTTGGACAGCACTTCCATCACCCGCCAGCGCTTCTCCTTGGACAGCGGCCGCGTCTCCACAATCCTGACCGTGTCGCCCACTCCACAGGTGTTCTGCTCATCATGAGCTTTGAATCTCCTGACCCGTCTTACTGCCTTCCCATACAAAGGGTGACGCCCGTAGGATTCCACAGCCACCACCACGGTCTTGTCCATCTTGTCGCTGACCACACGGCCTTGCCTGATCTTGCGTCTCTTCGCGGCTTCTTCAGTCAACTCACTACCCCTCTAGCAGTTCTCTCTCCCTCATGACCGTCTTCATCCTGGCGACTCTTCTCCTCACATTGCGAATCTCATGCAGATTCACAAGCTGTCGGGTAGCCAGCCGAAACCTCAGATTGAGCAACTCTCTATACGTGTCGTCGAGCTGCTTCTTGAGCTCCTCGGAGCTCATAGAACGAATCTCTTGAATCCTCACTGCATCTTCCCTCTCACTACTGCACGCCCGAATCCCGGGACACAAACCTGGTATCAATGGGGAGCTTGTGAGATGCCAGGCGCATAGCCTCCTTGGCAACCTCCTCCCTCACCCCAGCCATCTCAAAGAGGATCCTGCCCGGTTTGACCACGGCAACCCAATGGTCCGCCGAGCCCTTGCCACTGCCCATCCGCGTCTCCGCAGGCTTTCGGCTCACCGGCTTGTTGGGAAACACGCAGATCCATACCTTGCCGCCGCGTCTCACGTGGCGCACAATAGCACGACGTGCCGCCTCGATCTGCCTGGCAGTGAGCCAGGTAGGTTCGCGAGCCTGAAGACCATACTCGCCAAAGGAAAGCGTATTGCCCGATTGAGCTTTACCTCTGCGTCGCCCTCGGTGCTCCTTCCGATACTTAACCCGCCTCGGCTGTAGCATACCAGCAGTCTCCTATTTGGCCTCCTCGTTGGATTCCTGTTCCCCTTCCGCGTCCTCCGCGACGTCGTCGTGAAGCTCGACCGGAGCTTTGTCTTCCCCAGCCTCATCACTCTTCGCAGCAGGAGTCTCCTCCTCCGGCCGGTCATCAACTGCGCCGGCAACCTCGCCTTGCTTCACGTCCTCACCCTCCGCGACGGGGGCAACCTCTTCCACAGCCTCCGCGGCTACGGGACCTTCCTCCGCCTTCTCCGCCGCCTCCGCGGCTGCGGGAGCCTCCTCCGCCACTTGCACAGCCTCCGCCACTGCGGGAGCCTCCTCCGTCACTTCCGCAGCCTCCGCGGCTACGAGGCCCTCCTCTCCCTCGGCGGCAGCCTCGGCCTCCGCACCCTCCGCCTCACCCCAGGCTGCGACTCCGCCCGGCGCCAGCTCCTCAATTGGTATCTCCTCACGCTCGGGCACGATATCCCCCTTGTAGATCCACACCTTGACCCCAGTTCGGCCCAGTGTAGTACGCGCCTCCGCCAGAGCGTAGTCGATGTCGGCGCGCAGCGTGTGCAGGGGTACCCGCCCCTGGTGCAACGTCTCCCTCCTGGCATACTCGGAGCCAGACAGCCTCCCTGAGCACATGACCTTTATCCCCTGGGCTCCGCTCTCCATGGCGCGGGAGATGGCTTGCTTCATCGCACGCCGGTGGGAGATGCGCCGTTCCATCTGGTGAGCGATGTTGCTCGCCACCAGGTAGGCGTCGAGTTCCGGCTGCC
>CAYTKL010000035.1:0-13345 GCA_964438305.1 uncultured Dehalococcoidales bacterium | reverse complement strand
GTAGGTTGGAGCATCTGCTCCAACCGCGCCTGGAGGCTGTCGCCTTCCAACCGTTCGCCCTGAGCTTGTCGAAGGGTGAGCGGTCCCGCTGCGCCTTCCGTGCCGTGAACGGACCCCTCGCCCCCCCTACTCTATTTGGGTAGGTTGGAGCATCTGCTCCAACCGCGCCTGGAGGCTGTCGCCTTCCAACCGTTCGCCCTGAGCTTGTCGAAGGGTGAGCGGTCCCGGTGCGCTCGTGGGCCGGCAGGCTGTGCTGTCTTCGCTGCGCTCGGCGCCTGTCGCTCCCAACCGCTCGCCGGGCGCGGCTACTTCAGCGCTGTCTCCAACGCCTGGTCGATGCGCTGCAGCGGCACGAACTTCACCTCGTCCTTGACCTGCTGCGGCACCTCCTCCAGGTCCCTCTCGATATTCTCCTTGGGCAACAGTATCGTCCTGATACCGGCGCGGTGCGCCGCCAGCACCTTGTCCCTGATGCCGCCTACGGGCAGCACCTTCCCCCGCAGCGTGATCTCGCCGGTCATGGCGACGTCTTGGCGCACCGGCCTTCCCGTTACCGCCGATACCAGCGCCACCGCCATGGTCACCCCCGCCGAGGGGCCGTCCTTGGGAATGGCGCCGGCGGGGATGTGGATGTGAATGTCATTCGTCTCGTAGAAGCCCTTGCTGTCCTTGCGCCGCCGCTTCAGTTGCTGCTGCTCGTAGGTGCGGGCGTAGGTGAGCGCCGCCTTGCCTGACTCCTGCATCACGTCGCCCAGGTGGCCGGTGAGGATGAGATTCCCCCTCCCCGGAACCAGCGCCGCCTCGATGAAAAGGATGTCTCCGCCGACGGGGGTCCACGCCAGCCCGGTGACTATGCCTACCTCGTCTCCTCGCTCGGCGACCTCGTAGTGGTACTTCTGCGGGCCGAGATACTCCTGGAGCTTCTTGGCGGTTATGGTGGTCTTCCGCTTGGCGCCCTGCGCCACCTTGCGCGCCCTCTTGCGGCAGATGGAGCCGATCTCCCGCTCCAGGTTCCTCACCCCGGCTTCACGGGTGTAGTCCCTCACTATGGCCAGTATGGCGTCGTCGGTGAACACAAGCTGCTTCTCGGTCAGCCCGTTCTCCTTGAGCTGCCGCGGTATGAGGTAGGGCTTGGCGATGTTGAGCTTCTGCAGCTCGGTGTACCCCGGCAGCTCGAGGATCTCCATGCGGTCCTTGAGCGCCGGTGGGATGGGGTCGATGACATTGGCGGTGGTGATGAACATCACCTTGGACAGGTCGAAGGGCACGTCCAGGTAGTGGTCGGAGAAGGAGAAGTTCTGCTCCGGGTCGAGCACCTCGAGCAATGCCGCGGTGGGGTCGCCGCGAAAGTCCATGCCCACCTTGTCGATCTCATCGAGCATGAACACGGGGTTGTTCGAGCCGGCCTGGTGGATCCACTGAATGATCCTGCCGGGGAGCGCCCCCACATAGGTGCGGCGGTGGCCGCGAATCTCAGCCTCGTCCCTTATCCCGCCGAGGGAGAGGCGGATGAACTTGCGCTCCAGGGCGCGGGCAATGGACTTGCCCACCGACGTCTTTCCCGTCCCCGGCGGCCCGACGAAGCACAGGATGGGGCCTTTCATGTCGGGGTTCAACTGGCGCACCGCCAGATACTCCAGGATTCGCTCCTTGACCTTCTCCAGGTCGTAGTGGTCCTCGTCGAGCACTCGCTGCGCCTGTTCGAGGTCGGTGCAGTCCGTGGTGCTCACCGACCACGGCAGGGTGGTGAGCCATTCAAGATAGGTCCTGGAGACGGTGTACTCCGCGGCGGCGGGTGGCATCTTGGCCAGGCGGTCCAGCTCCCGCTCCGCCGCCTGCTGCGCCTCGGGGGGCAGCTTGGCCTTGTCCAGGGCCTCCCTCAGCTCGTTGATCTCCATGGTGCGCTCGTCGGCCTCTCCCAGCTCCTTCTGGATTGCCTTGAGCTGCTCGCGGAGGTAGTACTCACGCTGCGCCTTGTCCATCGTCTGTTTCATCTGCGACTGGATCTTGCTTCCCAGCTCCAGTATCTCCAGCTCCTTGTTGACGAAGGCGATGAGCTTCTTCACACGCTCGGTGACATTGAGCGTTTCCAGGAGGTCCTGCTTCTGCTCAGGGTCGATGTTGATGTGGGCGGCGACGAAGTCGGCCAGGCTGCCCGGCTCGTCGATGCTGCCCGCGGCCATGCCCAGCTCGGTGGGTAGATTGGGGGCCAGGGAGACGATCTGCTGGAACTGGCCGGTGAGGTTCCTCGTCAGCGCCTCGAGCTCGGTGCTCTCCTCCACCGGCTCGTCCTCCAGCGCCTCCACCTTTCCCCTGTAGTAGGGCTCGGTCTGCAGCAACTCCTTGAGGCGAATCCGCTGCAGGCCCTGGATGAGGGCGTTGGTGGTGCCGTCAGGGAGCTTGAACATCTTGGCCACCCTGGCGGCGGTGCCTACCTCGTAGAGCTTCCGCTCCTCGCCCGGCTGCTGGGCGAATATGCCGATCATCTTGTCCCCGGCGACTGCCTCGTCGATGAGCTTCACCATTTGCTCCTCCGCCGTCGCCACGGGAACGATCATCGAAGGATAGAGCACCGCCTCACCGCTGGGGAGGATGAGCATCTCCTCGGGAATGACGGGCTTCTCCTCCGTTTCCTTCTCTTGCGCATTCACACTGACCATCGACGCCTCCTTCGGCCCACCTACGCGGTGCGGATGTCTATCCTGCGAGTCCCCTCTTTCGAGACCTTGGGCAGAACGATTTGCAGGATGCCGTCATCGTAGGAGGCCGTGGCCTGTTCGGCATCCACTGCAACCGGCAGCAGGACGCCCCGCTCAAAGGGACCGGTGGATATCTCCATCTGATAGTAGGTTCTGTTGCTCCCTGCCTGCCTTTCTCTCCTCTGACCCCTTATGATGAGGGTCTTGGCGTGAACGGAGATGCGAACGTCCTCCTGGTTGACCCCGGCCAGCTCGGCCACAACCACCAGGTTGTCCGCTGTCTCATACATGTCGATGGGTGGTTCCCAGGCGCTGGGGGCGAACCGCACCATCGGCGGCTTGCGCCCGGCAAACTGGTCCAGGAGCTGCACCATCTCCTGCTGCATGCTCTGGATGTTCTCGAGCCAATCGCGACGAAAATTGACCATTTCTCTCCTCCGAACCGCACTATTATAGCAAGTGGGTGGTGGCGATGGTACTGCTGTTGCAGGGTGCAGGATAGCCGTCCGGCGCGCTATGCGCAAGCCCCTCCCTTTCGCTCTCGCCGCGGTGCCGGTGGCTTCTCGCTGGCGCTTGCGTCGGGTGCCCCCAAACGTTCGCCTTTTCCCCCTCGCCGCGGTGTTCGTGCATCTTCGCTGCGCTTTGCGCCTGCGACCCTGCGACCCTGCGACCCGGCGCTGTAGGGGCGTTCAATTGAACGCCCGTGTGTCAGGACGCCAGAATGGCATTGTAGTCGCCTGATTTATCAGGCATGGCTGCCCAATGAATTGGGCGACTACGTGGTGGGTATTACCGTTCGCCCTGAGCTTGTCGAAGGGTGAGCGGTCTCATGCGTTCGTGGGCTGGCAGGCGGTCGTACTTCGGTGCGCTTCTTCCCTAGAGGGTAGGTCGGAGCATTCGCTCCGACCCCGCCTGGAGCGGATGCTCCAGGCTACCCGGTGCCCCTCCCCGTGCAACCCCGCCCGGGCGTGTTCTTCCCACCCTCCCGCCCCGCTGCGCTGGCTGCTGACGCCGACGCTTCTTCTCCCCCCGCTGCGCCTTCCGTGCCGTGAACGGACCCCTCGCCCCCCTACTCTATTTGGGTAGGTTGGAGCATCTGCTCCGACCGCGCCTGGAGGCTGTCGCCTTCCAACCGTTCGCCCTGAGCTTGTCGAAGGGTGAGCGGTCTCGTGCGTTCGTGCGCTGGCAGGCGGTCGTACTTCGGTGCGTTTCTTCTTCCCCTCCCCGCGCAACCCCTCCCGGGGTAGGTTTTCCCACCCTCCCGCCCTCTTTCGCCCTCGCCGCGGTGCCGGTGGCTTCTCGGTGGCGCTTGCGTCGGGTGCCCCCAAACGTTCGCCTTTTCGCGCTCGCCGCGGTGTTCGTGCATCTTCGCTGCGCTTTGCGCCTGCCTCAGCCGACCCTGCGCCCCGCCGACCCCGCGACCCGCCGACCCCGGCGACCCGGCGCTGTAGGGGCGTTCAATTGAACGCCCCCGCCCCCGGCGGGTGTCACAGGGTTGCCATGATGCCCTGTATGCCCTGGACGACCATCTTCACTGCGATGGCCGCCAGAAGCAGGCTGGCGATCTTGGAGATGGCGCTCATTCCGCCGGCTCTCAACACTCCGGCCACCCGGTTCGCCTGGCCCAGGATGAGCCAGGCGATGATCAGGTTGAGGAGGAAGGCCACCACGACGGCGACGATGCCCACAGCGCCCTGGGCTGAGAACTGGTCGGTGAGCAGGAGGAGTGTGGTGAGCACGGCGGGCCCCACGATTAGCGGGGTCCCCAGGGGCACGACGCCGATCGCCTGGCGGCCTACCGCCGGCTCGACCTCGACGAACTTCCCCCTTACCAGATGGTTGATGGACAGGACCAGCAGGATGACCCCGCCGGCCACGAGGAACTCGTCCACGGTGACGCCGAGCGCCCAGAAGACGCCCTTGCCCACCGCGACGAAGGCCAGCCCCAGGGCCAGCGCGGTGAGCATTGCATAGCGCACTGCCCTCGCCCGCTCACTGGCTCCCATCTCGTGCGTCAGGGCGAGGACAAAGGGAAGCACGCCGATGGGGTCGAGGGCCACGAACAGGGGTATGAAGCTGAGAAGCAGGCCTTGGAAGAAGTCGGCCAATCCTGCCACGCTCCCTTACGGGCGGCTCTGGCTCATGACGGCAATGGAGGCCACCTCATCGCCCTCATCGAGTCTCATGAGGCTGGCCCCTTTCCTGATCCTGCCCTGGACCGGGACGCTCTCCATGGGCAGGCGGATGATTACCCCGCGGGTGGAGAGGATCATCAACTCGCCATCGGACGGGTCGACAACGCGTGCCGCGGCGACCCCTCCCGACTTGGGGCTGATGCTGATGCTCTTTATCCCCATCCCACCGCGGCTCTGCGGCCGGTAGCGATCCACCGGGGTACACTTCCCGTAGCCGTGCGCGGTCACAATCAGGATATGGGCGTCGGGTCTGGTGACGCTCATTGCCACCACGCGGTCGCCGGGGCTGAGATGGACGGCGCGCACGCCGCCGCTTGAACGGGAGGCGGCTCGAAGGGCGGCAACGGCGAACCTCACCGCGCGCCCGCCCTCGGTCATCACAATGACATCATCTTCCGGGCCGGACACGCTTGCCGCCACCAGCTCGTCTCCCTTCTTGAGCTTGTTGGCGATGAGCCCGTTGCTTCGCACCACGGCGAAGTGGTTGAGCGCGGTCTTCTTGATCTGACCGCCCCGTGTCGCCATCACGATGAAGCTGTCGGCGGCGAAGTTCGATATGGGCAGGATCTCGCTTACCTGCTCCCTCTCGTCCAGCGACAGCAGCTTCACCAGCGGTGTACCCTTGGCGACTCGGGAGGTGTCCTCGGGTATGTGGTAGCATTTCAGGGAGAACACGCGGCCCCGGTCGGTGAAAAAGAGCAGCGTGTCGTGAGTGTCGGCAACCAGCAGGCGGTGCACCCCCTCCGCCTCCCGCGTACCGGTGACCCCCCGGCCGCCCCTCATCTGGACCCGGTAGGTTTCACTGGGCATGCGCTTGATGTATCCCCTGTTGCTCAGGGTGAGCACCACATTGCGATGAGCGACGAGGTCGGCTTCGGCGAACTCCTTGGGCTCCTCTTCAATGATCTCGGTTCGCCGTGCGTCGCCGTACTTCTCCTTCACCTCGGCCGTGTCCTCTTTGATGAGGAAGAGCACCTTGCGTGGATTGGCCAGCAGGTCCTCAAGATAGGCGATGGTCTTCAGGACCTCGGTGTACTCGTCATTCACCTTCTTGCGCTCCAGGGCGGCGAGGCGCCTCAGTTGCATGTCCAGGATGGCCTGTGCCTGAGGCTGGCTCAGGGAGAAGGAGGTCATCAGGTTGCGCCGTGCCGACTCAGCGCTCTGGGAACGGCGAATGGTGGCGATGACCTCGTCCAGATTGTCCAGGGCAACCTTGAGGCCCTCCAGGATATGGGCGCGCTCCTTGGCCCGGCCCAGCTCGTACTGGGAGCGGCGGACTATTACCTCCTGGCGGAACCGGATGAACTGCTGCAGCGCCGTCTTCAGGCTGATGACGCGGGGCTGGCCATCGATGAGGGCCAGCATGTTGACGAAGAAGGCCGACTGCATGGCGGTGTGCCGGAACAGGTTGTTGAGGATGTGCTGTGGCTGGGCGTCGCGCCGCAGCTCCATCACGATGCGCATGCCGTGCCTGTCCGATTCGTCGCGCAGCTCGGTGATGCCTTCGATTCGCTTCGCCTTGAGCAGTTCAGCGATCCTCTCCACCAGCGCCGCCTTGTTCGTCTGGTAGGGCAGTTCGGTCACCACGATATGGCGGCGGCCCTTGGGCGCATCCTCCACATCGGCCCTGGCGCGAACCACGACCCTGCCCCGGCCGGTGGCATAGGCGCTGTTGATGCCTTCACGACCGAGAATGATGCCCGCCGTGGGGAAGTCAGGGCCGTGGACGAACTGGGTGAGGTCCTCGACCGTGGCGTCGGGGTTGTCGATGAGATGGCATATGGCATCGGCGACCTCGTTGAGATTGTGTGGAGGGATGTTTGTCGCCATGCCCACCGCGATCCCTGCAGCCCCGTTCAACAGCAGATTGGGGAGCTTGGCGGGAAGTACGACCGGTTCCTTGAGCGAGTCGTCGAAGTTCGCCGTGAAGTCCACCGTCTGCTTGTCGATGTCTACCAGCATCTCCTGGGACATCCGCGAAAGACGGGCCTCGGTGTAGCGCATCGCCGCTGGAGGGTCGTTGTCTACGCTGCCGAAGTTCCCCTGCCCGTCGATGAGCGGGTACCTCATGGAGAAGTCCTGGGCCAGCCTTACCATGGCCTCATAGATGGGGCTGTCGCCGTGGGGGTGGTACTTCCCCATCACTTCGCCAACGATACGGGCGCTCTTCTTGTAGGCGGTGTTGTACCGTACGCCCAGCTCCTCCATTGCGTAGAGGATTCTGCGCTGCACCGGCTTCAACCCATCGCGGATGTCCGGCAAGGCACGAGAGACGATGACGCTCATCGCGTAGTCGAGATAGGAGCCCTTCATCTCCTCTTCGATTTCGACGGGTCTAACGGTTCCGATGTTCATCAGGACCTCCCATGCGGGGGCGTTTCAGGGGGTGTTGTTGGGATAAGAATAGCACGCTTGCTCCGGCTAGTCAAAGGAGCGAAGTCGAGCCTGACGCCGGTCATGCTGCGGCCTTCGCTAGCGGCTGGTTTCGCTCGGTTCCACCCGGAAGAACGCCGGCGTCAAACGGGGTGGCACCGCATCGATGAGGGGGTTACCGGGGGTGGCTCCGGCCTCGCCGCCGGCGCGGGAGTGCGGTCAGGGTGAAGGTGCAACTGCCGGACGGTTCGCCGCTAGGTGTCGTCGGCGTCGTCGTCAATGAAGGCATCTCTGGCTCCGCTGCTGTCCTCGACGACGTCAGCCAGCGACGTAAGGTCTTCCTGCGGGGCCTCGGGCTCTTCCGACCACTCCAGGTGGAAGCTCTGGTCGTCGGAGGTCTCTTCCTCGTCCAGCTCGTACTTGAGTATGCTGTCCTTGATATACGCTCGAAAGCCGCTGTAGTCCTGGGCGGGGAACGAGGGGAGCCCCGCCTGGCTGGGGTGCTGGAACACTTCCTTGATGATCACCTTCACCTCATCCCCGGCTGACCTGGCGATTGCCGCGGTATAGCCGTTGCCCCCCTCAATCAGCTTGGCGAGACGGACCCCGATCCTCGGTTCAATCTGTCCCACGTATTCCCCTGCCGTGTTCTCGACGATGAGGCCCTGCCCCTTCGCTCGGAGGTACACCTGGTCGCCTGCCGCGATCTTGGCTGTGACCTCCTCGGAGGCCAGTCTCTCCAGCGTGGCGACCGCCGCCTTGCCCGACTCCTCGAGGAACAGTTGGGGCGAGGCCCGGTGGTTGCCGGCTCCCGGTACCGGCTGCGCCTCTCGGAGCAATGACAGGCGGCGCAGGTTCTTCCGGGCGATGCTGTTGTTGCGGTCGACCTCCAGCGCCTTGTTGTAGGCTTCCATGGCCTCGTCGTACTGGCCCAGCTCCGTCAGGGCCTTGCCCAGCCGGTTGTAGGCATTGACATCATTGGGGAATATCTCAACGACAGCCTGGTTGGCAACGACCGCTTCCTCCCACCGGCCCTGCATCGCCAGTTCGATGGCCTCCCTGGTGCGCTGCCTCCGTAGCTTCGCTTCGGTTGTCTGATAGTTCATCAACGAGCGCCCTCCTGCGCGTGCTTGTAGTATTTCTATAGGCTTTTCAGGCTCTTGTCAAGTGGCAAAGGGGTGCAATACGCTTGGGTGTTAGCCTACAATTTGACGAAACTAAGGATCATTTCGGAGCGTCCCACGTAGCCGACCTTCTGAAAGTCGAAGCCCAGCCGTTCCACAAGCTCGATCAGACCCTTCCTGGTGTACTGTGTGATGTGCTCCTCGGCGTAGCCGCCGGGGGCGAAGAAGCCGTACAGCCGTTCAATGGTCCTCCACCAGATGGTTCCGTAGTCCGGCGTGCCCAGAATGAGCGTTCCGCCCTTCTGGAGCACCCTCGACATCTCGGAGTACACCGCCTCCCCACCAGGAATGTGCTCGACGACCTCGGAGCATACCACGCAGTGAAAGGCGTTGTCCCTGAAGGGCAGGTTGTCGATGGAGGCGTTGACCAGCGGCTTGCCGAATTTGCGGATGTAGCGCAGCTTCGACATCTGAACATCAAGGCCGATGCCGTTCTCCAGTGCCGCCAGGATCCGGCTCGAACCGCAACCTATGTCGAGGGTGGCCCCCGCTCCCCTGGCGAGCCTGGTGATGATGCTGAAGCGGCGCCGCTGCCAGTACCGCTGGAACGGGATGCGGCTGTCGAAAGCCCGATAGTCGTAGTCTGCGGACAGGATGGAGTTCCTCAGACCCCACATCCGCCGGAAGGTCCTGAGGTAGGCAAGGCCGAACTTCAGCAGCTTCACATGGGAACGCCCGTTCTTCCTCGGCAGGTAGTGGAACGGCACCTCCTGGATGCGCCAGCCCTGGGCATAGCTCTTGATGAGAATCTCCTCCAGTATCTCGAAATCCGAGCTGGTCAGCTCCAGGTTCTTGAGGACGGATGAATGATACAGGCGGAAACCGCTGGATATGTCCTTCAGTGGCAGAGACAGCCCGGTGGTGAAGAACCTGTTGAGTATCAAGCTCAGGACCTTTCGCAGCGGCGGCATCTCGGCCGAGCCGCCCGTGGTGTAGCGCGATGCCACCACCACCTCGGCCCCTCTGCATGCCTCCCACATCTGCGGAATGAAGGTGGGGCTGTGCGACAGGTCGCCATCAAGGGTGAGAATGTAGGTTCCGTCAGCGGTGCCGAACCCCTCCTTCAGAGCCCCCCCGTAGCCCTTCTCCTTCTGGACAAGGACCTTGGTGTTCATCATCCTTGCCAGCTCCCTGGTCTTGTCCACCGAGCCGCCGTCAACCACGATAACCTCGTAGTCCGGCGCTATCAACGGCACGACCTCGTGGAGGGCGGTGATCAGTTCACCGATGTTTGCCTCCTCGTTCAGAGCCGGAATGACCACGCTGAGCTGCACTCTCACCTCCCCGAGCTGTGGTGATTATACTCGCACCGTCAGACAAGGTTGTCAAGACACTGCGGGGATTCATTTTCGAGTCCGGTTCTTTCGCCCTGGCGGCCGCCGCGCCGATGCCGCCCGCTTTGACAGAGGGCCTCGCTCTGTGCTAGAATTCGTCGGTACTGGGCTGGAACGGCACAGAATAGGGGTGTTTCGGAGGGAGCCAATGCGTGACAAGGTTGAGCAGATTCTGGACAGGATCAGGCCCCAGTTGGAGGCGGACGGCGGTGGCGTGGAACTCGTTGACGTGGATGACGGCGTGGTTACCGTCAGGCTCCTTGGTGCGTGCAGCGGATGCGCCATGCGCAACCTGACCCTCACCAACGGCATAGAGCGAATCTTGAAGGAGCACGTGCCCGAGGTGAAGGAGGTGGTCGCCGCCTAGCAGGCTGGTTCGAAGATGAACAAGGGCAGACCCACGGGTCTGCCCTTGTTTTTCTGCCGGTACCTGCGAAGACCGGTCAGGCCTCCTCTTCTTCCCTCTCCAGTTCAAACGCCTTGTGCAGGGCGATTACCGCATCCTTGACCCGGTCCTGGTCGATGATGCAGGTGATCCTGATCTCCGACGTTGATATCAACTCGATGTTGATGTTGGCGTCGGAGAGAGCGCGGAACATCCTCGCCGCATAGCCTGGCGCGTTCAGCATGCCGGTGCCCACGATACTCACCTTGCCCAGGCCGGCATCGGCAACACATCCACTGGCTCCGATGGACCGGGCTACCGGCTCGATGACCTTCATCGCCTTGTCCAGGTCTCCCTGGGTGACGGTGAAGGTCAGGTCGGTGACCCGCTCCACGCTGGCGTTCTGGACGATGGTGTCCACACTGACGTTCTCCTTGGCGAGAGGCTCGAACAGGGTGGTGGCGATGCCGGGGCGGTCGGGCACGCCCAGCACGGTGATCTTGGCCACATCGAGGTCATGAGCGACCCCTCGTACCTTGTTTCTCACTTCCATTGCCGTCCCTCCGTGAATAAGGGTCCCCCGTCCTTCTACGAAGCTCGACGCCACCATGATGGGCACGTCGAAGAGCTTGCCAAGCTCGACCGCGCGGGGGTGGAGCACCTTGGCCCCGTAGGTTGCGAGTTCGAGCATCTCCTCGAAGTCGATATCCTTCAGCTTGCGCGCTTGCGGCACTACGCGTGGGTCGGCGGTATACACGCCCTCAACGTCGGAGTATATCTCGCATACCTCTGCTCCGAGGCTTGCCGCCATGGCCACCGCGGTGGTGTCGGAGCCGCCGCGACCCAGGGTGGTGATGTCCATGTCAGAGGTGATTCCCTGAAAACCGGCGACGATCACTATCCTGCCCTTTTCCAGCTCCTTCATGATTCTCTCCGGCTCGACACGGGTGATGCGAGCCCTGCGGTAGGCGGCGTCGGTCCTGATCCCCGCCTGGGCGCCGCTGAGGCTGATTGCCTGATAGCCCAGTGACTTGAGCGCCATGGCCATCAGAGTGCTGGAGATAGTCTCGCCGGTGGACAGGAGGACGTCAAGCTCCCTGTCATCGGGGTGCTCGCTCACCTCCAGGGCGAGGTCGATGAGCAGGTCGGTGGTGTCGCCCATGGCGGAGACAACCACGACCACCTCGTCGTAGTTGTCCCTGGCCGCCGCTATGCGGCGGGCCACATTCTTGATTCTGTCGGCGGTGGCGACGGAGCTGCCGCCGTACTTCTGCACTACAAGTGCCATACAGTTCTCCCGTAGAGGCCCTACTGCAACCGGGTGAGCCGGGCCATGATTGTGTGTCCTTCCTCGATGAAGATGCCTGTGCCTTCCGCCTCCGCCTCGGTCAATCTCGCGGCGCCCGAGGCGGTGAAGCCGGGCCCCCACAGCAGAAACGGCACCGGGTCCGGCGTGTGGGTCCTGACCTCGATCGGCGTGGGATGGTCCGGCATTGCCAGTACACGCAGAGCGTCGCCTTTCCATGCCACAAGCCGGCTGGCTATCTCCGCGTCGGTCCGCTCGATGGCCTCGACCTTCTCGTCGACAGCCCCGGCATGGCCTGCTTCATCCGGCGCTTCAACGTGGATGACCGCCAGGCCGTGGTCGGCCAGGGCTTTCAGCGCGCCGTCTACCTGGGCGGCGTAGTCGTTGTCCAGTCCGTCGGTCACCCCGGCGATGTCCAGGTTGTCTATGCCCGCCATCTTCGCCAGGCCGCGGAGCAGGTCGACTCCCGATGTCATGGCGGCATTGAGCCCGTACCTTTGCTTGAAACCGGGCAGGTCGGCGACCATGCCGCTGCCCCAGAACAGCCAGATCATGGTGGCGGGCGTTTCACCGCGGGCCCTGCGCTCCCGGTTCACCGGGTGGTCGCGCAGTGCATGCTCCGACCGCGCCATGAGGTCGCGCAGGAAGTCGCTCCCCGGTCCGTGGGGCAGGAACTCATCGACGCGCTCGCCGGGAATGTCGTGCGGTGGGGTGCACGTGGCCAGCAGGCTTTCCTGTGCTCCCTTTATCCTGCATATGTTCCTGTAGCCCACACTGGGGTAGAAGTGCACCCTGTCGTTGCCAAGGCTCTCCTGCAGGGCGTCAACGAGGGAACGGGCCTCGGCGTTGCTGATGTGGCCCGAGCTGTAGTCGAGCATCCTGCCGTCCTCCACCGCCACCAGGTTGCAGCGGAACAGGGCATCGCCGTCATCGACGGGAATGCCCATGCTTCTCGCCTCGATGGCGCTGCGGCCGACGTAGTACTGCTTGGGGTTGTAGCCAAGTATGGACATGCAGGCGCAGGCGCTCGACGGCTCCATCCCGTGGGGCACCGTCCGCGCCAGGCCGACAACGCCCTCTCTGGCCATTGCGTCCAGGTTGGGGGTGCGGGCCAGCTCCAGGCATGTCTTTCCGTCGCGGTCGGGGAGGGGCCGGTCAGCCGCTCCATCGATTATGAGCACGCAGCATTTCATAGGTGAATAAGTATAGCACCAGGCATGAGCCTGTTCAAGGAAAAGGCATGGTTGGAGCAGGCCTTGAAACGTGCCCGGGGCAGAATCAGCCCGTATGCTGTCCGTGGTGAGCCCTTCGACGAGCTCAGGACAGGCCTGTCGGACCATGAACCGCCCCGCGATGCGCTCGGGATGTGTGGCCTGTCGCCCTTCGACAGGCTCAGGGCGAACGGTTGGCAGGCGACAGGCCCGGGTTGGAGCAGATGCTCCAACCTACCCAGCAGAGGGGAGGATGGTGGCACCGCGGCGAAGGCGGAAAGGCGACTCTCGTGAGGTGGGTGGGAGGGTGGGTTCGTTCGTACTGCTACGAGCGCCGCGGCGAGGGCGCAAAAGCGCACGAGACGGCTCACCCTTCGACAGGCTCAGGGCGAACGGGGCACCCCTGGGGGTAGCCTGGAGCCGATGCTCCAGGCATCTTCGGAGCAGGCCCTGATGCATCAGGCAACTGCGGTGGCAGACCGGCGGGGCCTGAATGTAGGGGCGTTCAATTGAACGCCCCTACAGCTTGGAACGCGTGGTCGAATAGGGGATGCGATGATGGCTTGTTGCTAGCATTGACGTGGTGGACTATAATGGTGGCCTGCGGGGCGTAGCGCAGTCCGGTTAGCGCGCAGCGTTCGGGACGCTGAGGTCGGAG
>CAYTKL010000034.1:0-13772 GCA_964438305.1 uncultured Dehalococcoidales bacterium | reverse complement strand
GCACGAAATCGGTATCGGTGCCCCTGCTGTGACGGCTGCCATCGTTCTCGTACAGGTAGTAGGTCTCGTACCAGAACAGCCGTCCCGTTGCGTATGTAACTGCCCGCCTGGCCAGGGCCAGGAGCCCTTCAGTTCGATAGACCAGTGCGGCTCTTCGGGCCAGCTCCGTCAGTCTGTTCACGGCACCTTGCGGTCTCCTCCTGCCGCTGCGTCGACATCGGGCAGGGGCCTCTCCTTCCACGACTTCCACCACAGGATTCTGAGGTAGCGGCCCTCGGCGAAGGCCGAGGGTTGGAAGTCTGCGCGACCACTGAATGCGAGGACGTTCTGCCTGGCAATGACGCCCCGCCTTGCCTTGACTCCGCTATCGCGGAGGAACTCTATCCTCTTGAGTCTGCTGTAGCTGCGGAGTCCCTTTCGCCGGTACTTCGGATTGCTCCACAGTCCCCCCGAGCATATCTCGTCTTTCTCGTAGTCGACCGGGTACGGAGGCTCGCCCAGGCTTCTCTGGGCGTCTCTGTTCGGGGCGTGCCACGTTATGCTGGCCAGCTCCTGTCCCACAAAGAGGCAGAACGCTGTTGCCCCTTTCTCCAGGTTCCTTCTGGCGTTGGCCACCTGCGAGCGAAACGGGAAACCCTGAGCCTCCAGCTCGTCTGCCTCCTCATTGCTGGAGACAATACGGAAAGCAAGGCCCTCGATTCCGGGCACGAAATCAGCTTCTACGGCTTCTGCCAGGTCTTCAATGTACTCTCTATAGACGTAGTAGCTCCGGCAGAAGAAGAAAGGCCCAACCGCTCCGCCGTCCAGCATTGCTCGAGCGTTGGGGACCTGGGAGCGGAACTCTAACCCTTCAGCCTCCATCTCGCTGGCCTGCTGGTTGGAGGATACAAAGCGCTCTGTGATATCGGCAATGCGGGGCAGGAAGTCGGCCTCATTAAAGTGGCGCATGCTCCCTTCTGGCTCCGCGTACAGCCAGTAGCCTCTATGCTCCAGAATGCAGAATGCGAGGAATGAGAAGGCGCGCTGCAGCAGGCGCACGAGTCCCTCAGTGCGACGGACGCGGCTGGCTTCTCTGTATAGGTCAGCTATGCGGCTCATCACTCTGCCTGACTGCCTCCTGTTCCGAAGTGCTCAGCGGCCTCTCTTTCCACGACTTCCACCGCAGGATTCTCAAGTAGCGCCCTTCCGCGTAGACGGTCGGTCTGAACCTGTCATTTGCCTTCAGAGATGCGGCATTGTCCTTGCCGATTGCCCCGCGCATCGTGGCTATGCCCCTGTCCAGCAGGAACTGGCGTATGTGCAGGCCCATATACAGGTTGAGGCGTTTCCGCCTGTGTTCTTGCTTGGTCAGAACAGCTCCGCACAAGGCCTCGCCCTTTGTGAAGTCCGTCCGTACCGGTGGCTCGCTGAGGGTCTCCACCGCCTCCTGACTCATTGCCACCCACGCTATGCTGGCGAACTCACCCCCAACGAAGACGACGAAGGCTGCCGCCTCTTTGCCGAGCCTTTCCCTCGCATTGGAAATCTGGGAGCGAAACTCAAGGCCCTGAGTCTCCAGCTCATCAGCCTCCGCGTTGGTGGAGACTATCTTTAGGGAGCAGTCTTCGGCCCTGGGCATCAAGTCAGCCGTGTCCATATGTCTGATGTTCTCTGTGGCATGATCAACCAGCACGTACGTTCTACGCTCGAAGAGGCAGTACGTGAAGCCGGCAGGGGCTCGTCTCAGCGGCTGAGCAAGTCCTTCGGTCTGGTAGATGCGCTTTGCCCTCTGCAACAGGCCTCTCATAGCGTGCACATCCCTAGCGTGGGGGCAGCGGCCTCTCCCTCCACGACTTCCACCACAAGATTCTCAGGTAGCGGCCTTCGGCGTAGGGGGCTGGACCGTACAGACGGTGCGCCTTCTGGGCAACTAGGTTCTGCTTGGCAATGGCGCCACGGCTGATTGCGATGCCTCTGTCCCTCATGAACTGCATCCTCTTGAAGGTATTCCATCTGTGGAGGCCAAGGCCGCGGTACTTGGGGTTGGTCCACACGCCTGCCCTCATTGCTTCCCCGTTGCCGAAGTTGACCTTGCAGGGTGGCTCGGCAAACGCGCCGCAAGCTTCTTCACTCATGACGACCCACCCGATGTGGGCCAGCTCTTCGTCGACGAAGGTGCAGAGTGCCACCGCGCCTTTGTCCAGTGCCTCTCTGGCATTCCCCATGTACGAGCGGAGCTCCAGTCCTGTGACCTCCAATCTGTCGGCCGCCTCATTGGATGAGACTACATGGAATGTGAGATTACGAATCGCAGGCAGCACGTCGGCTTCGTTCACCTCCAACACAGAGTCTGTACTGTGCTCATAGAGATAGTAGACGCGGTGCTCGAACAGGCAGTAGGTGAGGAAGCCACGGGCTCGCCGCAGCAGAGAGGCCACGCCCTCGCGCTGGCGGATATGCCTGGACCTTCTCCATAGTCCAATCAGCCCGTGCACATTTGGCCCCCGGTCAAAGGCTTCTCTTTCCACGACTTCCACCACAGGACTCGCAGGTAGCGGCCCTCGGCGAAAGGGCCCGGAAGGAACTGGGGTCGGCTTCTGTGCGCGGCGATGTTGTCCCTGGCAATCGCGGTTCGGGTCGTCTGGATTCCCCTGCTGAGCAGGAATTCGAGGGTCTTAAAGCTGCTGTAGCGGCGAAGCCCCATTCGCCGGTACTTCGGATTGGTCCACAGACCTCCCGACCAGGCCTCTTCCCTTGAGAAGTCGACCGAATAGGGCGGCTGTCCCATGGCATCGCATGCCTGCTGACTCAAAGCGACCCACTCTATGCAGGCGAGTTCCCGTCCGACGAAGGTGCAGAGCGCCACAGCCCCTTTGTCCAGCCTCTCTCGCCCATTGGGAACCTGGGAGCGGAACTCGAGCCCTCGCGCCGCCAAATCGTCCGCCTCCTGGTTCGACGAGACCGCCTTTGAGGTGTGATTGCCGACCCTGGGCATGAGGTCAGCCTCGTTCGGCGGTTGGAGCTTCTCCAGTGGGTCGACATAGATGAGGTAGCTGCGGCGAAAGAAGAGGAGCCCAACCGCGAATGCCAAAGCCCGCCTGAGCAGCGGCAGGAATCCGTCGCTCAGGTACACCTGCTTCGATCTCGTCACCAGGGCGGGCATTCTCTGAATTCCAATGCGGTGCTGCGCCGCGAGCATGAAGGACTGGCCAGATTCAGCGGGCACTGCGGTATTGTAGCACTGCGGAGGAGGCAACAACAAAGGGACAGGCCACAGGCATTGAAGCACTATGGAGAAGTGCGCCGGCACAAGCATCATGGTGTAACTCGGCGTGGGGTCGCCTGCCTTCGCTCTGTGAGATCTCTGCAACGCTGCGCGGACCGGGGGAAGGCACGGTACGGCTTCCCCACACTCAGCCGATGTATGAAGCCAGGCGCTGCTGGAGCATCTGCTTCGGCTGTGCTCCTACCATCTGGTCCACAAGCTGCCAGTCCTTGAATACGAGCAGGGTCGGTATCGACATGATGTTGTATTTGGCCGCTACCGACTGATTACGGTCCACATCGAGCTTGCCGAAGGCGATAGTGCCGTGGTACTCCCTGGCCAGCTCCTCGATTATCGGGGCCACCATACGGCAGGGGGCGCACCACTCCGCCCAACAGTCAACCACCAGTACGCGGTGCTTGCGCACCGCTTCGTCGAAATTGTCGGCGGTCAACTCGATTACCATGCCATCCCCTTCCTCCTCGACCGCTGCTTCAGCCTCCTCTTCCTCAAGAAGACGTACCGTCAATCTGCCGGCACCCACGTCATCAAAGGCTATCCGGGATTCCTTCTCCTTGAAGGAGCCCTTCAGCCTGGCCTGTGCCTCCTGAAGGAGGAACTGCTTGTCCTGGTCTTCGTATTGCTTCAACCGTTCATACAGCCCTTCAGGATCGACCGCACCTCCGAAGAAGTCAGCAAGAAGGGAGTCCAGGTTGCTCAATTCCTTCATTCTGGCTTTCTCGTCGGGGCTGGCGTCTCCGATCCTGGCCAGCTTCTCTCTAACCAACGGCGGTAGATCGTCTTGCCACTCTGCCATTTTGGCCACTCTCCTTGGTGGAGTCAGAACAGTGTCAGATAGACCTTTCCATCCTCCTTTGTCCCGCGGATGAGCTCGCAGTGTCTGAGGATGGCCGCCTGATTCTGAATCTCGGAAGGAGAAAGGCGGAAATGCTCCATCAGTTCCTCACCGGTTACCTTCCCCCGACTCTTGATGAACTCGTAGATGGCCTGCTGCAGTTCGGTCAGGCCCTCAGCGCCGGTTTGCCCGGCGGTCTCGCGACTTCGCGTGGCGATGTATACTGCCCACGGGTCGCAGGCCTTCGACGGGTAGGCGGCCTCTATGTAGCAGTCCTCGCACAGCGTCTCACCTCTGAGGACACGGCCTTCGTCGTCGGCCAGTTCCTGCCTGCAACGGTCGCACTTCATAACACTACTCCCCTCCAAGGCTCCGGGCCTTTCGCCACAGCATGTGTTCTGAGTGGAAGCCTGCTATACCTGGCCGTTCCATTCTACCGCAGGGGTGGGAAAGCCTCAAGAGGATGGGGGCAGAAAGAAGTCTGGCGCCGCGAACTCATCTGGCGATGAGTCGCGGCGCCAGCGGCAATCCCTCGCGCGGTTGACAGGAGACTCCCCGGTTCGTAAGGGTTCAACTGGCCGCGCCTGGGGCGCCGTACTTCATGGTGTTCAAACTAGATGTGCAGTGGGCACACTCATATACTGAGGCACCTCTGGACACAGAGATGCCTGGTTGACACGGGAATCGGGGTCACCCTCAACGCCGATGACCTCCCCTTCCTGCACTGCCATGATGATGCCGCATTGCACCCCACAGTAGGGGTAGATGGCGGTTATCTCTCTGGTCTTGTTGTGCAGCGGCATGCTGGGTGCTGGAGAAGCGGAGGCGAGAAACCTGGTGGGCCCGGCAAATCCGCTGAAGAGGAGTAGCCCGCAAGCACCGGTGCGTGACGGCTTGAGGGGATCGCTTCGGCCAACCTTCAGCGCTCCGTTCCTCCTTTCGGACCAACCCACATACCAGTCCGTGAGGCTACGCCTCGGGCCTGTTTTGTGGTAGAATGAGGTGCAAAGTAGGCTATCACCGATTATACCGTATAGGGGTATGGTATAGCAACCCCCAGGCAAGTCAAAGGCGGAGGACGTAATGCCTCAAGAGAGTGCATCGCAAGAGGCGCTTCTCAAGCGCTTGAAGAGGATTGAAGGGCAGGTGCGGGGGATTCAGAAGATGATCGCCGATGGCCGTGACTGTGAGAGCCTCATAACCCAGTTGGCGGCTGTGCGGTCGGCCATCGACAGTGCCGGAGCTCTGGTGCTGAACAACTACATGAGGATCTGTTTCCCCGCGGGAACCAAGTCCGAGTCTACCAGTGTCGACTCCCTGGCCCGTGCTGTGTCGATATGGGGCAGGGTACATGTCGGCGACAGCGGCCGCTAGGCCGCAATCGCGTGGTGGCATGTTGGTTCGGGACGTTCGCCGTGCCGGTCGCTCCTCAACCCAAGGTCTTGACGTTTCAACTGTTCCCGTTCTCGGTAAGAAGCGCTACAGGTTGCACCCTGGGTGCGTATCTTCAAATGCAGCCCGCCCGGGCTCCAGTTCCTTTACCCCCCTCGGCCTCTGAAGATGAGTTGACATAACTATATCAACGGCGAAGTCAGCGTGCTTCAGAAACGCCGCTGGCGGCCCCTATCTCAAGCCGTGCTCTGGAGAGACCGCTAGACACTTCCTGGAAGGCTTTGACCTCTATGGCAAAGGCCAACTAGCCTTCCTCATCGAACCACGCAGCGAACTCGGAAGCCGGCGAATCGAAGTCCACTATGGCGCGTTTGACCCAGGGCGCAATAGTGGGCTAGCCGAGACCGGCCTGTTCGATGATGTCAGGCACGAGTTCATCCCACCCTAGAGGCATGATGTGCACGCCCTGGCACAGCGGCTTCAGTTCTCGGATGAGCCGTGCTGATATCTGCACAGATTTCTTCTTGCGGTCCTCCTTGGGTGTGTCCGCCATCTCCTGAACTAGAGCATCGGGGACATGGATACCGGCCACGTTCTCATTCATATATCGAGCCATGGCGGCACTCTTCAGTACCACTATACCGGCGATAATCGGCACTTTGAATGTACTTGCCTGGTTCACAAAGGCTTCGAATTTGTCTGGCTCGTAGATGGCCTGGGTCTGGAAGAACCTGGCTCCAGCATTGATCTTCTTTTCCATCTTGATGATCTGCGGCTCAAGCGGGTCCGCAGCCGGGGTTACCACCGCCCCGGTGAACAGGTCGGGCTTGCCGTCGAGGTCATGACCAGCCAGGTCATGCCCCTCGTTTAGCATGTTCGCTGCTTTGAGGAGTTGCACGGAATCGAGGTCGTAGACTGGTTTCGCCTCTCTGTCGTCACCCAGGACCGGGTGATCGCCAGTGAGGCACAAGACATTCTTGATACCCAATGCCCACGCACTCAGGAGGTCCGACTGCAGTGCAAGCCGGTTCCGGTCGCGGCAGGTGAGCTGGTACACCGGTTCCAGGCCCCGCTCCACCAGTTTGGCGGATACGGCCAGTGACCCTATGCGCATCACTGCACTCTGCAGGTCGGTAACGTTGATGGCAACAACCTTGCCTCGCAGGTGCTCCGCGTCATGCAGGCATGTCTCTATGTCAACGCCTTTGGGCGGTCCCACTTCTCCAGTGATCACGAATTTCTTGCCTTCAAGGGCGTCTTTCAGGTTGCTCAATTGTGGCTCCTTTCTCGACAGTTGGCTTGGCTAGTCCTTGTTGGTGACCATGTGGTCGCCGCTGAGGGACTTGAAGGTCGCGTCTCCGGCGTGAACGACAAGAGAGCGGGGGCGGCTCCATTTCGCATGGTTCTTGGGCTCCACGTAGTCCTTCATCTGCTCCAGCCGTCCAAGCTGCTTGAGCCGGTCGTAGATGAGTTGCCATCCGCAATCCCGGTTCCTGTCCACCTCACACTTGCCGTCCTTGGCTCCCCCACAGGGGCCGTTGAGCAGGCTCTTGGCGCAGAGTGTCACCGGGCACAGCCCACCGGTGTACTCAACGATGCATTCGCCGCACAGTGAGCAGTACTCGGTGATGAAATCATCGGTCACGGTCTCGCCGCCGAAGACGGTGTCACATCCGGGGTGCACCATCTCGCCATCGGTGGCATCCATCACCGTGTGAAAACCCTGGCCGCAGGCCAGCACCAGAAACGAATCAGCCTCTTTGATCTGCTCGCCATACTGCTCTTGAAGGACTTTCCTCGTGTTGGCAAGCTTGCAGAGCGAAACGCCTGCTGGCTGGGGCACGCACCAACCGATCACGTTCACGCCTCTCGTCTTCAGGCGATTCGCCATCTCCTCGGTCTCCGGTATTCCACCGGAATGGCACTTCGCGGCGCAGTTGTCACACCCAACGACGAACACCTTCTCGCCGGGCTTGAAGTACCCGGTGATCTCGTCAATAGGCTTCTGAATTGTAGCGTGCATTGGCTACCTCTCCTTTCTTGAAATCGCATACCTTACATCGTGGACGCCTTCGAGTGGGCGGCCCACGTTTGTAGCGCCATCTCCTCATGTATTCATCAAGTCCCGATTCTATGTCCGCCTGTGGCCGTGCTTCGTGCCTGGCGTTGCTTCATTTCGCACAATCCCGCACGGGAATCCGAATTGTCGGGGTAATGGTCACGCAGCACGGGCGCAGCAACAGAGCATAGAAATAGCCTGTCCCCCCCGGGGACAGGCTTCTCAAACGGTGCACGGCTCTTGGCAGGATCAGCCCGAACACCCCAAACCCTTCACCGGGAACAAAGCTCTCTGTGCCCCCACGATTACAGCACTCGACTCTACGCCTGCCAGGTTCATATATCTTAGTGATCACACAGGTTGTCGCCTACTGCGAGCCCGCCTCGCAGGTGGTCCAGGACTATCTGCTCGGGGTCCTCTTCCGTGGCGCCGACAATGACCTCGATTCGATTCTCCTGGAACAGCGCCTGGGCTCGGGAACCCATGCCGCCGGCGATGACGGCGGCGACTCCCTCTTCCGCCAGCCATACTGGGAGCATCCCCGGTTCATGGCCCGGTGAGGCAACAATCTGCTTGCTCACGATCGCTCTGGTCTCCGGGTCGATGTCGATGAAGGCGAAGTGCTCACAGTGTCCGAAATGTGCTGCCAGCTTGCCGTTGGTTACGGGTATAGCGTATCGCATGATGATTCCTCCTTCATTGCCTGCGGCAGGTGTCTCCAGTGGAACATGGTGGAGCCTCGCAGCGCTCCTGCCTGCCACAGCACGTGTGGCCCGGCGTCGGGCCGTCCATCCTGATCACGCTGGCGGCGGCGACAAGCCTCTTGACGTTGACGCTGCCGCAGCCAGGACATTGCGTGGTGTCGTCCGAATTGCGGACAAGTATCTCGGATACCTGGCCGCAGTCCTCGCATTTGAAGTCGTAGATTGGCACTTCTCCCTCTGTTCCTCCATCCAATGGGTGTCCGATGAGGCCACCGGCCTCACAGCCTCACGCCTCAGGTAGGGCTGCTTGGAGCACATGCCATACCGGAAGAGCCCGTACCGGAAGAGCCGGTGGCGAAGAGAGACAGGACCCGCCGGGCTTCCGTGGCGCCGCACTTGGGGCATTCCGTGTCGCTGTCGCTATCGGCTATGCTTCGACGCAGTTCAAACTTCTCGCCGCACTGCGGGCACTGGTATTCATATATTGGCATGGCTTGTTACCCCTTCATTCTCCCACTACCCGCTCGACGTGCCGCCACAGCGTCTCTATCTCGCGACTGACCTTGCCGTCGGAGAACTCCACCACCGGGACTCCTCGGATGATCGCTTCGGTGACGGCATTGTCAAAGGGTATCCTTGCGGCCACCTCCACTCCCTGCTGGTGACACTGGGCCTCGATTTGCCGAGAGTTGTCCTCGTTTATGTCGTACTTGTTGATGCAGACCAGGGCAGGGATACTGAAATGGCGGCACACGCCGAGGACGCGCTCGAGGTCGTGCATACCGGATAGAGTCGGCTCGGTTACAACGAGAGCAAGGTTGGCCCCCGTCAGAGAGGAGATCACCGGACAGCCTATGCCCGGAGGGCCGTCGGTGATGATGTGCTGCAGACCTCGTTCTTCAGCCATAAGCCTGGCATTCTGCCGCACCACCGCCACCAGTTTCCCCGTGTTCTCCTCGGCAATCCCGAGTTTAGCGTGGATGAGGGGCCCGTATCGAGTCTCCGATATGAACCAGTGGCCGGAGAGGCATTCCCTCATGGCGATGGCCTCAGAGGGGCATACCTGGAAGCAGAAGCCGCACCCTTCGCAGGCAATGGGGTCGACTTTGTACTCCTTGATGGCATCGTAGCGGCATACGTCCTCGCACAGGCCGCACTGGGTGCACTTGTCCTCGTCTATCACCGCAACCTGCCCGCTCCAGAACTCGTTGTCCTCCTTGAGTGTGGGCTGTAGCAGCAGGCACAGGTCGGCGGCATCGACGTCGCAGTCGGTCAGCGCCTTGTTCTTGGCCAGCACGGCGAAGGAACCGACGATGCTCGTCTTCCCCGTTCCGCCCTTGCCGCTCAATACGACGGTCTCTTTCACCCAGCTAGCCTCCTTGCCCGAGCATAGTGTGCGTCGGTAGGGTGTCTATTATTGTCATATGCTCATAATTATGTTAGCATGCGCCCCGTTTCCGGTCAAGGGGACACAGTCGGGGCTGAGTCACTGCAGGTGCTGGCATCGACCAGGTTGGAACGGGCCGCCGACCGAGTGGCCGGTTCGGGATGACGCTGAATGCGAATCACCATTGTCTACGATAACGCAGTGCGTGAAACGGGGCTGCGTGCAGACTGGGGGTTCTCCTGTCTCATCGAGGGCTCGGGGATACCGCAGATTCTGTTTGACACAGGCGCCAGCGGCTCGATACTGCTGCACAACATGGAACGACTGAGGCTCGACCCCAGCGATATTGACATCATCGTAATCTCACATGCCCACGGGGACCACAGCGGCGGCCTGGCCTACCTTCTCGCCGAGAACGATGACGCTGAGATCTACCTTCCGGCGTCGGTCGGCGGCGCCATACCGGGCAGGAAGGTGACCAGGGTGGGAGAGGGGCTTCAGGTCTGCGACAGGGTGTACAGCACCGGGGAGCTCAAGGGCATAGAGCAGTCCCTTGCCCTCCACACCGACGATGGGATTGTCGTGGTCACCGGTTGCTCTCATCCCGGGGTAGGGGAGATCATAGACGCTGCTTCAAGGTATGGGGAGGTGGTGGGCATCGTGGGCGGACTGCATGGGTTCCGCGACTTCGAGCGGTTGGAGGGCCTTTCGCTGGTAAGTCCGTGCCATTGTACCCAGTACAAGGCGGAGATCAAGAAGCTCTATCCGGACCAGTGTGTGGAGTGCGGGGCCGGACTGGTTCTCGACCTGTGAAGCGACGCGGCCGCGACTAGGGCGCCGTGGTGAGTTGCCTCTTCTTCGAGCCTTCCTGCTGGTCCTTTAGCGTCAGGGCGCCGGTGGGACAGGCGAGAACACACTCGGCGCAGCCGGCGCACCCTGATTCCCCGATAGGCGCATCGCCGAAAGTGGTGACTACCCTCTTGAAGCCACGGTGGGCGAACCCGAGCGCTCCGATGCCGAGGCGCTCGCGGCATATCCAGACGCATCTGCCACAGAGCACACACTTGTTCGGGTCGTACTCCAGCACTGAGCTGCTGCTGTCGATGGGCAGTTCCTTCAGCAGCTTCTTGAAACGCTTCGGCTTCAGTCTTACCCGGAGGTGGCGGGCGATTGTCTGGAGTTCACAGGCGCCGTTGGCGGTGCAGTGGGCGCAGTCCACCGGATGGCTGGCCATGAGCAGCTCGAAGCCGGTACGGGCCAGCCTCAAGGCGTCGGCGCCTTTGGTGTTCACCACCATGCCTTCCTCGACCGTTTCAGTGCAGGCGGTGACCGGCCGGCGATAGCCTTCTATCTCAACGAAGCACAGGCGGCAGGAAGCGGCGGGTTCGGCGCGGTCGTGCAGAGCACACAGGTTGGGGATGTAGATGCCATTGTCGAGAGCCGCCCACAGGACCTTGGTGCCTTCACTGGCGGTCACCTTCTGGCCGTCGATGGTCAGGGATACGGTGCTCATGTCTCCGCCGTCTCCTTCTCTGCCCTCGGCACCTCGCTGGGGGGCGACACCTTTATCACGGCGTCGTACTGGGGAGGACAGGCCACCAGGCAGGTGCCGCATTTCACACACTTGTCCTGGTCGATGACCTTGATTCTCTTCTTGTTGGGGCTTATTGCCTCCACGGTGCACGTTCCGATGCAGGCGTCGCAGGAGCGCTCACACTTGTCCGGGATGATGTAGAAGGTGATGAGGTCGATGCACATGAGCGCCGGGCAGCGTCCCTCCAGTATGTGGGCCTCGTATTCATCTCTGAAGTGGCGCAGGGTGGTAAGGACGGGGTTGGGAGCCGTCCTTCCCAGCGCGCAGAGGGAGCCCCCTTTGATGTCCTGGGCCAGATCCATCAGCATGTCGAGGTCCTCGATGCTTCCCTCGCCTTTGGTGAAGCCGCTGAGGACTTCAAGCATCTGCCTCGTTCCCAGGCGGCAGAACGTGCACTTGCCACAGGACTCTCGCTGGGTGAACTCGAGGAAGTATCGGGCTATCTCCACCATGCAGTCGTCCTCATCGAGCACTATCATGCCCCCCGAGCCCATCATCGCCCCCGCCTCGGTGAGGGAATCGAAGTCGATGGGCAGGTCAAGGGCCGATTCAGGCAGGCAGCCGCCGGAAGGGCCTCCTATCTGCACCGCTTTGAAGCGCTTGCCGTCCGGTATGCCGCTGCCAACGTCGAAAATGACCTGGCGCAGCGTCGTGCCCATTGGCACCTCGGCCAGACCGGTGTTGACCACCTTGCCCGCCAGGGCGAAAACGGCAGTGCCCGTGCTGCCCTCGGTGCCGATGCCGGCGAACCACTCGGCCCCGTTCTCGATGATGTGGCGTATCGAGGCCAGAGTCTTCACATTGTTGACGACGGTTGGCTTTCCATCGAGTCCGTGGGTGGCGGGGAACGGGGGGCGATGGTAGGGGAGGCCCGCCTTCCCCTCCAGCGACTCGATAAGGGCTGACTCCTCACCACAGACGAAGGCCCCTGACCCCTGGAAGATTCTGACGTCGAAGCTGAAGTCGCTTCCCAGGATGTTCTTGCCAAGGAGGTTCAGCTTCTGTGCCTGGCGGATAGCGATCCTTGCCCGCTCCACTGCCAGGGGGTACTCGGCGCGGACGTAGATGTGGCCGTGTCGGGCCCCGACGGCATAGGCGGCGATGATCATGCCCTCCAGCACCGCGTGCGGGTCGCTCTCCAGGATGGCGCGGTCCATGAAGGCCCCGGGGTCGCCCTCGTCGGCATTGCAGATGACGTGTTTCGGCCTGCCAGTGGCATTGCGGCAGTTCTCCCACTTCTTCCCTGTGGGGAAGCCAGCGCCTCCTCGACCTCTCAGCCCCGACCTCTTCAACTCATCCACGATGTCCTCAGGCTGGGCCTGGAGTGCTTTCGCCAGGGCCGCATAGCCGCCGTTGGCGATGTAATGCTCTATTTGCTCGGGATCGATCTGGCCGCAGTTCTTCAGGACGACCTTCTTCTCGTACTGGGAGCGAGGGAAATCAGCGAAGCTGGGAACGAGGTCGTTGGGCTCGGTCGCTGCAAGGACGAACTCGAGGCAAGGATCGTCGCCGAGGACGAACTCCTTCACCAGTCTCTCGGCTATGACCGGATTGGCATTGCCGTAGCAGATTGGCGGGTAGCCCGGCTTGAAGATGGTGACGTCCGGTTCGGAATAGCAGTGGCCCATGCACCCGACCTCAATGACGGGGCAGTCCACCCCATGCTTCTTGACCTCGTCGCGGAAGGCTTGAAGCACTTCGAGGGCGCCGGCCGCTCGGCCGCAGGTGGCGGCACCTACCGTGATCACTGGCTTGCCGCTGTCCCACAGCGCTGTCCATTCGGAGTTGGCGTGCTCCTTGATTTGCTCGAAGGCCGATGCCACGGTCTGCCGCTCCGCCGCTGTCATTCGCTCCCCTTGGCCTCCTTCTCCCTTTCGAATTCGAAGGCGAGCAGTATCCCATCCACCTTGGTCGGCTCAACGCTGCCTTGCGGCTTCTCGTCGACGACGGTCACCGGCGCCATGGTGCAGCAGCCCACGCAGGCGACGGTGTCGAGGTCGAACTCCCGGTCAGGGGTTGTCTCTCCGGGCTCGATGCACAGCCGCCTCTTCCAGGCGTCCAGGGTGATGTATCCCCCTTTCATATGGCAGGCTGTGCCCAGGCATACTCGTATCGAATGCTTGCCGGGAGGGTTGAGGCGGAACTGATTGTAGAAGGTGACAACGCCGTAGACGTCGATGTCGGGTATGCTGAGGAACCCGGCGACCTCCAGCATGGCCTCGCGAGGAAGATAGCCAAGCTCGCCTTGAACCGCCTGTAGAATGGGGATGAGATTTGCTCTTTTCTTGCCGAACCTCTTCAGGACTTGCTGTGTTCGCCGTTGGTTGTCGAGCTGTTCCTCAGTGGTGCTGTTGTACATGTTTACAGCCATTTACTATACAGGTTACCGCCGCCGCACAGCTACCCCACTTTATTGTACCCGTATCCGCTCACAAGATAAAGGCTTCGTGTGTGGGGCCCACCCGCCCGCCCTGATTTGTCAATCTGGGGGACACCCCCAGGCCCCCGCCAGAGGGAGTCCCCTCTGGACTCCCCG
>CAYTKL010000033.1:0-13878 GCA_964438305.1 uncultured Dehalococcoidales bacterium | reverse complement strand
TGATGTTGCGCTCCGCCGCTTTGCCGAAGCCAGGAAGGCCGTAGAAGAGGCAATCCGCCTGTACGCAGGTCTGGGTGATCGCGCGAGGGAACGGGCGGCGAGAAACCTTGCGGCGACCTCCTATCTCAGGGAGGGCGATTGGGAGAACGGACTGGCGGCTCACCGGGAGCTACTTGACAGAGACGGGATTGAAGTACGTGACGAAATCGTACAGATACACGTCAACATGGCCTACTGCCTGGACATGCTGGAGAGGCCGGACGACGCGGCTGCTCTATTGGCAGGGCTCCTGCAGCATCACGCGGAGAGCGCCGCTATAAAGCTGGGCGCGCATCGAGCGCTCGCCCAGCTCTGGGAAACGCGCGGAGACTTTAAGAAGGCAGCCTTCCACTATGAGCAGAGCCTGGCGCTGGCGCAGGAATCCAGCGCCTTGATCGATGTCGGATGGGCCCATCTGGGCTTGGCCAGTACCCTTCTGAAGCAAGGTAGTCAGCGCTTGGCGTTGAACCACCTGCGCCGGGGTTGGCGAGTATACCGTTCGCGCAAGCACCTTGGCGGGCAGGCTGAAGTGCTGAGCATTCTGGGACAGGTACGATACGACGCGGGGAAGTACGCTAAGGCAAAACGCCTTTGGCGGAAGGTTTTTCTGCTGAGGCGCGGGCTTCGGGACTATCACGCGCTTGCGTCCGCCTGCTCAGATCTCGCACTCGCCTGTGCGGAACTGGGCGGGCTTAAGGAAATGAGGTACTACGCCGCTCAGGCCGAGTCCTTGGGTGGGGGCGATCCCGTGCACCACGCGACTTTTCTTCAGACCATGGCCTGGGCGCTGGTTCGCTTGGGCGAATGGGAGGAAGCGTATCTCTACACGCAGCGTGCTATTGCGATGGAGCTACAGGCTGGCCAGCGCGAAGAAGAGCTTGGGCAAGCGTATAAGCTCATGGGAAGTCTTGCCTGGCGCAACAGGAACCTATCCGCTGCTAGGCGATGGTGGTCCCTAGCAGCTGAAGCTTTCGATGCCACCGATAACCAGCTGAACCTCTGCGAAGCGATCCTGAATCTCGGCACTGTCCTCATGAGCAGCGGCGAGTACGAGAAAGCGCGCGGAGTCTTCAACGATGCCCGGGCTTCAGCCAAGCGTTTGGGTAATGTTTCACACCAAGTCTCCTGCCTCCTCAATCTGAGTGAGGTCAGTTACAGGGAAAGGTACTTTTCGGAATCGCTAGGCTACTCCTCCGAGGCGCTCAAGATGCTCAAGTCAAGCCCGGGGCAGCGCTTGAGAGAAGGGAAGGCGCTCTACGGCATTGGACGCGCACATCGGGCTCTCGGCAACTTGGAAGCAGCGCGGGATTCGCTCAACCGCGCGCTGTCGATACTTCGCGAGCTGCGCAGACAGCTGGAGGTGCCTGCGCACGACTCGTACCTGCTTGAGACGACGATCTCAGCGTACGACGAAGTGCGGTCTCTGCTCTTGTCACAAGGGCAGGAGCAGAACGCCTTCGAGGTCACCGAGATGACGAAGCCGAGGCCCGTCAGGCGGGGCCTTTTGTCGGATTCTCGAACGGAAGCTGGGAGGGAGGCCTTGGGCGCATGGGTTCACAAGTGCAGGGAGGACCTAAAGGCCAGACGTGGCCATTGGCGCATCGATCCCGAATATGTGTTCTTGAAAGACATGCGAGATCCTATCCCTACGACAGAGGTCTTCGGGCGCCTCGGGGCGTCTCGCGCGCTCATTGAATTCTATAGCGACGGCTCTGGGCTGGGGGCGTTCGTTCTCGGAGCTGGTCAGACTTCTCATCACCGCCTGGATGGTGCCGCCGGACCGGACTTCCGGAATCTCTGCGAATCTTTCGTGGACTCGGCCCAGCAGGGGCCGGAAGGCGAGTTCCTGAGCAAGATCCGGCGTATGGGCAGGGACGTCTACGATCTTCTCTTCGCTCCTCTAGCAGAACAACTCAAACAGTATCAGGAATTGGTGATTGTCCCGGACAAGGCTCTCTGGAACATCCCATTTGCTGCGATCTGGGATGGCGAGAAGTATCTTGTCGAGCGGTTCCAACTCTCGCTGGCCCTTTCGGCCACCAATTTCGCTGACGTTGCAGGGGGTGGGCCGGATTCCCTTCGGCAGGGCTGCGTGGCGATCGCCGATCCTGACGGGGGCCTCGTGCATGCGCGCGCGACTGCACGCCAGTTGGAGCATTTGGTCCCATCTTCTCGCGTTTATGTCGGGAACGACGCTACGTGCGGGGCTCTGCTGCGGAACTTCGCGGATGCCCGCGAGGTGTTTCTCGGGGCGCGGCTGCGTTTCGACGAAGCTAACCCCTTCTGCTCGTTCCTCGAGTTCGGCGACAGGGACGAAGACCGCCTGCATCTTTTTGAACTGTGGGGGCTGGCGTCCAAGAGAAAGGTCGTTACCACGTGGTGCTGTAAGAGCGGCCAAGTCGGCAGAAAAAAACTCACGGGGAGCCTGGCGAGTATGTGGTTGGGACTGATGTATGCGGGGGCAGACGCTGTCCTCGCCAGCCTTTGGGATGTCGTGGAGACACCCGCGAGTGAGAAACTCTTCATTACCTTTTACCGGCACAGACTGAGCGGCTGCTCGAAAAGCCGAGCGCTCGCCCTGGCGCAGCGAGAGATACTCAGCACTGGCGAGTTCGCCTACCCGTTCTTCTGGGGAGGTCACATCCTTGTAGGAGATCCAAACTAGCCTGGCATTCCACCCGTGCGGTGAGACGAGATCACAATAAGGAGGCAGACAATAGATGAAGTAGCTTGAAGCTGCAGCCCCGACCCGGACGGGCTTTGAGGGACTCCGTCGGGGCGCCAGAAAGGTACAAGCGTGCTCGTACTGTCTGAACGCCGGCAGTGCCGCCGGGGCTGCCTTTTTGATTCTACCCTAGGGCCTTCCGCTGTCAACTGCGGCGGCCAAGCCGAGGAAGGAGAAAATGGAGAACCAGATCTCAGGTCCTGGGCACCAATTGCGATTCTCACCCGAAGAAAGTGGGTGTCACGCCGCGAGGCGCACCCTCCCCCACCCCGAGCGAAAGGAGGTGATGTTAATGGCCCAGCTTGCGCGCACTCTTGCAGTGCGCAGAATCATGTCCGTACCGGAACGGTATGCTCGGTAGCTGACTATAGGAGAAGGATATGCACCAGGTGAATAGGTCTTCAAGGACCATGATGCGACTTGTAGTTACAGTCATTTGGCTCACGTGGGCATGCGCGGTACTTACGCTTCCCTCGGAGATTCGTGATGCTCTGGGTGAGCCCGCGTGGGCACGCGCGCCCCTAATCTGCGGCTACGCGCTTACGGTAGCGGCATGGCTTGCCCTGGCAATCTTCTTCACAAGATTCTTCTGGCGGCAGCCCGACACATGGAAGACCGATTGTCGTGTCTCGCCGCGCCAGCCGGCAACGACAAGGACCCAATGAAAGGAGGAACGAATGCCTTACGAGAAGAAAATCAGCCGAGCCGAGCCTGGCCTTGTGGTCATGCTGCTCGACGACTCCGGCTCAATGGCAGACAACTTGCCCGGCACCTCAGACCGGAAGTACCTCTGGAACGAAAGATACTTCGGGTACGTTGCTAAGGAATTGCTTTCCCGTTCGACCGAGATGAGTGGCGACCAGATTCGGGTCAAGCCGCGCTATTTCATGACCATATACATCTATGGGAGCGTTCCGCAACTCTGGAAGGGTGAGGCAATGGACATCCAGAGTTGCGTGGAGGCCTACACGCAGGCTGGCAACTCGCTCGGCCTGGGGGGAAAGCTGGGCGGCACAGACGCGGCTGCCGCGCTTCAGAAGGCCTACGAACATCTCCAGACCGCTGTCAACGATAAGAGATTTGCCGACAGCTCTCCGCCGGTGGCTCTGCACCTTACTGATGGTATGAGTCACACAGATCCTCAGCCGGTTGCTGCGAAACTCAAGCAGCTATCGACCACGGACGGCAACGTGCTTGTGGCGAATGGATACATCGGCACCGAGACGTCACTCAACTATCGTACGCCGGAAGACTTCCCCGGCTACGTAGACGCTTCGGAAGCCGGACCGAGCGAGGACAATCTCTGCCTGTTTGAAATGTCAAGCCCAGTGCCCGAGTCAATGCGGGCCAATCTTGTTGAAGACGGGATCTTCCCTCGTCTGCGCGAAGGCTCTCGGCTCTTTTTTGATGTTCGGACCAAAGCGATGCTGAAGCATGTTTTTGCGGTGGTAGGGTCGCTGGGGTCCCGGGCGGATCGGCTGGCAAAGTAATGACTACCTCACAAAACAACGCGAGCACAGATCCCTCTGGATACGAGGCTCTGACCGTTGTCTCGCCCATGCGCCGGGACGGAGAGATCAAGAACCAAGATCGGGCGCGCTGGTTCGCGCGCGCTAGGGTCGCGTGCGTCTGCGATGGGCTTACTAGTTCACCTTTCTCGGCTCAGTCCGCAGAACTCGTGATGGCATTCGCGCCAGCGCTCTTTGGCGGGGACGTTGAGGATCGCCTTCGCGCATTGTGTGACGTGCTCGTCACCCGCCGAGGTGAGGCGACAGACTCGAAGGCTGAATTCTCCTCCAGCGCCTCGGAACCGATGCGCGCACTCCTTAACGATGTGGCACGAGAGAAGATGGCCGCGAGCTTCCAGACCACGATAGCTGCGGCGAACTTTATCCTCACTGGCGAGGCGGTCAGGGTCACGGTGATTCACTGCGGGGACAGTGCGTTTCTGGCATTTGCGCCCAATGGGGAGCTACTGTTGTCGCTGCCGTCCAATAGGATTCCACAACAGGGGAACGCGGCGAACCGTGACGTCCACGCCTCCGGGCGCTTGGCTGCCACACTGCGTTTCGGACCGGGCGATCAACTCTTTGCCAAAATTCTCGGCGACGCATCGGAGTTGACTGATATTGCTCGCCAAGCGGGAATAGAGTTGGAACGCTCACGCAACTGGCTTGTATGCTCTCCCTTGGACAGGCCTGGCAACGCACGGAACCCTACCCCACGCGATTGTTCTGAGAGGGAGGTACTTCTCCTCAACCCCGACGACATCCTGGTAGTCCCCAAGTACCTTGTGGGCACTAGAGAGCACCGGGCATACGAGGAATACACCCTTCTTCCCTACTCCAGGTTTATCCGCGTTCTCGGAACGGATGACAGTCAATGTGGGCCCGTGTGCTTCCGCAGCCGAACCGTCGTCACGCAGGTCCTTCCTGATCATTTCTACAGCGGGGGCTGGAGCCTCGTCGAGGAGAGGTTCCCTCTGAACACGCACTTCGTTCTGGCGAGCGACGGCCTCTGTAACGCTTTCGGTGCGGCCTCGGATCTCTGGACCTGGCTAACGAGACACGAGCAAGCCTTCGGCGATTCGCGGCAACGCGATCAACTGCTCAAGGGACTTCACTCACGACTTCATGAAAGGACCGGAGACGACGACATCTCGTTCATCTGGGTCTCTCCGCGGCATACCCGCGCTACCGAAAACGACAGATCCGCCGCCACGACTCAACAGGGAGGCACAAGCTGTGGCCGCTGACTGTGCTGAACGCTGGCTCAAGAGCGGAAAGCCATGCCGCATCCACGAGATTCTCGTTCGACTCAAAGAACACCCCGCCCTTCGAGGTGTTCCGCTGTCAATCCAGCGAGGCCAGGCCGAGGCTCTCCCGCTCAATGGCAGCGACGGCCGTCAATGGATCCTCAAAAAGTTCCACCGGGGAAGAGAACTCGACCGTGTGTATCTGGAGGCAGTCTCGTCCCTATTGCCGAAGCACGAGAGCTTCGCTTCCGGGACGGAGCGCCGTGTTCTGTCGCAAGGGGACCTAATGAAGGAGCGCGGATGCTACCAGAGCAACGAACTTGACCGTTGGCTAGATGGCGCGCTGCTCATGCCTCGGGTCGAAGGCGTCGACTGGGCAACTGTCGCCGACGAGGTGCGTGAAGGACGCGTCCGGTTGGGGCACGCTCACCGCTTGGCACTCTGCCGCAGCCTTACTGGATGCGTCGAGGCCTTGGAGCAGAGCGAATGCTCCCACAGGGATATCTCGTGTGGGAATGTGTTCGTGAAGGTCACGCAGTGGAGGGTCAGCTTCATCGATTTCGACTCCGCATTCCACTCCAGTCTAAACATGCCAGCAGCTACCACCTGCGGAACCGAAGGCTACACGGCGCCATTCGCCTGGCGAGACCGAACTCTTGACGCTCGCAAGACCTGGTGCGAGCGGGCCGACCGCTACGCGCTCTCTATCATGTGCCTGGAGTTCCTGGTACTCCAGAAGGGCTCACCCCTTTCAGCCGAGGGCGGGATGTTCGACCAGGAGGACTTATGTCATCGACGGGGGCAGACCCTCGACGGAGCTCTGAAGGCACTCAGGGCTGAGTGCCCGGGGGCCGTGCCGCTTGTCGAAGCCGCCGTCGCTGCCGAATGTTTCGATCAGTGCCCGTCTCCTGAGGACTGGCACAACTTCTGCGATACCGCCGGGGCACCCGCCAGGCCGCCCCGCCTGGCGGAACTGGAAGCCGTCGCACCTGACTTCTTCGAGCAGTTGCTGCGGAAGCGGCGGCCTGCCGCCCCGCTTTGGCCGGCGCCGAAGCTGTCCGATTTGCCCACTGCCGAAATCATACTCCCGAAGCCAGAAAGATCCGTCGTTCAACTCCCGCCCGACCCTTGGAGGGAATGAGCATAAGGCGTACAGGGGGACAATTCATGCCTGCGGCTAATGATGGCAGTTTCGATCTGATGGAACGATGGCTGGCAAGCGGGGGGACGGCCCGCATCTCGGGGTTCGACGTAAGGCCAGTGCCACACCCTCTGCTCCCCGAGACCGTCCAGTCCGTGACGAAGGGACAGGCTTCCGTGTTCTTCCTCAGGCAGGAGCCCCACGGCAACATTTGGCTCCTCAAAAAGTTCTCCCCTTCCAAGTCCCCCTCTCACGAGTATCTCAAGGCCATCCACCGCTACCTACCAGCGGGACCGGAGTTCTTCAGCTGCACCCAGCGCCGCATCCTCACTGTTCACCATGTGGATTGGAGACACTCTGAGTTCAAGTCTTCTGAATTCGTTTCGTGGATCGAGGGGGCCATCTTCATGCCCAAGGTACCAGGGGCCTCCTGGTCTTCTATCGCCGACAGCCTCCGCGGGGGTGAGAGCTCCATGACCCTCACCCGAAGGCTCAGGGCGGCCGTCAGTCTTACGAAGTCGGTTGCGCGACTCGAAGCGGCGGGGTGCAGCCATCGGGACATCTCCGGCCACAACGTTTACATCGCCCCGGACGACAGGACCCAACTGATTGACCACGATAGCTTCTTTCACCCTGAACTCCCGTTCCAGTCCAACACCACTTTGGGGACTCCTGGATACATCGCGCCCTTCCTTCATGCGCCGGCTGGTTCGTGGAACGCGCGCCTCTCCTGGCGGCCGCTGGCTGATCGGTTTCCAATGGCGGTCCTTGTTGCGGAATTCCTCCTCGTCGGCCCAGAGCACCCGGAAACGCATGAGGACGGGGCGCTGTTCTCTCAGGCGCACTTCGACGATCCGGACCATCCCTTCATGCGCGAGCAGGTCGCAGCGATCGCGGAGAAGTCCAGGGCCTGCGCATCGCTTTTCGAGCGCACCATTAGAGCAACATCGTTCGGGGAATGTCCCTCCCCGGATGAGTGGCGCAGCGCCCTGCGCCACGACATGCGTCTCAGGGAGGCCCAGGTGAAGAAGGCTCAGGCTCGTTCACCTCTGGGCCACCGCGTGAGGCAGACCTGCGCCCGCTGCGGCAGGACTACGTGGATCGACGAGGAACGGCACCATGAGCTCGAAGTTCGAGGGAAAGATATTCTCTGCAACTCGTGCCTCGGTGGTCACCTCAGAGAGCGCTCCAACTTCCGTCGACAGCTAGATTCGCTATGTCCCCAGCTGGCTTGTGAGCACTGCTCAAAGGCGATCAGGATCCCGAAGCCGAAACTAGAAGCACTACGAATGCAAGGTAGACCTATTCTGTGTCGAGCGTGCCTTGAATCACAGCTCTCCCGCTGGAGGGAGGAACGGGACGCATATTTGCGTGACCGGCCCGAAACGACCTGCGCGCAGTGTGGTAAGCCTTTCCGTATGACCAAACACAAGGTGGCGCTACTCCGAGCGCGAGGGAAATCCCCCCTGTGCAGGGAGTGCCTAAGGAAGGCCCTGTCTTCTCAAGGACCCCGGCTCACGAAGGACCAAGAAACTGTCAGACCGCGCCGTCGCTCCTTGAACGCCGCACTGCGATCCTTATTGGGGATATGAAATGGCTACTCGCACGGCGTGCAAGGCCAACCTGGAGAAATGCAATGACCATTGCACGTAGAGCACGCGCTGTGACAAAGCTCTGGTTCGCCCTTCGGCGTATATTCGCAACACTGCGGACCCAAGGCGCCCGACAAGCGGGGGCTACCCCTCTGCGGAAACGGACGGTCCAGGACTACGTCGCCCTTCTGGACCGACACCCTGGCACTCGAGTTACAACTGTACGACTTCTCGGCGGCCGCTCAATTAATGATAACGTTCTATTCGCCAAAGAAGTTGTCCAGACGGTTGATGACCACGGAAACGCGATCCAGGCCGAGGTTTTCGATGCTCGGCTTTGCTCGTCCGGCCATGTGCTCGATCAGAATGTCCGCGCAACTGGCCTCTGCGCCGTGTGTGGAGCTCTGACCTGTTCAGCCGAAGGGTGTTCAGGCCAGTGTTCTGGCCCAGGCGGCTGCGGGAAGACTTGCTGCGCAAAACACAGGTACACCTATGAAATCGCGGACGGTAAGAGCGTAACGTACTGCAGCCGATGCAGATGGCAATACTTCATGCGCTCTTTTTGGGGGATGTACCAATGAGGATCCTGCTGTTGCTCCTAGCCGTAGTCTTGCTTGCCGGCCCCCTCCGGCGTCCCTATCTGCGCAACGCACGCTTCACACTGCCGGCTACTGTCGGAGGTATTGTCGGTCTTTCGATCGGGGGGTTGCTGGCCTCGGCGATCCCAGCATCCCCCGTCTCGGCATTACTGCCTCTCGTGATCGGCGGGGCCTTGGCCATATGCTTCGGACAGTCCGCCAAGCAATGGTGCGACCAAGTATTTGGGAGGAAACAGAAGAGGTGATCACACCCGAGATCCATCGATACGCGCAGCAGCTGGGCAAGCATAGAGACGAGGTCAGGTGCATGCTCGAAGCAGCTGCTCGCAGCCAGCAGGGCGAACGCATTGCCCTGAGCGTCTTGGGCGCCTTGTTTAGGCGAGAATGCGCTGGTGCCGATAGCGATGATCCGTTCGCTCTTGCGCCCGGCGCGTACAAGTTGGGCGGCGATGGGATCCATGTCGCATTCACCACACCGGGAGATGCCGATGTGGTTTGGCTGCATGATGAGATCCCCTATTCGGCGTTGTTCATCGGCGCGCCGGGATTCGGTAAAACCACAATCATCATCCGCATCCTCCTCGAGTGCGCGGGCCTCTACACGGCGATCATCCCCGACCTCCGGGGCGATTACGAATGCCTCTGCAGGGCAGTCCCGAACGCTCGTCTCTTCGCCTTGGGCGAGGTACCCATTAACTTTCTGATGGGGCCAAGCTGTGTCCCACCCTCTGTGTTCAACCAGCGCTTCTGCGAGGTCTTCACCGATCAGTTTGACCAGTACCAATCGTCGCGTCGATATCTCAACCTAGTGCTCGATGGATTGGACGCCAAGCGAGAGGAGACAGGCCATTGGCCTTGCCTTCTCGATTTGAGAGACGCTCTTGAAGACAAGAAGGAGCAGAGAGGCAGTGATGAACTCAGGTTCCGCAATCGCTGTCTCGCCCGCGTTGACGCGTTGTGCCGTGCCCTGGGCGAGAAGTCCGTGGGCGTTGAGAGGGGAATTGACCTCGATCGTCTGATCCAGCAAGGGGCGATGCTCATCTTCCGCATGGAACTGGAGAAGAGCATCCAGGACTTCCTGACGAACTGGCTGTTGATGTACGTTTTTGAGTTACGGACCTCGAGCGAAAACAAGTTCAACCTGAAATCCATTGTATTCGTGCTCGACGAGCAGCGAAGCATTCTGCGGATTCGGAGGTAGCGCTCAATGGCTGGAGAGGTTACCAACTTCGATTTGCTCCTGACGAGGGGCAGGGCTCTCAGGATCGGGTTCCTCACCGCTGAGCAAGTGCCCTCGGAGATCTCTCGCGCCGCGCGCGTAAGCGCCCACCTGGTGGTAGCTTTCTGCACGAACGGCACGGAGCTGCGCGCTGCAGCCGAGCTCTTGGGCCTCCGAGAGCGCGAGCAGGTGGAAAGGCTCCAGTCCTTGGGTAAGGGCGAGGCAATCGTAGCACTCACGGGCGACCGGTGCCCGGTTCCCATCCTCGTGCGGTTTCCTGAGCCCGAGATCGACCGAAGCAATTTAACCAAGGCGGAGCGCGAGTTCTACACCGCTCGCTCGCTTGAGGATCTCCAAGCAAAGATGCTTCCCAGGTATACCGGTTTCATCCAGCAGCGCCAGGAGACAAAGCGTCGCGAGCGAGACCCCAATCGCCTGTCGGTGAACGCCTGGAAAGTCTTCGTCCGCGTTGCCTCCGGTCCCGAGACGATCGATGAGCGGTGTGGCGTATTGCGCTTGAACCGAGGCGAAGAGGAAGCCGCCCGCAGGGAGTGCGCCAACAAGGGGTACCTGAGAGACGCGGGCGGCTACGGGCAGGGGATCAAGCTCTTCGAGCTCACGCCCAAGGGGAGGGATTTCGCCGCGGAGCACAACGTGCCCGTCAGGAAGTACAAGTCGGGGGTGGTCCATGAAGCCCTGCTTGAGCGCGTTAAGCGCGGCCTGTCCAAGCACTGTCCTTCCGTTCGGTGGACGTCCCCACGCGGCGCGACAGGAGACCTCCAGCCCGACGCCTACGGCGTGTTTCAAGACGGAAGTACTCTTTGGGTGGAAATCCATTGCCGCAACAAACCGCAGTACGAAGCGACAAAGCTCCAGAAGGTGTGCACCATCGACCACGTGGACATCGTGCTCCTCGTAGCCCCGACCAAGAAGGACATTGCCGCAATCGACCTCAAACTGGACAAGGAATGGAAAGAAAAGGTCGCCAAGTGCTACTTCCTTTACAGCGCCACCGACTGCCTGAATGACAGATTTGACTGGATGGAGGTCCTCGAAAGACCGGTATGAAGCAAGGGGGTGAGTTCATGGACTCTTTCTTCGATCCGTTCGATGACTCGGTAATCGATGCTTTGGAGGACGCGATCGAGCGTTCTGTGACTCCCGGCCCCCCACTGACGGGGCAGCTTCCCTTCTTGGCGCCAGACCACTACACCGACTCGATCTGCCAGCAACTGGACAGCGTGGAGGCAAGCATTGAAGATTCAATAGTCCACCCGCCCGAGCCCACTACCCCTTTGCCGCTCTTACCTCCGCCGCAGCCACTGGCGAGCCCCCTGGGCCCTGTGAGTAAAGGACCGCCGCATACTCCTGACCGCTTTGAGCGCCCTTTTGTCATGATGCAGCCTCCCAGGGAGGCAACACCCTTCCTCACCTCCGATGGGTTAAACCGCCCCACCTATCGGCCCAGGGGTGGAAGAGGCGCGGGCAGCCGGCACGGTAGCCCAGTCCCCATGGCAAGATTGTGCCCTGAGTCCCTTGACGAAGTGGATGAGGAAACCTGCCAGTCTTGTGGAAGGTTCGGAACGTGGTCGGAAGAAAGCTCAGAAGATGAATGTTACTACGATTGGCTGGATCGCGAGACCGAACGACAACTGCGCGAGGAGTCCGAGTAGAGGGAGTCTGTATAGACCGGGGGTGATAGAGTGAACACGAACGTCCCCAGGAAGAGCGGACACGAAGCCGAAGCTCCCCAAGCTGTTCGTCGCGTAAGACGCCAGAGCCGGACGAGTGGACAGGACACGTTCGCCCAGCTTTTTCCCGTCTGCTCGCACTGCGGCGGCCCACTTGTACGGGAAGGGCGATGCTCGACGTGCGTCCAGTGTGGCTGGAGCAGCTGCTCGTAACCCGACGAGATCGGTCTGAATGGCCCAAGAGGAAAAATCCTCCTGTAAGCAGTGAATGACCGAACGCTGATGCGAATGAGTGCGAGTAATGGCCAGCCCACGACACATGGGACGGGATCCTATCACCGAACGGAATCAATACGACCCCGGGGGATTCACAATTACCAGCGACATGCACATGCTGCGTCGGGCTCTGGAGGATCTTTCCAGAGAAGTAGCGGGGTTACGAATGGATCTGAGGGCAAGCCTTGCTCCGAAGCACAAGAGTAAGCCCTTCTACACCGTCAGGGAGCTAGCAACCGAGCTCGGCCGCTCGCCTTACACCATTCGCCGTTGGATCCGAGAAGGGAAAATCGACGCGTTAAAGCTAAACAGCGGCGGCCCCAGGGACCGCTACTTGATCGACTACTCCCAGGTGCAGGAGATGCTCATGAACGCATCAGCGTCTGAGAAACTGGCCGTCAATAGGGAAGTCTCTGAATCCCTTCGGACTTCTTGTCCGGAAACAGATGCTGATAGCGCTGGCGCATCTCCTGCGTCTGATGGCCCATGTAATGATCAATGAGCCGCTGATCAACGCCTTGCGCGGCGAGGTTGCTGGCGAAGGAGTGCCGGAGGCAATGGAGCCCAATCCCGTCGAAATCCGACCCCTTGATGAGTGCCTTGAACGCCCTGTGGAGTTCGTCAGGAGACAGCCGATCCCCGGAGTGCCCCGGGAAGACGTGCTGCCTCGTCTGGTTCTTGCTGCGGTGTCGTCTGAGAACCGCTTGGAGTTTCTCGTGCATATCGATGTCACGGGCGGCGAACTCCGCAGTCCGAGATTGCTTTCGGCTCCTCGCCCAGATCTTCCCAGCCTTGAAATCCACGTCCCCCCACTCGAGGTCTACGACCTCGCCTCGCCGAAGACCAGTGAACGCCAGCGTCGCCAGCACGGGGTGGAGCCATGGATCGCGCTCCTTCGCGAGGTCCAACAGCTTCGTGACCTCCTCCTCCTCCAAGTATCGAAGCCGCTTGAGCACCTTGATTCTCTTCTCGGTCAGACCGCCTCGATTGATCTGGTCGTCTATCTCCTGCTTGCTCATGAACCTGTGCGGCCGGCCGGAGTGCTTGAACCTGGATACATCATGGGCGGGATTGGAGCCAACAGCTCCCTGCCTCCGGGCGAAGTCGAAAAGCTGTCTGATCGTCTGCAGCTCCTTGTTGGCTGTCGTGCCGCTTACGCGCTGCCGCCGATCAGTGAGGTAGCATTGAATGTCAGCCGTTGTCACTTCAGAGATCGGCGCTGCCACGCGAGCCCCGAGGAACTGTTCGAAGTGGCGCAAGTGAACCTTTTCCGTGCAGAACGTCGTGCCAGCCTTCCGTGGTTCGGCGTACTTAAGGTAGGAGTCCTTTACAGCCTCGAAGGTCACCAGGATTTGAGTCACCTTCTCCCTTTCGACGACTTCCCCCCTCACGAGGTACTCGGCAAGGTCTGCACCCGAGGAAACTCTCAAGAAACCAGCCTTCAGGTCAGCCAGTCGTGCCTCAACCCTCTGCATCGCGCGGTGGGCCTTATGCTCGGAGATCGGACCCAAGGATTTCTTGTAGGGGCTCCCGCGGAAGTAGAACTTGATGTGCCAGGCGTTGCCCTGTTTGAACACACTTGCCAAAGCTGTCACCTCACGGCGCACATCCATATGGCTGCAACGTCGAGCAATGTGTGGCCTAATTCAGTCCTAAAACCGTCCCTATATTATCGCTTGGCACTCTCGAGGTCAATAGTGAAGAAAAAGGCACCGATCCGGCAAGTATCGGTGCCATAGCGGCTTACCTCTGTGCCGAAGGGGGGATTCGAACCCCCAAGAGCATAAATGCCCACTAGGTCCTGAACCTAGCGCGTCTGCCAGTTCCGCCACTTCGGCTGT
>CAYTKL010000032.1:0-14001 GCA_964438305.1 uncultured Dehalococcoidales bacterium | reverse complement strand
CATACCCGCTGGCGTTGCCCGTGTCGCAGCCAACCACCAGGCCGTCATCGTAGCCTTCATCGTAGGCCTGTGCGTACGACTGGTTATGGCTGATGAAATAGCCGCCAACACCACACCCGACCAGGAGAACCAGTATTACCAGAACAGCCACCGCAAGCTGCCAGACCTTCAGGCCGGGCCACACTCTCTTGCCTATCCACCGTCCGATTCCTCCTGGCTCGGTCTCGACCTCTTCCATGAAATCGTCTTCGTTCATATTGTCCTCGTTCATATCAACCCCTCCTCCAGTTTCTTGCTTGGAGACGCCACCGGGAGCAGCCGCCCGACGGCCTGTTGCCGCTCCGGCCATTGCCCGCAGGTGCTCAAGCAGTCAAGAAGCCCATGAGAGGGAACCCTGCCAACGCCACCGTCCGGTCACACGCCCGATGCACGGCTGCGAAGCCCTGCGCTCCGCCGATGGCCGAGACTGCACCTGGAACTCCCGCACATTCGGTTACCGGCCGCTCACAGCGAGCCTCACCACGAGTAGTAGCCGTCCCAGTAGCCGTCCCAATAGCCGTCCCAGTAGCCGTCCTCCCACCCACTCCAGTACTGCCCGGCCGACGCTGCGCTCCCCGCAGCATAACCCTCGTCGTAGCCCTCATCATGGCCCGTGTCATAGCCCTCGGACTCACCGACCCAGTAGCCCTCATCGTAACCCGAGGTGTAGCCGACAGCCTCCCCAGCCGCGTGGCCGACGGTGTAGCCGGTGGTGTTGCCCGCAGCGTAGCCCACGTTGTACCCCTCACTGTAGGCCTGGCTACGCCCGTAGAAATAGCCGCCGACACCGCCACCGACCAGCAGCACCACTGCCAGCACTACCGCGACTATGATGTGCCATGCCTGCAACCCCCGCCCCCCTCCCTCGAACTCCTCCTCTGCCTCGATCATCTCCTCCATCTCTTGCTCATCCATCCGGTACCTCCTTGGACTTCCTGCTCAGCCCCCATCCACCGCGACAACCGTTCAGATCTGTCTCTCCATTTCGACATGCTGAACGCCAGCTTCCCGGAAAGGCAGTCCTATCTCATCAAACCCACAGCACTTGTAGAAGGGAACCACCGCACACTGCGCGTGCAGGACTACCTGCTCCACTCCCCTCTCCTTCAGTTCCCCGATCACGAAGGACGTGACCCGGCTGCCTATGCCCTTGCGGCGGCAACCGTCCAGCACGGCCATCCTCTCCAGTTTCGCCCGCCTCGAGCTCAGAAAGCGCACCCTTGCCGTCCCGACGACCTCCGTCCCATTCTTGACCACTGCGTGGAGCGCTTCCCCATCATTGCCGTCGAACACCAGCCCCTCCGCGATACCCTGCTCCTCGACAAACACGCGTCTCCTTACTGCGAAGGCCCCCCTCAGCTCACTCTGGTCCTCCGTCAGCTTGTAGCTCAAGCTCTCCATCACCAGCTCCAGCCCTCCAGCGCCCGCCATCGACTAGATGATATCGTGCCCGTATCACAGCCCGTCAGGTCAAACGCCCGGGCAGGCACTCCATCGCTCTTGCTCCTGACGCGCCCTAGTACCCCCTCTTCTTGTCCACCACATGGCGCAGCCTCTTCCCATCCAGATAGCGCCGCAGGTTCTCTACAAACCGCTCCGTCGCCCGCTGAGCGTAGTCCTCCATGCCACCTGCAACGTGCGGGCTGAAAATGACGTTGGGAAGCTCCCACAGCCTGCTGTCAGGGGGTAGCGGCTCGGCGGCGAACACGTCCAGTCCCGCGCCGGCAATCCAGTGTTCCTCCAGAGCGTGAACCAGCGCCTCCTCGTCGAGCGTTGCTCCCCTGCTTATGTTAATGAGATAGGCGGTCGACTTCATCGCCCGAAGCTCCTCTTCGCCGATGAGCCCCCTGGTTTCGGCGGTAACCGGCACGGCGAGCACCACGAAGTCACTCTCCGCCAGCAACCGCCCTAGCTGGTCCGCCGGCAGCAGCAGGTCCACGTTTCTCGTCCTGCCCTCCTCCTTGGCGGTTCGGCGAGTTGCCAGCACCCTCATGCCAAAGCCCTTGGCCAGGCGTGCTACCTCCCGCCCAATGCTGCCCAGACCCACGATCCCCACCGTTCTGCAGCGCAGGATGGAAGGAGGAAGCCGCTTCCACTGCTTCTCCTGCTTCATCTGGAAGTGCTGCGGGGCGTTCTTGGCGAACATCAACATCAACCCCAGCACGAATTCGCCGATCGGCGTGGCATGAATGCCGCTCACGTTGGTCAGTGTGACCGGACTCGCCGCCATCTCAGCGTCCAGGAACCGATCGATTCCGGCCGACATGGTCTGCATCCACCTCAACCTGGGAGACCTGGTGAGGACGTCCTGGGGGAATCTGAGTCCGAAGATCACCTCTGCTTCGGAAAGCACAGTGTCGAGGCGCCCCCTGGCGGCAGGGTCTCCCTCGTTCTCGGCACGGAGCAAGCCTGACACATCCGTCAGCCTTATCCTGGGGCTCACGTCGGCGATCCACCGCAGGCATTCGTCACCTATCACACTGGTGACAAGCACATTGACCGATTCTGCGGACACACGCATCCCCTGACTCGTAGTGTGTGGGCTATTAGCCAAGTTTAAGGCTGACGTCGCCCCGCAGTCAAGGTGCTGCGCTCTGCCTCCCCTCCAGCTATCGCCTTGGCACGCTCGTGCCAGCGCCACCCAAGCACGCTCGTGCCAGCGCCACCCAAGCACGCTGTTTGACAGCACCCCCGACCAACGCTAACATGTTGCTGCTCTTGAAAGGCGTTCACAACTGCCACGCGGGCTGCCGCCACAGGGGACTGGATTCAGCGTGTTCACCGAGGGAATCGCGGTACGTCCGGCAGACGGAGAAGTCGAGTGACGAAGGAGTGTGGAAATGCCTGAATGGACTGAGATGGGCGACGAGATTGGTCCGGAGTGCATTCTTCATGTGAGCGACCCCACCGTGGGCATGAAAGGCGTCGTTGTCGTCGATACCACCGTCTTCGGCCGGGCTTCCGGCGGCACCCGCATGCTTCCGGATATAACCACTGAGGAGATAGCCTGGCTTGCCCGGGCAATGACGCACAAGTATGCCACCCTCGATGTGCAGCTCGGCGGCGCCAAGGGAGGAATATGGTTCGACCCGACTGTACGCGGCGAGCAGCGAGATGATGTTCTCCGAGCCTACGGCAGGGCGGTGAAGCCCCTGCTGTCAGCAGGCACTGTCAGGCTCGGTGCCGACATGGGTACCAACGCCAGAGACACTGAGCTTATGCGGGAAGGCGCCGGCCTGCCGCCCTCGCGAGGCTCCGCCCTGCCGCAGGAGGAGGGCGAGGACCCGATTGGCGACCAGGCCACAGCCCATGGCGTGGTGGTAGCGGCCAGGGCAGCCTGTGAGTTCGCTGACATGCAGCTCGAGGGGGCAAGAGTGGCCATCGAGGGCTTCGGCAAGGTGGGCGGCTGCGCGGCCCGTCTCTTCCTTGATGAGGGCACCAGGGTGGTGGCGGTGTCCACCATGCACGGGACGGTCTACGACGAAAAGGGACTTGACGTTGTCAAGCTTCTCGACGCCCGCAGGCAGCGCGGCGATTGGGGCGTCCAGGAGTATGCCGAAGCCCGGCATATCGCCAGGGAAGCATTGTATGCCCTCCCTGTTGATATCCTCGTGCCCGGCGCACGCCCTCACGTCATCAACGAGGACAATGCTCAGCAGGTCCAGGCCGGTGTTATCTCCAGTCTGGCCAACGTGCCGGTCTCTGACGCGGCGGCGGAGACCCTCTTCCACAGAGGTATACACTTCGTCCCCGACTTCATCTCCAATATGGGCTGGTTCGTGCCCTGGCTGATCAGCGCCGTTGGAGGGACAACCGACGATGTATTCAAGGGCGTGAGGGAGCTTGTGACCCCTCTGGTCCGCAACATACTCGCCGACTCGCGCAAGGAAGGAATAAGCCCCCGCGCTCTCGCGGTGATGAGGAACAACGAGAAGATGCTGCGGTGGCGAACCGGAAAGCAGGCTCCATTACCCCTCGACCAGTTCGTCCAGATGTACAGGGAGCGCCTCAAGATATGACCGAAGCCGGCGGAGTGGGTGCCGCGTGGCCCCTTGGGGGCACAGGTGGCGTGGCCGGTCCCCAGCGCCCCTGTTTGACCGCCGGTCAAGCGCGCACGCATGCCCTTTCGCCGCCCAAGCTCGTTTCACTCATAGCCTGGGACCCAGCTAGCACCGAGACTGCAATCATCAAACGAGGAGGTGCTCATGGATTCGCAGCCTCCAGCGGCGAACAAGCTGCTCAGTGAAGTGGTGGACACCGGCCTGTGCTGCCTCTGCGGCGGGTGCAGCGGCGGCTGTCCCTACCTCGTGCCTTACCAGGGCCGGATAGCCCGCCTCGACGATTGCACCCTGGCGGAGGGCCAGTGCTACCAGTACTGCCCGCGTACCCCTACCGACATGGATGCCATCAGTGAGCACATTTTCGGCCAGCCCTACGGTGACGATGAGATAGGCGTTGTCCAGGAGGCCTTCCTCGCCCGCTCGGCCGACCCCGAGATACGCGAGAAGGGCCAGGACGGCGGCACCGTGACCGCGCTGCTGTCACTGGCGCTCGACGAGGGCCTTATCGACGCCGCTGTCGAGACGAGAATGGCCGACGACAGGACACCGCAGGGCTTCGTCGCCCGAAGCACGGAGGACATGCTCTCCTGCGCCGGCGTCAGCTACGAGCCCAGCCCCGTGCTCCAAGCCTTCAACAGCCTTCCCAAGGAGAGCACCGAGAAGCTGGCAATCGTCGGCCTGCCATGCCACGTTACCTGTGTGGCCAAGATGAAGACGTGTCCGCCCAGGAACAGGATAAACATGGACAACGTCAAGGTCGTGGTCGGATTGTTCTGCGGCTGGACGCTGGCCGGCGGGTTTCGCCGCTTCCTCCAGGACCGCTTCGACCTGTCGCAGGCCGCCAGGTTCGACATCCCTCACCATCCCGCTCATACCTTCGATGTGTATTCTGAATCGGGCAAGGAATCGGTTGAGCTGGACGACATTCGACGCTACATCAACGATGCCTGCAGCTACTGCTGGGATATGACCGCCGAGTTCGCCGACGTCTCGGTGGGCTCGGGACGCGCCGCGTTCAAGGGGTGGAACACCGTCATCGTGCGCACCAGGGACGGCCAGCGAGTCACCGACATAGCCAAGGCGAAGTATGCCCTTGAGACGCAGCCTATCCCCACCGAGAGTCTGGACAACCTGAGGCGTGCGTCCCTGAACAAGAAGAAGAGGGCGCTGGCCAGTATCATTGCCAGAACCGGCGACGCGGACAACCTGCTCTACCTGGGCCTGCCCCGCAATGTGGTCGACAGGGTGTTGGCCGCCGGCGAGTAGCCGACAAGGAGGTGCATTGCCATGCCAGACATCGACGTGGATGCCCCGGGCCGTACCGTACTGCTCATGGGCAATGAGGCCGTCGCCCGTGGCGCACTGGAGGCAGGGGTCGGCTTCGCCGCCTCCTATCCGGGAACGCCATCATCGGAGATTCTCCCCGCCATCGCCGACGTGGCCGCGCGCCGGGGTATCTATGCGGAGTGGTCGGTGAACGAGAAGGTGGCCATGGAGTCCGCCATTGCCGCCTCACTGGCCGGCATTCGCGCCATGGCCTCGATGAAGCAGAACGGGGTGAATGTCATATCGGACTTCCTCGCCAACCTTGTCATGAGCGGCGTAGGCGCCGGCCTGCTCCTGGTCAGTTGCGACGACCCCGGTCAGAGAAACAGCTCCAATGAGCAGGACACGCGACCGATAGCCAAGTGGCTCGATTTCCCGCTGCTCGAGCCGGGCGACTTCCAGGAAGCCAAGGACATGACAAAATGGCTCTTCGACGTCTCCGAGGAGTTCGACACCGTGTGTATGCTGCGCTGTGTCAGCAAGATCTCCCACACCAGGGGCAACGTCACCCTTGGCGAGCTGCCCGCACCGCAATACCGTATCAGCTTCGAGGCCGACAAGAGGGAGAGGGACAGGGGTTCAAGGCGCCGCGACAATCTGCATCGGCGGCTGGCGAGAGCCCAGAGGAGATTCGAGCAATCGCCCTTCAACCGCTACGTCGGCCCCGACAGGCCCGAGCTGCTCATCATCACCTGCGGGAGCTGCTGGCTCCACTCCCAGGAAGCAGTGAGGCTACTGGACCTGGAAGACAGGGTGGGGATTCTCAAGCTGGGCACCTGCTGGCCATTGCCGGAGAGGCTTATCGAGCGACACCTGGCCAAGTCAAACGAAGTCCTCTTCGTCGAGGAGATCGATCCCTTCCTCGAGCGAAGCGTCATGGAGCTCACCTCCGCCCTGTCAGCCATGGGGCCACGGCCGGTCTTCTACGGCAAGCGCTCCGGCCACGTGAACGCCTACGGCGAGCTCACCCCCGACCTAGTCATCAACGCCATTGCCTCGGTCATGGGACTGACCTACCAGGCGCGGGACAAGGAATACGACAGGGAGATCGAGGCCCTGCCCAGGGGGTATGTCGTTCCCCGCGCCGGCACTCTCTGCCCCGGCTGCCCCCACCGCGCCAGCTTCTGGGCCATCAAGAACGCCATCAGGATGGACGGGCGCGACGGCTTCATCACCAACGACATCGGGTGCTACGGTGTGGGACCGACGCCCGCCGGCTTCTTCGTCGGCAGGGACGGCTACTGCATGGGCTCCGGCGCCGGTGTTGCCAGTGGCTTCGGCAAACTGGGCCAGTTCGGTTTCACTCAACCCGTCCTCGCCGCCTGCGGCGACTCCACCTTCTACCACGCCGCCATTCCCGCCCTCATCGACGGCATTCACAACAACTCCAACTTCATCCTGGTGGTCTTCGACAACAGCGCCACCGCCATGACCGGTTTCCAGCCCCACCCGGGGATCGCCACCAACGCCATGGGCGGTCCGGCACGGGTGGTCAGCATAGAAGCCCTGTGCCGCGCCATGGACGTACGCGTGGAGGTCTGTGACCCCTTCGACCTCAAGAACACGACGGCGACCTTGCTCGACATGATGGCCATGGACGGCGGCGTGAGAGTGGCGATCATGAAGCGCCAGTGCGAGCTCACAAGAGCGAGGCAGGAAGGCCCGCCGTTCAAGGTACACGTGGACCCCGACAAGTGTGTCGGCGAGGAGTGCGGCTGCGACAGGCTGTGCACGCGCATCTTCCTCTGTCCCGGGTTGAGATGGAACAGGAATACCGGCAAGGCCGAGATCGACGAGGTCATCTGTTCCGGCTGCGGCGTATGCGCCGACATATGCCCCCAGGGGGCCATCATAAGGGAGGCGGCATGAGCACCAGGACGTTGATGAAAGACCCGCTCAATCTCATAATCATCGGCGCTGCCGGCCAGGGCAACGTGCAGATATCCCTACTCATCGGCGACGCCCTGGTGCAGGAGGGGTATCTGGTGACCTTCGGACAGACCTACGGCGCTACGCAACGGGGCGGCACCGTCACCAACTACCTGAGAATATCACAGGACATCCAGTGCAGCCCCATCGTGCCCGAGGGGAGAGCTGACGTCGTCCTCGCCCTGGAGCCGGTGGAGGCCATGCGCGTCCTCAGGCGATACGGGAATCCAGGTGTCATCACCATAGTCAATGCCAGGGCCATACACCCCATCGACATCACCGGCGGCAAGCTTGCCTATCCCGACGTCGACGACCTCCTCCATGCCATCACCCGCCTGTCGGCCAGGACCTGGGTGGTCAACGCCACCGAGGAGGCTCAGCAACTGGGCAATCCGATTCTCGCCAACACCATCCTCACCGGCGCCCTCATCGGCTCCGGCGCTCTGCCGCTGGACAAGGAGACCATGGAGCCTCTGTTGATGGAGCGATTCCCCAAAGCGGTTGAGGCGAACCTGATGGCCCTGAGCCGGGGCATCGACCTAGTGAACCAGGGGGGCGGCTAGCAGCCCCGCGCGGCATCACCTGAGCCGGGACTGGTCCAGAGACCCCTCGGCAATCATGGCATGCAGCGAATCGCACAATGCCTCCACTGTGCGGTCGATATCCTGCTCGGTGTGGGCCGCCGACAGTATGAAGAGCCTCGCCCCCATAGTGGCGATGCCGCGCTGCAGCAGGTGCAGGCACAGCCGCGTCTTCAGCGAGCCGCCCGACAGCAGCTTGCGCTTGTCTGCGGTCGGCGGCAGAGTATCGTCAGAGGGTTCATAGTCGACCGCGCCAAGGTACAGATGGACGATGGACCTCCCGTAGAGACGGCTGCTGATGCCCCGCTCTCTCAGAGCCCCGTTCCCCTTTTCGCGGAAAAAGGCGCCCAGCCCGTTGGCCCTTCTCTGCACCTCACCGTCCTCATATAGCTTGCAGGCGGCGACGCCGGCCGCCGCGGCCAGTGGATTCGCGTTCCACGTACCGGTGTGGACAAGGAACTGCGCCGGGGGAGACGCAGGCTTCAGCATATCCATCACCTCGGCTCGGCCGCCGAGCGCCCCGACAGCCAGCCCCCCACCCACCGTCTTGCCCAGGCTGGTCAGGTCAGGGGTGATACCCACCGTGGCCTGCCAGCCGCCGGGCGAGTCCCTGAAACCGGTGACCACCTCGTCGATTAGAGACACCGTGCCGTACCGACGCGCCAGTGGGGGCAGGGCCCGCACGAAATCGGCATCCCACGGGATTTGACCCCCCATGTGGGCGCCGCCGCCCTCGATCATGATTATGGCGTATTCCTTCTTCGCCAGCTCCTCCTCCACCAGCTTGAGGTCATGGCCCGGTATCACCATAACCTCGTCGGCGACTACACCCAGGCCCAGTGCTCCGGATATGTAGGCCACCAGCTCGTCGCCCCATCCGTGGAAGTTCTCCTCGAACTTGAGGACCTTCCTCCTGCCGGTGAAGGCGCGGGCAAGCCGTATCGCCATCATGTTGGCTTCCTGCCCGCAGGTGAAGAACTCCACCCTCTCCATGGACGGCATCATGCCCATGACCAGCTCGGCCCACTCGACCTCCAACTCGTGGTTCTCGCCATAATGGACTCCCCTGGCCATCTGCTCCTGTACCGCTCGCACCACATCGGGATGAGAGTGGCCCAGTATCAGCGTTCCATGCCCCATCACGTAGTCTATGTACTCGTTGCCGTCCACGTCCCATTTCCGCGACCCATCAGCATGCGTGATATACGGCCGGAACGGGTCCAGGATGCGGCTGGCATGAGTAGCGCCGTTAGCGGCGAAGAGCCGCGCCGCCCGCTCGTGCAGCTCTCCTGAGCTCTGATGGCACCTGACGTATTCCTCGGCCAGACCGTCCGTAGCCATGTTGTTCCCTTCCTCCACGGGCAAGACGCGCCCTGAAGCCCGGCGCGGCTTCACCTATGCATTGAATCCGCGGGCGGACACCACCGGCAGGTCCTTCACCGTCATCAGTCCCGGCGGCGCCTCTATCACACGGTGTAGGGAATTGACCACCGCCGCGGCGGTGGCTATGTCGCCATGCAGCCCTCCCCTTATCACCACTTCGAGGTTGGGAGTCCCCGTGGTGTACACCGCGTCATAGGACTCGGGAGCGCCGATGGATGCCACGAACTCCAGCCTTATCACCTCTTCCCCGCCGCGCATGCCCCGTCCAATCTGCCTCACACCCGCCGCCTGCCCCGGCTCGACAGCCACGAAGTCCGTCTTCATCCCGGTCTCAGCCACCACGGGCTCGATGCTCTCCGTGATGTCGTCCAGCTTCCACCCCAGACCGCTGGCGATCATGGCTATGGACTCCGGCAGCCCGACATGCTTGATCGTCCCGGCGGCCACCCGTTTGTTGAACTCCTCCAGCGTGCATCCCGCCCCAATCTTCTTCTGGAACGGGCCGCGCCGGTTCGAAGCATCCTGGACCCGCATCGCTTTGACCTGCCTGACCTCCTGACAAACCCCGGTCATGAACAGGGGCCAGGCATCCATGACGAATCCCGGGTTGACCCCGGTTGCCAGTACCGTCACCCCGCTGGCCCTGGCCATCCTGTCGATCTCGGCGGAGAGCTGCGGCTCCCTGTCGTACGGGTAGGCCAGCTCCTCGCATGTGGAAACGACGTTCACACCGGCTCCGACGCACTTCTCCACCTGGGGGTACACCGCCTTCACCGAGGAAGCCGTAGCGAGTGAGACAACGTCAGCCTTGACGTCGGACAGGACGGCGTCAACATCGGCCGAGACCTTGACGCCAAGCTCCCTGCCGACGCCGGCCACCTCACCCAGGTCGCGCCCCACCAGGCTCGCGTCGATATCGATAGCGCCGACCAACTCGATGTCCGGCCTCTCCCGGGCATACCTCACTATGCTGCAGCCAATGGGACCGCACCCAAACTGAATCGCCTTCGCTTTGCTCACTGCTTGACCTCCCGATTGGATTGCCCATTATAGCACAGCGTGTCCCGCTTCCAGTCCGCCACGGCCGGAGGCTTATGTCAAGCGGCCCGGCCCGCGCCACGCCTCCACCGATGTCGGTTGACACTGCTTCGGTGCGACGCTAGTATGTTGGCTACCTGTGCCACCGCACGCGATACCCTTCGGCTAGACCGGTGGCGGCCTGGGGCAGCAGAGAGAAGGGCCAGTCAACGGGATGGCCTCGCTCCCCGGGCTTCAACTGAAATCCTTTTGCAGAGAGGAATGTAATGGCTGGAGCATACATGGGAAGGATTCTCTTTGTCGACCTCACCAAAGGCGAGCTCAAGGATGAGACGCCGAAGGAGGAGCTGTATCGCGATTTCCTCGGCGGCTACGGCATCGGAGCCAGACTGCTTTTCGACCGGCTGGCGCCGAATACGGACCCGCTGGGCCCCGACGCTTATCTCGGCTTCGCCAGTGGGGTGCTCACCGGCACTCCCGCCCTCTTCGGCAGCCGCTACGCCGCAGTGGGCAAGTCGCCCCTCACCGGCACCTGGGGCGACGCCAACTCCGGCGGCGATTTCGGGCCTTATTTGAAGTTCAGCGGCTACGATGCGGTATTCTTCAGCGGAGTATCACCCGAGCCTGTCTACCTTTGCATCGATGACGGGACCGCCGAACTGCGGAAAGCCTCAGAGCTGTGGGGCAAGGACGTCCGCGCCACCGAGGCCATGCTCAAGGCCGAGATGGGCGCCGACACCAGAGTCGCCTGCATCGGTCCTGCGGGGGAGAAGGTAGCGCTCATTGCATGTATCATGAACAATGAGGGCCGGGCCGCCGGCCGTTCCGGGCTCGGGGCGGTAATGGGGGCCAAGCGGCTGAAAGCCGTCGCCGTACGCGGCAGCCAGCCCGTCCCCCTGGCCGAGAAGGCGAAGATGGACGAGGCGAGGAGAAAGCACCTGAGCCAGCTCGGAGGCCCGGCGAGTACGTTCCGCGAGTTCGGCACCTGCGGCGGGACGGCGGCCATGATCCGTATCGCCGACACGCCGGTCAAGAACTGGACCGGCGGAGGGGAAGAGGACTTCCCCAATGGTGCCGCCATCAGCGACAACGCCGTCATCGCCGGGCAGCAGAAGAGGTTCGCCTGCTGGCGCTGTCCCATCGGCTGCGGCGGCATAATGAAGGCCGGCAAGGGCAAGTACAAGTACCCCGCCGGGGTGCACAAGCCCGAGTATGAGACGCTGGGTGCCTTTGGCGCCATGTGCCTCAACGACAATCTCGAGTCCATAGTCATGGCCAACGACCTGTGTAACAACTACGGGGTCGATACCATCTCCGCCGGCTCCGCCGTCGCCTTTGCCATTGAGTGCTATGAGAACGGCCTCATCACCAGCAAGGACACCGACGGCATTGAGCTGCGATGGGGGAACGACGAAGCCATCGTGGCCATAACGGAGAAGCTGGTGAAACGGGAGGGCTTTGGAGACGTGCTCGCCGACGGCGTCAAGGTCGCCGCGGAGAGGATTGGCAAGGGAGCCGAGGAGTTCGCCGTCCACATCCACGGCCAGGAGCTGCCGATGCACGACCCCAAGGCACGCCTCAACTACGCCGCCCCCTACGCCGCCGACGCCACCCCCGCCCGTCATACCCAGGGTAACTACGGCTACCGGCCAACCGGCGGTATCGAGTTCCCGCCCATGGACCGCGGCACCCAGGCCGGGCGGGGCGAGGCCAACAAGCTGGGCAGCGTGCTGGTGCACGTGGTCAACGCCGCCGGTCTGTGCAACTTCGGCTACATGTCCATGGACGTGAGCGCCATCACCGACTTCCTCACCCTGGCCACCGGCTGGGACTACTCCCTGGACAACGTGCTCCGTACCGGCGAACGCATCGCCGCCATGCGCCAGGCCTTCAACGTCCGCGAGGGACTGAAGCCCGCCGACATCAGGATGCCCAACAGGGTGGTAGGGCGTCCCCCTCTCGACAAGGGGCCCACCGCCGGCAGGAGCGTGGAAATCGAAACCGTTGTCCGCGACTACATGGTGGCCATGGACTGGGACCCCGAGAGCGGCAAGCCCAGCCGCAGCAAGCTGCAGGAGCTGGGGCTGTCCGATGTCGCTGCTGTCCTGTGGCCGTAGGTGACCCGAAGGCTGCAGCCGGCCATCGCCAGTTGAAGCAGTACCTTGCCTCGTTCGGGAGTGCAGCAGGCACCCCCCGGAGCAGGCTGGTCAATGGTAGCGCCAACCGGCGTTCCGCCCTTGAGACTCCCTATGGAGTGTGGCCATGGAGGACAAACAGTCGATAGAGGCGGCTCTGGGTCGCAGGCTCCTTCTCGGAGAGATGCTCGTCCGCAACGCCCGCAAGTTCCCCGACAGAGAGGCCATGGTATTCGGCGAGACCCGCCTGACCTACAGGCAGTTCAACGCCCGCGTCAACCAACTGGCCCACGCACTGATGGCCCTGGGCATCGCCAAGGGTTCCAAGGTCGCTATACTGGCCTTCAACTGCAACCAGTTCATGGAGACCTATTTCGCCCTGGCCAAGATCGGAGCGGTTGCCGTGCCCCTCAACTTCCGCCTCCACCCCGAGGAACTGACCTACATCGTGAACCACTGCGAGGCGCAGGCCTTCATCGCCGGAGAGGCGCTTGTGCCCATGGTTGCCGACGTGCGGCAGGACCTCACTTATGTAAACAACTACATCTCCATCAGCGCCGCACCGCTGGAAGGCATGCTTCACTACGAGACCTGGATAGAGGGCTATCCCGACGATGAGCCGCTCGTCCTGGTGGAGGAAGACGACCCGGTGTTCATCATGTACACCGCCGGAACCACCGGTAGGCCCAAGGGCGCCGTCCTCACCCACAAGAACGAGATGGTGATGTGGATGCTGGCCGCCGCCTTCGTTCTTTCCGAGCCGGGTATTTCCGACCTCTCCACCGGCGTGGCCTTCGCCGCTCCGCCGGTATTCCACCTCGCCGCCTTCGGCTTTTGCCAGGTGGCGCTCTTTCTCGGCGCCACCGTTGTTCTGCCCGTCGAGGTCTTCAACCCCGCCTACATCATGGAGACCATTGAGAAGGAGAAGGTCAAGGTGATAATCCTCGTCCCCGCCATGGCCAACTTCATCCTCATGCTGCCCGACCTGGACAGGTACGATGCCAGCTCCCTGGAAATGTGGATATCCGGGGCGGCTATCCTGCCCACGGAGACGCGGCGACGCATCATGCAGCACTTTCCCGGCGTCAAGGTCTACGACCTGTTCGGACAGACCGAGATGAGCCCTGTGGTGTCGGGACTCAAGCCGAGCGAGGCCGAGGGTCACGAGGTGTCGGTGGGCCGGGCCCTCCCTTTCATCGAGATAAGGGTTGTTGACGAGGAAGACAATGATGTGCCGCTGGGCACCGTCGGTGAGGCCATCTATCGAGGGCCGACGGTGATGAAGGAGTACTACAAGGACCCCGAGGCCACTGCGGCGGCGATGACCGGCGGCTGGTTTCACTCCGGCGACCTGGTGAGGCGGGATGAAGAAGGCTTCATGTACATCGTGGACCGCAAGCGAGACACCATCATCAGCGGCGCCGAGAACATCTACCCCGCCGAGATAGAGGAGGTCCTGTACCGGCATCCCAAGGTCCTCGAGTGCGCCGTCATCGGGGTCTACGACGA
>CAYTKL010000031.1:0-14066 GCA_964438305.1 uncultured Dehalococcoidales bacterium | reverse complement strand
CACCCCACAGCAACGCCTCTGGAAGAGCCGCGGCTGTGTTCTCATGTCACTGGCAGTGCGCCACGGCCAGCAGCCCGGACAGCGGAGCGACTTCGTACTCTGTGAAGCGCTAAATCGATTGTTAAAGTTATCTACTGTGCAGTATTGACAACAACGTTCATTTGTATTATAATAGGTCATGCTAAAATACGTATACGTACGCGTTGCCTTGGGTGAAAGCTGTTATCATCACCTCATCGCGGCGCGTCGTAACGAATAAGAATCGGGAGGAGCAAACTTGAGTCAGGATTTGATCGAACGAAGACCCAGACTGATGAACACGGGAGAGGTCGCCAAGTACCTGAGGGTCTCCCGGTCTCTTATTTACCGCATGGCCAGAGAGGGACAAATCCCCGCTTTGAAGGTGGGGAGGAAGTGGCTGTTTCGGAAGGAGACCATCGAACAGTGGCTCGCCGAGAGGGAGGACGTACTGATCGCCTCTCAAAACGAAGAGGACCGCAAGTAGCAGCAAGCCGCGCCGGCCTGGCTCGTGCCACGTAAGCCGACGCGGACTCGCAGTGATTGATCTCGCGCCTCTGACATTGCGCAGCAATGCGGAGGCGACGAATTTGACAGGGGCACGGCCAGCAGGGGCGTTGCCCCGGCAACCTATATAGAACGGTGACTGCGGATGAACACGAGTGCAGGAGAGCCTGCATGGTGCATTGGCGAATGCCACAGGCAGGCTTCTCTAGCCTCGTTCGATACAATTGAGGTGGAACACGCGTCATGGATATCGATGAACTGCTTCACGAAGTAGTAGCCAAGAAGGCTTCGGACCTTCATCTAAGGGTTCCCAGCCCCCCGATGCTTCGCATCAACGGCGAACTCGTCCCGTTGACCAAATACCCTGGCTGTGGTGCGGACGACGTCCGGGAGGTGTTTGAGCATATTACCGACGAAATCGACAGGGAGAAGTTCCATCAGGAGCTGGAGCTCGACCTGGCGTACAGCGTGCCTGGCCTCGCCCGCTTCCGGGTGAACGTTTCACAACAGCGAGGGACGCTGAGCCTCGCCTTCCGCCATGTCGCCTATACCATTCCGACTATCGACGAGCTGGGACTACCTCCGGTGTGCAAGGCGCTGGCGCTCAGAAGGAAGGGCCTTATCGTAGTCACCGGCCCGACCGGAAGCGGCAAGTCGACTACCCTTGCGGCGATGATCGGCCATCTGAACCAGCGCGCCAGCCGCAACGTGATATGTATTGAAGACCCCATCGAGTTCCTTCATCGCAACGACAAGTGCCTTATCTCGCAGCGCGAGCTGGGCGGGGATACCAGGGCCTTCTCCAATGCACTCAAGCATTGCCTCCGCCAGGACCCGGACGTGATCCTGGTTGGCGAGATGAGGGACCTGGATACCATCGCCACTGCTATCACCGCCGCCGAAACCGGTCACCTGGTGCTCACCACCCTCCACACCAACACAGCCGCCCAGACAGTGGACCGCATAATCGACGCCTTCCCCCAGGGCCAGCAGGACCAGGTGCGCATGCAAGTCGCGGTGGTGCTCGAGGCCGTTCTGGCCCAGACATTGGTGCCCAAGGCAAATGGGTCGGGAAGAGTAGCGTCTTTCGAGATCATGATCGGCACTGACTCGATCCGCAATCTGATCCGGGAGAACAAGGTCTACCAGATACCGACATACATTCACACCGGCGCGCAATACCAGATGCATACCATGGAGCAGGCACTCTACAAGCTCCTGTCAGCGGGCGTGATCACCAGAGAGACGGCCCTGGCGCACTCCAACAGCCCTGAAGAACTGCTGATACTGCTCGGCGATGTGAAGAAGAAGTTGAAGAGCCTGGTCTGAGGAAGGCTCCATAGCTAAGGGAGTCCATACAGGGAGGATTACGGAGACGGCACAGCGGGATAGCAGCAGCTCCACACGAGGCAATGGAAGAGAAGAAGCAGAAGCCAAGGCTTTTCGGCGAGTACATGGAGGAACTGGGCATCTGCACCGCGGACCAGGTCAGTACCGCGCTCGAGTACTGCGCTGCGTGCAACAAGAGGAACACTTATCTCTCCATCGGACAGGCGCTGGTCGAGCTGGGCTACACCTCGCAGGACAGGATTGAAGAGGTCCTGCAAATGCAGGCCAAGGACCGCGCCGCCGCCGGCGGACAGGTTGCCGAGACCGCCGAGCCGACCGAGCCGAGCGAACCCGCCGAGGTAGTCGAGCCGGTCGAGACCCAGGCCGAACTCGAAGAGCCAGCCGAAGCACCAGCGCAGGTTGAGGAGTGGGACATCCTGACGCCGGAGCAAGCCGAGCAATCGGGCATCTTCACGACAGAGCAGGTGCGGGATGCTATGCAGCATTGCGCCGCCTGCAGCAAGATACGGCGCTATCTCTCACTGGGAGAAGCCCTCGTTGAGCTTGGCTACGCGACGCGTGAGGAAATCGATTCAATCATGAGAGCGCCGGCCGAGACGCAGGGCGCGTCCGAGCCGCCGGATATATCCAGAATGGCGCAAGCCTTGACCGACGCCGACCAGGTGGCAGCGGCGGGGGAAGCGGCACAGGCCCTGGGGCTCTGCACCTCAGAGCAACTGGAGGACGCCCTGGGATACTGCTCGGACTGTGCCAAGAGACGTCGCCAGGTCCCTCTGGCGCAAGCGCTCATCGAGCTGGGGTACGCCACTCAGGATAGCATTGACGAGGCTCTCAACCCGCCGCAGGAGCAAGAGGAGGAGGAGGAGGAGGAGCAGGAGCAGGAGCAGGAGCCGCAGCAGGAGCCGCAGCCGCACTCCGAACGACCCCAGGGAACGCGCAGTGACCAACCGGGAATCCGCCGAGACCGCTTCCGAAGACCTCAGCGGCGCCCCTGAGACCTTGCACTTCCTCGTACCACGGAAGACCCGCTCGCACGACGGGCGGGGCGCTTAGACCGCTGTTCACCGCCGTGTCGACACCAGATGCCGCCCAGACCGCGCGCGGCAATGTTCAACCACGCACCACCTTCACCCTTCCCTCCAGCGTAGAGGGCCAATCCACAGTCAGCGCCCTCCTCATCAATCAACGGGACAGAACCGGTATTCCGAGTTTAACGCACAGAGAGGGAAGGTTGCCCGGACGGCTCCAGTCGACGGCGAACGTTCAGTGCCGCTAGCCGCTCTTGTCAATGGCGCGGCAGAAGACCCCAACAAGCTCCGGGTCGAACTGCGTGCCGGCTGAGGACCTCAACTCCTTCGAAGCCTCTTGCGGCGAGAGGACATCCCGGTATGGACGCGGCGTGGTCATGGTGTCATAGGCGTCGACTATGCTTATGATCCTCGCCCCGAGGGGTATATCCTCGCCAGCCAGCCCGTCGGGGTACCCGGTGCCGTCATATCGCTCGTGGTGATGCAGAATCATCGGTACCAGTGGCGCCAGTTCCTCCACATACCCGACAATCCTTGCCCCCTCCGATGCGTGTCCCTGCATCAGCCGCCACTCGTCGCCGCCCAGCCGGTCGGGCTTGATGATGACGGCATCGGGAACACCCACCTTTCCGATATCGTGCAACAGAGCGGCCGAGCGCACCTGCGACAGTTCCTTCGCCTCCAAGCCTATTCGTCTTCCTATCAACTCCGCCATATCAGCCACCCTTTTTGAGTGGCCATAGGTGAACTGGTCCTTCCCATCTACCGCCGCAGCCAGAGCGTAGACCTGTTCCAGCGTCGCCCCTTCCGAGAAGTCCATGGGGAGCACCCCCAGGTCCGAGACCAGTGTGCACTTGTATCCTCCGCCTCTCTTGGAGCGATACAGGGCAGCGTCGGCCAGCAGTATCAGGCCATCGCCCGTCTCCGCGTCGTCAGGAAACTGGGCAATGCCCGCACTGAACCCGAGCGGACTCTCCAGGATGGCACTCTCCGCCTTGGGCGCCTGCAGCCATTCCGACCTGATTCGGTCGACGATCCTCCTCGCCCTGGCTGCATCTGTTGCAGGCAGGACGATGATGAACTCATCACCGCCGTAGCGAAAAGCTATGTCGCTCTTGCGCAGCGACGACCTCAGGGTCACGGCAAGGGACTTGAGCACACCATCGCCATTGCTGTGCCCGAACCTGTCGTTGTACTCCTTGAACCCGTCGAGGTCGAGCATGGCCAGAGTGAAGGGGCGCCCGTAGCGCTGCGTACGGTCAATCTCCAACTGGAGAACCTCGTAGAAATGGCGGCGGTTATACAGCTTCGTCAACTCATCGGTGATCGATAGCTCCCTGGTCTGCTCCAGCAGCCTGGCGTTCTCAATGCCAACGGCGATCTCACCGGCGATGGCCCTCAGCAGATCCAGTTCCTCCAGCGAGAAGCACCGCGGTGCGTGGCCGACAACGGTCATCGCTCCCTGCAGCCCCGACTTGGACCGCAGCGGCACTTCGACAAAGGACTTCACGCCCTCCCTCTGGGCTGCCCCGGCTATCACTTTCGAGGCCGGTTGGGGCAAGACGTCGCGCAATCCAGACCCCGGCTCAAGCCAGCGCTGCACAGCTTCCTCTTCCACCTCAATCCTTCTTACCGCTGCAACGTACTGCTCAGATACTCCGCGATGCGCCTTGAGGACCAGCCCCCCCTTCTCGCGGGCAAAGAAATGTATGTAGCCACCCTCCAGCTCGGTGACCTCAAGCACCTTCTTCAATACCCCGTGGAGCATGTCGTCAAGGTCAAGAGTCTGGCTGACCACCAGGCTGATGGCATACAGCGCTTCGACGCGCTTGCTGTGACGCAGGACCTCGTCCTCCGCTCGTTTTCGCTCGGTGATGTCCCGGATGACAACGACCGCGCCCGCCTGCCGGCCCTCCTCATCAGGTAGCTGCGAGATGTTGACCTCCACCGGGATCTCCCTCCCGTCCCTTGACCGTGCCACCAGCTCCACATTGGCGATATACCCCTGCTTGCCCAAGCTCTGTATCACGCTGTCACGCAGTTCATCCGGTGTCTCTATGGCCACAATGTCGAAAATGCTCATGCCAATGACTTCCTCTTTGGAGTCGTATCCCACAGCGGCCACGAATGTCCTGTTGGCGTCCAGTATCACGCCATCCGGGTCCATGAGGAGGATGCCATCTCGTGCCTCCTCGATGGCAATCTTGTACCTGTGGTCAGACAGCTCCATCGCGTCGACGACGCGCTCGCCGCCGGAGGCCGCAACGAAGAACGCCACGGTGCAAAGCGGTTTCCCGCCGCGGTCGACGACCACTGCAGCCGAAACCTCGACCTCAAAGGCCGAGCCGTCTTTGCCTGTAGCGAGCAGCACACCACCCCAATGCCCTGTCTCGGATAGCCCCTTAGCCATCGCCTCAGCTTCCCCGCGCCTCTGCCACAGCTCCACCACAGGCTTCCCCAACGCCTCGCTCTCTCCATCATAGCCCCACAATTCGACGAAGGAAGGAGAAACGTAGAGCAGGTTGCCTTGCAGGTCAGCCAGGACGACGGCGGCTGCGTTTGACCGAAGAGCACCCCGGGCCGTCGATGCCCCCGCTCCCTTTCCGCGCCGGACCCTGGACGCTCGCGACTGAGCAGTCCGTCGCCGGGACTCAGCGTTCTCCTTGGAATGCCGACCTTCCACGTGTTGTCTGCCTTTCATCCGGCCTGCGTCCACACCGCATACAGAGCCGATTCACTAAACACTACAATCATATACTAGCATATACCAGTTGTCATTGGTATTTCTATCTATCTACCATTATCTAGCCCATCAATTATGCGGTATTGACAACCATCATCTTTTGTGATATACTACAACACAGCATGCCAAATAGCGTCCTTGTTCACATGCTCCATGAGTGGTGATACGACGCTACGCAGCATCCATGATTCCCGGTGGCGGATAGGGCGGCAACGACAATGGACGGAAGAGGCTGGTGGAAGGCGGCAGTGACTGTAACGCTTCTTGCGGCTTTGCTTGTTGGACTGGCGAAGTACCGAGAGCGACAGAGAGCCGCCGTAAGGGGCGAGGCTCAATAGGTTCCACCATCAAACCTGCTCGCCCGACCACAGACGACTCTTGCCAACTCCGCATCGGGGATTAACAAAAGGCTGGCGGGGCAGGGTAGCGGGGGCTTCCCGGCCCCTCCAGCGGGGGCAACCCCACCCCACCAGCACTCCAATGTCTCAGTCACCTTCTCCCGCAGTAGCTGATGAAAACCGGGGCATTCTCACCATCCACCTCGAGGCCCTGCGACCCAGCAGTTAACGTGCTTTCTCGATAGGTGTCAACACACCTGCGCTGTTGCCTGCTGACCTTCCGTACCTTGTCTGTTGCCCTTGCCGCGCTCCACACCTGGGGTCTATCCGAAGCCGAACCGAATTGGGAAGAATGGGGGTGGGTGGGTCGCCATGTATTGCGTCAGCAAGCACACCTGATGCGTTATGGTGGTGGGGATATCGCCCCACTAGCAAGGTCCCTGTGGTGAGGGAACGATCTGCACCAGCAACTGCCTACGAGTGGCGCGCAGTCGGGGTCTCCGGCAAGTAGTATATGAGCACTTTCCTCGATTGTCAATGGGCTCGTGCTACTACCGTTGCGGAAGCGCCGCCGCCAAGGAAGCCTCGAATTCTCAAGCCGCGGAGGGGATCCAGAGCGGCAACGCCACGCCGACGCGCGCTCCGCCGCCCCAATCAGTCAGGCTTCCAGCCAGTCTTCTCCTCAACTTCCTTGAGCTCTTTTCTCTTCCTCTCGATCGTGTTCTGTACTTTCTGCCCGATGTCCGCTGTCGATAGAAGGAGAGCTATCTGGTTGTTACGGTGCCACACCAGCACATATTCCCCGCTTTGCTCCACCCAGTATCCTTCCTTCTCCTGCTCCTCGGTAAGCTTCACGGTCTCTGACATGCTCTGACTCCCGCTCATTGTTTCTGTTCTCCCTGGGTCATGTATTCGTACGCCTGGCCAGGCGCACCGTACTCAGTCCCCGCTACTCTCGCCGCCAGCCAGGCTCTCCACCCGGCCTTGAGTGGCCTCATTCCGTCTCCTCAGCATCACCCGCAGGCACCGCAGCGATGCACCACGGCAACCTGGAATGGCACACCTTGCCTGCTTCGGCTTGTCGGCTCCCGCGCCCGTCCCGCCCCCATCTCGACGACCCCGTGTCCCAAGGTCCCGTCCTGACTCAAGCCCAGCCAGGCCTCAGCGAAGAGAGATAGCCTTTGGCCCAGCGTCGAACTGGCGGCCGCAGACGGGGCACCGGAAAACGACGCGCGTAATGGCTTGCCCTGACCTATCAGTCCGATAGACTGAGGAATCGTGTCCGTCCGCAGGGCAACGGGCGCAAAAGGAGTGGTGATACCCGGTGGTTGGGTCGACAACGCTGAGGCGGCCGGCAGAGAGCGCCAGCCTAATCTGCTTCAGGTTGCTCTTTCCAGCCATATTCTGCCTCCACCTTGGCCCTCACGTTTTCGAAGGCTACGCCGTACGGAAAGCCTCGGCTCCATGATATGCTCCCCATGCCAATGAATCAAGCCCCCCGCCTCGGCCGCCACCCCCTCGCCGCTGGCTCAGGCCGGGTGACGCAACCATAACCTGTTGGGTAATATTCATTTCTATTATGAGGTAATCAGGCATATTGACACCCCCCCACCCACGGTATAAGATGAATCGCACTCGGTGCTCTCATGAGCAAAAACAGTTGAGAGCACACTGAAGCAGTGGTCTGGTCTCCGAGGCCAGACCCCAACACCAGTGGGTCACACATTCACCAGGGGGATGACCGGCGTCTCTCCCCCCGGGTGAATGGTGCAGCGGAGCCCCAATCCGGGCTCCCAGACTTCGTCGAGGGGATTCTCGCAACTGACCGACAGGTCGAAGTGGATTGGCTGACCCTGGACGGGCGACTTCCAAGTGCTCCGCGTTCCGCAACGAAGAGCCGGGACCGCGGGGGTTTTGACGAACGGAGGGAGGTGGTCAAAGTACGGAAGGCGGGTTTGAAAGCGCTTCGAGAAACGTGACTCTCGAAAAAGGAGGGTATCAAGATGACGCAGACTGGATGGACCATCGAGAAGGACGAGAAGGAACTGTGGGATGCCCGAGAGTACTGGTGGTGGGCGGAGAAGAAGAGGTCACCGAGGCTCAACTACTTGAGGAAGGCGGTCTGGTCCAAAGCTACCAAGGGATCGACCTGGCTGCCCGGCGTTGAGCTGGACCTGGAGAACATCCGGTGGCACACCAAGGTATTCAAGGAAGCCCCTGCGGCGGAGCCCTTCGTAATCACCAGGGCCAGGGCCCTGGCCGCAGTGCTGGACAATATGCCCATCTTCATTACCGACCATTCTCGGATCGTGGGATACCCGGGTTCTGCCCCGCATCTTATCACCTGGATTCCCACAGCCTCTTACATAATCAACGAAGACCTGGTGAACGACCGCACGGGTGTAGTCCGTGAGGAAGACCTGGACGAGGTCAAAGAGATGGCCGCATTCTGGAAGGGAAGGACCTACCAGGATGCTGTGGAGCAGTACCAGAGCCGCAAGGAGAGAACGCAGAAGCTCATGGGCCGGCCCGGCGGCACCGGGAGAGACATGCTTGCCTTCGACTATGTCACTCCTCAGCCCGACTGGATGTACCAGGGGTTTGACTCGATAGTCAACACCATCGACGAGAACCTGGCAGCCGCACAGAAGAACATGGTCGAGGCCCCTACCGCCGAGGAGCAGGTCGCGAACATACCGAAGATGGACACCTGGAATGCGATGAAGATCTGTCTGGAGGCAACGGTCAGGTATGCCAGGCGCTTCAGCCGGCTGGCCAAGATACTTGCAGAGAACTTCGAGACCGACCCCAAGAGGAGACAGGAACTCTTCGCGATGAGCGAGATCTGCGACAAGGTGCCGGCGCGGCGCCCTGAGCATCTGTGGGAGGCCATGCAATTCGACCACTTCGTGCAGATAGCGTACCGGCTAGAGTGGCACAATGCCGCCTGGCCATGGCGTCAGGACTACTGGCACTGGCCTTTCTACGTGAAAGACGTCATGGAAGAGAAGATTCTGACGCGGGACGAGGTAGTGGAGCTGTGTGGAGAGTGGATGATCGCGGCCTATACGATCGGGAAGTCGTGGGCCCGGGGAGGTCGAGAAGCGTTGCAGGGCAGTCCCGGCCCCTACGTGTGGACCCTGGGTGGGCTGGATGAGGAAGGGAACGATGCCTGCAATGACCTTACCGACTGCTATCTGGAATCGGCCCTCATAACCCGGGTGAGCGACCCCACGTTTGGCTTCCGTTACAGCACCAAGACCCGTCCGCAGACCCTGCGGCGGGTATTCGAATGCATCCGGCACGGGTTGGGGTATCCTTCCATAAGGAATGACGATGTGCTCATCCCCAACCTGATGCACTGGTTTGGCCACCCGCTGGAGGAGGCCAGGCGCTGGGTACACCAGGCCTGCATGGCGCCTGCTCCCGATACCAAGTGGGCCGCACCGCCCATAAGATACCCCAATGCCTCGGTTTACGGGGCGTCACAGGCGATCAACCTGGCCATATTCGACGGGCAGAGCACGCAAAGCGGGCTGCAGGTGAGCATAAAGACCGGCGATTCCTCGAAGTTCGAGACCTTCGAGGAGTACTACGATGCCTGGTACAAGCACACCAAAGACACCTTTGAATGGGCCACCAGCCTCGAGCACAGAAACAGGCAGGTGGAGGCCCTGTACTATCCCAAGCCAATGACCTCTGCTCTCTACGAACGCTGCGTGGAGACGGGCGAGAACAGCGCCCTCTCCAAGGAGAGGAGCAGCCTGTGGTATACCCTCTTCTCCTTCTCTGAGACGGGGGACTGCATGGCAGCCATCAAGAAGCTGATCTATGAAGACAAGAAGTACACCATGGACCAGTTGAAGGAGGCGCTGCTGGCCAACTGGGAGGGCTACGAGAGCATGCGGATGGACTTCGTACGGGCGCCCAAGTGGGGCAACGATGATGACTACGTCGACCAGATATACGTGAAGGTCTACGAGGACCTGGCGAAGATGTCCTGGTCGGTGCGCGACATCAACGGCCAGCCCTGGCCCACCCTGCCGGAGAGTGTGGCAACATTCGTGCTGGTAGCCAATACTCCGGCGCTGCCCAACGGGAGAAGGATGGGCGACCCGCTCTACGATGGCGGCTGCTCTCCCGGTCCGGGTCTCGATAAGAAGGGCCCTACGGCGGTTCTGAAGTCGGTGGGCAAGCTGGACCACGTGGGTACGGTAAGGGCGACGCTGCTCAATCAAAGGTTGTCTCCCACTCAGCTTCAGGGTGAGAAAGGCTACAAGCTGTGGACGGAGTACATGAGGACCTGGCATGACCTGGGGATCGACCATGTACAGTTCAACATGGTTGACAACGAGACGCTCTATGCCGCCCAGAAGGAGCCGGAGAAATACAGCGAATTGCTGGTGCGGATTGCAGGGTACAGCGCCCATTTCGTTGAGATGAGCAAGAAGACCCAGGATGCCATCATAGCACGCAACGTTCAGTCGTTTGGGTGAAGTCCCTTTCTCGTGGTTGAGTCGAGTCCTGGAGGCGTGTCGCTGCTTCGAGTTGAGCGGGAGAGGTGGGACGTGCCACAACGCGGTGGGGGCGGCGGATGCTCTTCGGAGTATCCGGCATCACTGGTGGGGACGAAGGGACAAGCGTGGCCGTCTGGCGACAGTCTTCTTCACAAGAAGAGGTGACGGGTCACCGGCGGAAGCGGTGCATGCGGGAGAGAATGCTTCTGGGACGCCGTGCATTCCAGAAGAAGCAAGGAAGGGGGAATCGACAGTGAAATGCATTCATTGTGGGTACGAAGGTCCCGTGGAGTCTTTCAGGTACCTCTACAACGCAAGGCTGGACGAGCCGACGGGCAATAGGGAGTGCCCCAAGTGCTTTGGATGGGTGATGGTCGACCACGCGGCTCAGGACGCGGCGGCAGAGGAACTCCAGGGCAAGGTTCCCGGCGCCGATATGAACAGGTGACGGAGGTCTGGGTTGCCAAGAAACCCAGCCTGCGTATGAAAGGAGTCTGTCGTGGCAGAGATGCCAGCGGAAGTAGTGGCCGCCCTGTCTGACCCCAACGCGCTGAAGGTGGTGGCCACAGTCAACTCAGCCGGGGTACCGAATGCGGCGATAGTAGCCACCGTTTTCCCGTTGGACCCGAAGACGGTCATTTTTGCCGATTTGAGATTGGGCAAGACCAGGGAGAACCTGGACCAGACCAGGAAGTTCACGGTAGCCGTTCTCACACCGGACCGCAAGGCCTATCAGGTGAAGGCGACCTTCGGCCACTTCGAGGAAAGAGGCGACGTCACCAACCTCATTGCCGAGAAGGTCTTTGAAAGGTCGAGGCTTCAACCCCGAGGCATCGTCTACGGTGTGGTTGAAGAGGTCTACAGCGCCTCTCTGAGCAATCCGGGCACAAGGCTCGTGTAGTTGGACCCTGGAAAGGGGAGATTGAAATGGCGAAACTCCCGGAAGAGGTAGTCGAGGCTCTGGAGAGCGGTGATACGAAATGCATGCTGACGACGGTGAACCAGGATGGAAGCCTGAACCTGGTGCCTGTCGGCTCCATCAAGGTGATTGGAGACGAGAAGCTGGCCTATGCATGCTGTTTCGATGGCAGGACCACGGGGAACCTCAAGGACGGGCGCAAGAAGGTAGCCATTGCCATATGGAAGCCCAGGTTGGAGGGTTTCCAGGTAAAGGGCACCCTCCAGGATATGCAGGATTCAGGTGACCTCTTCGACGAGTTCTCCTCATCGGTCAACCCGATGATGGAGACGATGGGCATCGATTGCAGGGTGCAACATGTGGCCGTTATCAAGGTAACGGAGGTCTATGCTCTGACCTTGCCGATTGCTGGCGAACGGCTGGCCTGAGGACGTGTCTCCGATTCTCCGGGGGGAACGCCAGCCGTCGCTGAAAGGGGGTGGGAGAAATGCCCAAATGTGGTGACTGCCAGAGCTTCAGTCCCGAGCCGGCGAATCCGGCGGCCAACACCGGGCTTTGCCTTGCCTTCCTCGACGAGGACGGATTGCCCACACCGGCAGACCTGTACGCCGATGCCAGCGATTGCCCCAAGTTCACCGCGATGGACAGAGTGAGGACGAGAACCTCCGAGTTCATGGGGGATCCCCACCTGCGCATAGCCAGAGGCTTCGAGGAGAAATAGGCCTCGGCAAGCGGGGAAGGAGGTAGCAGGAATGCCCCAATGTGGTGATTGCAGGAACTTCCAGCCCGCGGGGGCGAATCCGGCGGCCAATACCGGCCTTTGCTTTGGCATGCTCGACGAGGATGGATTGCCCACGCCGGCGGACCTCTACGCCGATGCAAGTGAGTGCCCCAAGTTCACCGCTCTGGACAGGATAAGGACGAGGACCTCGGAGTTCATGGGGGACCCCTACCTGCGGATAGCGAGAGGCTTCGAGGAGAAGTAGGCCTGGGGAAGTGAGGGCTTGTTCCTGGAGGATGAGCCCCCGCGGCCGCAGGATGTCCGTTGCCGTCATGCTACGGCGAACATAGAGCTTTGCAGGGAAGGAGGCGGGTATAATGGCCCAGTGTGGTGATTGCAGGCATTTCCAGCCTTATTATGCGGCGAATACGGGGCTTTGCCGGGCCACTCTGGACGAGGACGGATTGCCCACACCGACAGACATTTACATGGATGCGAGCGAGTGCCCCAAGTTCACCCCCCTCGACCGGGTAAGGACGAGAACCTCTGAGTTCATGTCGACAGACCCTAACCTGCGACTGGCGAGAGGATTCGACGAGAAGTGAGCCTGGCGCAGGCGAAAGGAGTGGATGACCAATGCCTATGTGCGGTGACTGCAGCAATATCATGGTCTCCGGCGCACGCAACACCGGGCTGTGCAAGGCCTTCCTCGATGAAGAGGGATTGCCCAAGATGACAGACATCTACATGGATGCCGGCGAGTGCCCCGAGTTCACCCCCATCGAGCGAATACGAACGAGGACCTCTGAATTCATGTCTGGAGACCCCTACCTGCGCATAGCGCGGGGATTTGACGAGAAGTGAGCCCCGGGACGGCGCAGAAAGGTAACTGAGCGAGTCTGCGCAGTGGCGCTCCGCGAGGAAGCGGCGATCACGCAGCAGGCAGAGCATGAGCGGTGGCTATGGTCAAGTGCGAGACGTGCGGATACGAAGGGCCTGTGAACGAGTTCCGCTATATAGGCCCCGCCGAGGAAATGGGGCCCAACACCTGCCGCCAGTGCCCCAAGTGTCACGGCCTGGTGTACTGTGAGGAGCTCGAACTGAGGTCGTCCGGGAGGAACGTCTGGGGGATAGGGGGAGTACGGGGGCAGGTATTCAAGAGGCGTTCCAAACCCGGTGAGAACGGTGGTGCAACCGAAGGTTGAGCCCGCCTCCGGGCCAATCGCACACTGCCGTTTTCCGAATCCCCGAACCGGGTCTTCCCATCACACGGCAAGGTTCGTTGCTGAGTCCCAGCCCACAGACAGCCGCCTCGTGGTCAGGTCACCAGGGCTGGTCTCTTCACCTCGCGCAACACCTTCTCAGCGCGTCTCTCACCGATGCTTTCTCCGTGTGCCGCCGAGCTGCAGCAACTCGACGGGGGCCCCGTTGTCGACGATGAAGGCCACCAGCACGCCCTCGGACGGGCTGTTTGGCTCGATGAGGACTTCTTTTCCAGCGATGGCACTGGCGAGATCATCAACCTCGAAGGCCACGTGGGGCACGGTCCTCACGAGCTGGGGCAGGGGACAGTCGGGCTCAAAGCGCATCCACTCGATCCCGTAGGGGCTGGCCTCATACCCTGCAACGTACATCTTGAACTCCTCGAGGTACCGTTCCCCCTCTCGAGGGACATCCGTCGGAATGCCAAGATGGTGGTATCTCAAACTCCCCGTCTTCATCTGTCCGCAGCCTCCTTTGGCGGGCATCGTTGCCATAAGCGCCACCCCACACCACTGACTCCTGCAAGCCGTATTCGGGCAGCCTTGAGCAGGGCGCCGTCAACAACTGTAGCGTACTTCTGAACGCTGGGCAAGTCCACGCCTGGTGCAGGGCAAAGGCGGCGCCAGCAGTGTATGTGCCGTTAACGAGGGACAACCCTGTGC
>CAYTKL010000030.1:0-14142 GCA_964438305.1 uncultured Dehalococcoidales bacterium | reverse complement strand
GAGCATGTACATCGGTATCAGCTCTACCTCCCAGAAGATGAAGAAGAGAATGAGGTCCAGGGAGCAGAACACTCCCAGAATGCCTGTCTCCAGCAGGAGCAGCCAGGCGAAGTACTCTTTGACTCTCAGGTTGATGTTCCAGGAGACGTACACCGCGACAAGGCCGAGGAGGGTGGTCAGCACCATCAGTGGCAGGCTCAGGCCGTCGACGCCCATGAGGTACTGGACATTGAGTGAAGGTATCCACGACGCGCGTTCCACGAACTGCGGCCCGGCCAGCCCTCGGTCGAACATGAAGAAGACGGCCAGGGAGAGGACAAAGGACACTGCGGTGAAAGCCGCAGCGGTATACTTTATCCGCCGCCCATTGGCTCCCGGAAGAAGGGCAATGATGATCGCCCCCAAGACGGGGAGGAAGATGATTATCGAGAGATAGGGAAAACTCAACCTTTCCTCCTAGTTCCTACGTGAATATGAATACAAAGGCGATTATTACCAGAACGCCAACGAATATGGCCAGCCCATACGCCTGTAGCTGTCCTGACTCCAGCTTTCGTACCACGGTTCCCGTCGCCACGGTGACCGCCCCGATGCCGTTGACGGCACCATCCACAATGTGCTCGTCGAACCACTGAACGACGCCGAAGAACCCGTTGATGAGGAACCTCATCAGGAACAGCTGCTCGTAGAGCTCGTCAAACCAGTATTTCCGCAGAAGCATGGTGTGTACGGGTGCGAACCTCCGCCCGATCGCGGTGGCCGACAGCCACTTCCGTCCGTAGATGGCGTAGGCCACGAATATGCCGGCGCCCGCCAGGACGAGCGAGGCCCAGGCCAGGGGACTGGCAAGCGAGCCAAAGAAACTGTGAGGCTCTCCTCCCAGGAGTTCGTTCACCGGCAGCCATCCAGCGCATATGGCGAGGATAGTCAGCACTCCCATGGGGACGAGCATCATCTTGGGCGACTCATGCGGACCGTGGTGGCCGTGATCACCGTGAGCCTCCGGAGCCCCGCCCCGATACTCACCGGCGAAGGTCATAAAGATTGCGCGGAACATGTAGAAAGCCGTCATGAATACGGTTATCAAGCCCAGAGCGAACAACACCGGCACATACTGCAAGGACTCATGCAGGATGGCCTCTTTGCTCCAGAACCCGGCAAGCGGCCAGATGCCGGCGAGGCTGAGCGACCCGATGAGGAACATGGCGAAGGTCCACGGCATTGCCTTGCGCAGCCCTCCCATGAGTCTCATGTCGAAGGTCCCGCTAGCGTGGCTGACACTCCCCGCCCCGAGGAACAACAGCGCCTTGAAGAAGGCGTGAGTGAACAGATGGAAGATGCCTACCGCCGCGCCCAGGGCCAGGGCATGCTCTCCCGAGATATGGCCGGTGGCCATGCCGACCCCAACCGCTCCCAACCCCAGCATCATGTAGCCAAGCTGGCTTATCGTGGAGTAGGCCAGCACCCGCTTGATGTCGTTCGCCACCAGGCCCATGCTCGCGGCGAAGATGGCGGTGAAACCTCCGATTATGGCCACGACATAGATCGCGGTGAGTGAACTGGAGAAGAGCGGGAAGAGGCGCGCCACCAGGTAGACGCCGGCGGCCACCATGGTCGCGGCATGGATGAGAGCGCTCACCGGTGTCGGGCCCTCCATGGCATCGGGGAGCCAGGTATGGAGTGGGAACTGGGCTGACTTGCCCGCCGCGCCGGAGAAGACGCCGATGGCAGCCCAGGTAAGAACCGAGCCGCCAAGGACGCCGGTTACAGCCAGGTGCTGAAGCTCTCCAATGTCGAAGGTGCCTGTCTTGGCGTAGAGCAGAACTACCGCTGCCATGAATCCGAAGTCACCGAGGCGGGTGACGAGGAAGGCCTTCATCGCCGCCTTGGCCGCCTCGGGTTTGTGGAACCAGAAGCCGATGAGCAGGTAGGAGCACAGCCCCACACCCTCCCAGAAGAGGAACATGAACAGGAGGTTGTCGGCCAGCACCAGCCCCAGCATCGAGCAGGTGAACAGTGACATGAAGGCGAAGTAGCGGCAGAATCCTGCGTCTCCCCTCATGTATTCCCGGGAGTAGATCTGCACTAACAGGCTGACCGTGGTCACCACGACAAGCATGGCCGCCGTCAGCGCGTCAACCGTCACCCCAATGTGTATTACGGTGTTGCCGATGGTAAGCCACTGGTAGTTGGGCATCTCCAGGACGTGGTGTTCCGCACCGCTCACGGCGACGAAGGCCCAGACGGAAAGGACGAGGGAGGTGCCGATGGCGGCGATCGCCATGTACCAGCTCAGCAGGGGACGGCTATTCAAGAATGGCCTGATGACAAATGCAATAACGGCAAATGAGAAGAAGGGCAAGAGAAAGATTGCTAGAAATACTTCAGCTGGCATCTTCCTACCATTTCATCATGTCGAACTTTTCCGCATCCACCGACTTCCGCCTCCGATATATGCTAATGATGAGCGCCAGACCGATTGCTACCTCGGCGGCGGCGACCACCATTATGAAAATCACGAAAATCTGTCCGGTGATGTACTGGCCGTACCGGGAGAAGGCTACCATAGTGATGTTCACTGCACTGAGCATGATCTCGATGCTCATCAGGATGACTACCGCGTTTCTCTTCGCCAGAACGCCGTACAGCCCGATGGCGAAAAGGACCGCCGAGAGGATCAGCCAGTGCTCCAAGCCAATAGCCATCTTCTATTTATCCCTCACCAGCACGATAGCACCGATAATCGCGGCCAGAAGAAGCGCCGCGGCTATTTCAAAGGCGAGCACGAAGCCGCCGTCTCCACCGAATATCGCCTCGGCAATCGCTGTGGTGGTCGGCTCGGAGGAGACCTCAGCGACAGCGCCCCAGTCCGTGCCAATCACAACGAAGATCATGGTCACCAGGAAAAGGAGACCTATCAGCACGGCGGGGAGCCGCAGTCTTCCCGAAGGACTGCCCTCCTGGCTGTCTCGGGTGAGCATGATGCCAAAGATGATCAGCACCGCGATTGCCCCGACATAGATGAGTACCTGAGCGCCCGCCAGGAAATCGGCACCCATGGCGACGTAGAGCCCGGCCACGGTGAAGAAGCAGAGCACCAGGAACAGAGCGGCACGAAAGACGTTGCGCAGCAGCACCACCGCCAGAGCCGCGCCGACGCTCACCACCGCCAGAATCCAGAAGGCGACCTGCATACCCATTACTCTACACTCCTGTTGCGGTCGAGAAGAAGGGACTGCTTGGGCAAAGCTGGCTCAATCTCGGGCCGGGCATAGGCACTCGGCTGCGCGTCAGGAGATGGCAGCAGAGCTTCCTTGTCAAGCATCAGGTCCTCCCGGCGATACGTGGCAGCTTCGTAGATTCTCGACAGGAAAAGCCTGTGCGCGGGGCATGCCTCAACGCACAGACCGCAGAATATGCATCTTCCCAGGTCGATGTCAAATCTCTCGACACCGGTCTTGCCTTCCGGCGTCTCTTGCGGGACTATCGATATGACCCCGTAGGGACACGCGTTCTCACACTGGCGGCACCAGGCGCAGAAACCGCAGTTGAGGCATCTGTTCGCCTCAGCCACGGCCGCCTCCTCGGTGAGGCCGAGGGCTACCTCGTCGAACCCGTGGATCCTCTTCTTGACCGGCAGATGGGCCATCTTCGGCCGCGTTCCACCCTCCACCTCGCTGATGTCGAGCGTCTCGAAGAGCACCTCCTGGAGCGGCAGCACATCCTTCGCGGGCGGTGCCTCTTCGCCGCGGAGAAATCGGTCGATGGCAACCGCGGCCTTGGCACCGCCGCCGATGGCCTCGACCACCGTGAGGGGCCCGCTTACCGCGTCGCCGCAGGCGAAGACCCCGCGCATGGCGGTGCTTGGGGAACGGGGATCGACGTCGAAGGTCCCCCTCCTGGTGACGGCTATCTCGTGGCCCTCGGGAAGACACGCAAGGTCGATGGCCTGACCGATGGCCGGGATGAGCATGTCGACGTCAAGAACGAACTCCGACCCCTCAACGGGCACGGGCCGCCTTCTGCCGCTGGCGTCGGGCTCGCCCAACTCCATGCGAATGCACTCCAGGCCCTTTACCTTGCCCCCTTCACCCACCACCTTCACCGGCGCTGCCAGATACTGGATGTTGATATCTTCAGCTTCCGCGTCCTCTATCTCCTCGGGGTCGGCGGGCATCTCCTGCCTCGACCGGCGGTAGACAATGAATACCTCCTTGGCGCCGAGGCGGAGAGCCGTTCGGGCAGCGTCAATCGCTACGTTGCCGCCCCCGACTATGGCTACCTTGTTCCCTACCTTGACCGGCTTGCCCAGGCTCACGTCCCTGAGGAAGAAGACCCCGTGGTACACCCCGTCGAGGTCCTCGCCGGGGATGTCCAGCTTCATGCTGTCGTGGGCGCCGATTGCCAGCAGGATTGCACTGTAGCCGTCTTGCTGAAGCGACTCCAGGCTCAGTCCGTTCTTGCCCACGGGGCTGTTCAGCTTGAGCTCTACTCCGCGCTTCAGAATCCCCTCTATTTCCTTCTCCAGCACCGCCTTGGGCAGGCGGTACTCCGGAATGCCCACCGCCATCATGCCGCCGGCCACCGACAGCGCTTCGAAGACGGTGACTCCATAGCCCAGCCTCGCCAGGTCACGCGCGGCGGTCAGGCCACCGGGGCCGGACCCAATAACGGCTACCTTCTCGTCTCTTGTCCTGGGGTACGGGGTTATCTCTCCCCGTCCGACGCTCATTTCATAGTCAGTGATGAAACGCTTGAGGTCACGAATTGACACGGGCTCGTCCATGCTGCCTCGGTTGCAGGCCTTCTCACAAGGGTGGGTGCAGACCCGCCCGCAGACGATGGGGAAGGGATTGGTCTCCCTGATGAGCTCGACCGCCTCAACGAACCGTCCCTGCGTAATCAGGGCGACGTACCCCTGTGCGTCCACGCTTGCCGGGCATGCCAGGACGCAGGGGGCTCGTTTTCTCTCGTCCCGCACGAATCGCTGGCCCCGGCTCCGCTTGGAGACGATGAGCCGCTGCTCGGGGTATTGCACCGTGATGGGACCCCCGAGGAAGTTCTTCATGGTCACGCCCAGTCCCTTGGCGATGCCCCGGCCGAAATGTTTCAAGCTCACCTTCTCGCCGTGCACCTTGAATACGCTTGACCAGAGGACGATGAGTATGCCGGCAATGGGGATATTGATGAACATGAGCCACCAGGGGAAGGCGGGCCAGATAATCATCTCGATGCCGGTGATGAAGATGTTCGCCACTGCCAGTGGGAAGAGGAACTTCCACGCGAACTCCATGAGCTGGTCTATCCTGAGCCGGGGCAGTGTGCTGCGTATCCATACGAGGACGAAGAACACCACCATCACCTTGCCCAAGAACCACAGCGCCGCCGGCAGCCCGGGTCCCTTCCACCCGCTGAGGAAGAGCGTGGTCAAGATGCAGGAAACGGCGAAGGCATGGGTCCACTCGGCGAACATGAAGAGGCCGTACTTCATACCGGAGTACTCGGTGTGGAATCCGGCGACGATCTCCGAGTCAGCCTCCAGAAGGTCGAAGGGGCTGCGGCCGATCTCTGCCGAGGCCGCGACGACGAAAATCATGAATGCCAGAGGCTGCAGCAAAATGAGAGGCACCGCCTGCGCCTCCACAATGCTCACCATGGAAAGCGACCCGGCGACTATGACCACCCCGACGATGGAAAGGACGAGGGGGATCTCGTAGCTGATCATCATGGATATGACGCGCATGGCGCCGAAGAGGGAGTACTTGTTGCTCGAGCTCCAACCCGCCATGAAGACGCCGACGACCCCCAGCGATGATATGGCAACTATGTACAGAATGCCGATATTGAGGTCGGCCAGGATGGCGCCGTGGCCCCAGGGAATGACGGCGAAGATCATGAGCGCCGGCACGAAGACCATCAGCGGGGCCAGCCAGTGAAACAGCCGGTCCCCTCGCTCCGGGATGATGTCCTCTTTGAGGATTATCTTGACGGCATCGGCGAACGGCTGAAGGATGCCCAGCGGTCCGGCGCGATTCGGCCCTCGTCGGAGCTGAAACAGGCCGAGCACTCTGCGCTCGATGAGGATGAGGTACATCACCACGACGAGAACGAAGATGAAGAGTATGGCTATGCCGACAAGCGCGGGAATAAGGTAAGCCGCCCAGTCAGGCATATAGGCCGCCAGCCAGTTGTGGAACTGCTCAAGAACGCTCACTAGCGGTCCACCTCACCCATACAGATATCGATGCTGCCGAAGATGATTATGGCATCGGCGAGCTTCCATCCGAGAACCAGATCCCGCAGCACCGTGAGGTTTATGAAACTTGGGGCGCGTATCTTGAAGCGGTAGGGTTTCGCCGATCCGTCGCTTACCAGATAGAAGCCCAACTCTCCCTTGGGAGCCTCGATGGAGACGTAGGCCTCTCCCGGCGGTGGCTTGAGCGGAGTCGGCACTCTGGTGCGCACCTCCCCCTCGGGGATCTGTTCCATAGCCTGCTTGACGATGCGCACGCTCTGCCTCATCTCCTCTACTCTCACCCGATAGCGGTCATAGACGTCGCCCACCGTGCCTGTGGGGATATCGAAGTCAAACCGGTCGTAAATGGAATAGGGGTTGCTCTTGCGGATGTCCCACTTCACGCCACTGCCGCGCAGCACCGGGCCGCTAACCGAGGCGTTGATGGCCTTCTCCGCCGGCAGGATGCCCACCCCCTTGGAACGTGCCAGCACTATCTCGTTCTCGGCGAGAAGCCGGTCGTATTCATCTATGTACCGGGGCATATCGTCGATGAATCTCCTCAGCGTGGGCATGAACTCCTCGGGGATATCCTGGCTTACCCCGCCGAAGCGCATGTAGTTGTAGGTCAGGCGCTGACCGCATACCATGTCGAAAAGGTCCAGGATCTTCTCCCGCTCGCGATACATATATAGGAAGGGAGTCATGAAGGCGCCCATGTCGTTGAAAAGAGCGCCGACGCCGACGAGATGGCTGGAGAGCCTCATCAGTTCGGCCATTATGACCCGCAGGTACTCCGCTCGCTCGGGGACCTCGATGCCGGCCAGCTTCTCCACCGCCATGGCGTAGGCCATGTTGTTGGACATCGAAGCCAGGTAGTCCAGCCTGTCGGTGTAGGGCATATTCTGGAGATAGGTCTTGTGCTCCGCTAGCTTCTCGATCCCCCGATGAAGGTAGCCGAAGACGGGCTCGAAATCCACGATGACCTCGCCATCGAAGGTGACCCTCATGCGGAACACCCCGTGGGTTGAGGGGTGCTGCGGCCCCATGTTAAGGACTACTGGCTGTGTCTCTAATGTCATCTTGTCCCTGCTACGTTGCCTTTCCGCCTCCCGGCACGTCCAGGATGAAGTCCTTCCTCAGCGGATGCCCCTGGTATCCCTCCCACAGAACGATGCGCTTCATGTTGGGGTGTCCGTCAAAGGAGATGCCCATGAGGTCATAGACCTCGCGCTCCTGCAGGTCGGCTCCCTGCCACAGGCTGACTACCGACGGCACACTGGGGCTGTCGCGGTCGTCGCACCTCGTCCTCAGTACGACACTGTAGTTGTTCTTGAAGGAGCACAGATGGTAGACCACATCGAAATGGTCGACGAAATCAATAGCGGAAATGCTCACCAGGTAGTCGAAATCGAGGTACTCTTTGAGGAACCGCGCTGCGTCCAGAATGGCTTCGCTGCGGACGAAAACGGTGGTTTCGTCGGAACCGGTGACTGCATCGGGGAGTTGTTCCCCAATCTGTCGCGCCACATCGGCACCGGAAAGCGTCTTGGTCATCCTAGTCTTTCTTAATAAGCTTGTCTTTGGCGATCTTGCGATGCAAGGTCATGAACCCGTTGATCACACCCTCGGGACGCGGTGGGCACCCCGGAATGTATACATCCACCGGTACTATGCGGTTTATCCCCGGCACCACGCTGTACGAACCGCGGAAGGCTCCGCCGCTGATGGTACATGCTCCCATGGCGATGACCCACTTGGGCTCGGCCATCTGATCGTAGACCCGCCTCATCGCCGGGGCCAGCTTCCAGGTCACCGTGCCGGCGATAATCATCAAATCGGCCTGCCGTGGCGACGGGCGCAGGACCTCCATGCCGAAACGGGAGAAGTCAAAGCGCGATGCGGCGGCGGAGATAACCTCGAAGGCGCAACATGCGGGGAAGAAGGTGTTGGGCCACACCGAGAAACGCTTCCCCAGGTCAATGAGATGCTCGGTACTCGTGAGGAGAACGTTGCGCTTGATCTCCTCTTCAAGCCACTCCACCGGGTCGGGGTAAGGCTCTATTGCCGCCGCCTTGAGCGCCTCGATCTGCGCGGCCTCTCTCTTGTCGTAGTCGCTGAGCGAATAGGCCTTCTCTATCTCCACCGCAGGACCCCTTTTTTCCAGGCATAGACAAAGCCGACGATGATGATGAGCACGAAGGCGAGCATCTCAACCAGGCCGAAGACCCTGAGCTGGCCGAAGTGCACGGCCCACGGGTACAGGAAAACGACCTGAATGTCGAATACCACGAACAGCAGGGCGAAGAAATAGTAGCGGAAGTTGAACTGGACCCAGGTATTGCCCACCGTTTCCATACCGCACTCATAGGTAGTGTACTTGGTGGGGTTAGGCTTCTTGGGGACGAGGCGAAGTAGTCTGAGGGTGACGGGGAGAAGAATGGTGGTGGCAGCGAAAGCGAAGGCGGCTATGAGGCAGATCCCGATGTATCCGAAGTCACCCAGCAATAACGGCTCCTTTATCGCCTCCACCCGGGGTCTCGCATCCCGCTCTGCGGCGGGGCAAGCCCCGGCCGTTGTGCATACCAAGACCAGATTATAGGCCCCCTGATTTTCCTTGTCAACCCTTTTTCTGAGAGATATATGTGCCCAATCCGTGCATTTTTCAGGAAAACCCGAATACCAGCGCACCAACAATCAGACTGAGAAGCCCGAGGGTGAAGCCGGCGGCAATGATGTCGCGTGCCCGGGGGCTGTCCTTGGCGAGCTGTAGCACTCCGTAGCCGAATATCGCCACTGAGATGAATAGCAGTGGCAGAAAAACAATGAAGGTCAAGAAGTACATAGCGTCTCCGTTCCTTTCATGGGTATGTCCTCGCACAGTCGCCGTATGAATTCGGTGGCCTGACCTACGGCGAATTGCATTGGTGGTGACAGCTCAGTGCTCCACTCGATCTCCTGCGGCCGGGCGACCACAAACACGGTTTCAGGCTCGTGGCCCAGCAGGCTGCACATGCGCACCAGTTCCAGTACCCCGACCTGATGGAACGACAGTATATGCTTTCCCGGTTCTGTCACGTCTTGTGGTCTGAGGAGGTGGAGTTCTCCCGGTGGTGACGTCAGCATCATTGCGTCCACTACGATCAGCCGCTCCACTCCCTCCAGGAGACCCAGCAGGTTGAAACTGCCAACGCCTCCCTCTTCGACCCGGACGTTCGGTGGCAACTCCATCTCTCTCAGGCGGCGGACCACGTGGACACCGAAGCCTTCATCACCGAGAAGCAGGTTCCCCAGCCCCAGCACCATTGTCGTCCCATCGCCACGAGTCTCGGTCATGGTCTTCTCTACTCCTCGGCCCCCTGCCCCGTCTCTTCTATGTCCGACAGCAGGTGCATTTCCCGCATCTCCCTGTAGCTTTCGCGTATGGTGAGGTATACGTGCACGATGAGGAACAGGATGCACAGCCACGCTACCACGTTGTGAGCGACCCGGGTGTTGACTTCAGTACCGAAGATCCCGTAGTTCAACCACCTGAGCCAGCCATCCGGGTACTGCAGAGCGAAGCCCGTGATTATCTGGAAGATCAGCATGAGGAACATCCAGGAGTAGCTTATCATCTGCAGGGGATTGTACTTCTTCTTGGTCTCGGGCTTCTTGCCGATGTAGGCATAGTAGTTGATGGCTCCCGGAAGGATCTTCAGGTCGGACAGGCCTGGGATGAAGAACCTCCAATCGCGGTTGCGTCCGACAAAGAGAGTCACCAGGCGAAGCCCAAGCGCTATCATCAGGACTGCGGCGAAGAAGAAATGCGCCCCCCGCATGGCTGACATGAGGAAGCCGCCTCCATCACCGAACCACGGGCGGTGGATGTAGAGGCCAGTGAGTATCAAGACCAGGATGGACGTCAAGATCAACTCGTGTAGCACTCGAAACAGGAGCGGATGTCGTGTCGACTTGCTTTGTGAGTCTTTCATTGCTATACCCCCTACACTACCCTGTAGACCTTGATGTTGTTCGTTTCGGGGTCAATCAGGTGTACCGCGCACGCCAGACACGGGTCAAAGGAGCGTATGATGCGGACCACGTTTATCGGGTTGTCCGGGTCTGGTACCGGTGCGCCGATGAGGGACTCCTCATAGGGCCCCCTGACCGCGTTCTCGTCTCTGGGCGACGCATTCCATGTGCTGGGCACCACTAGCTGGTAGTTGGCGATGCGCCCGTCTCTGATATCGACCCAGTGACCCAGCGCTCCCCTCGGCGCATCCCAGACTCCCATGCCCCGAGCCGTGCCCGGGTTGGGCTTCTCTTTCATACCTACCACGGGCCCGGCGGTGGCGATCTCAATCAGTCGGTCGATCCACGCCAGACCGGCCTCACCCACCAGCTTGGACTCAACCGCGCGGCAGAAGTGGCGGGCGACCGCTCCCGGCTTGACGCCGGCATCGACGAGTTCCATCAGCCCGGGGTACTGATTGACCAGGCCCCGGGCCTGAGGACCGACCTCCATTGGCATGCCGTCGTAGCGCGGTGCCTTGATGAACGAGTAGGCGCCGCTCTTTCTTGGATTGAAGTCGGTAACGCCGACGCTGGGATGGAGGCCGGTGGCACCAGCGGGGTAGTCGTACCACGAGTACTCGACTGCCTCGGTTATCTTGTCGTAGTCAACTGTCTGTGACGGGTTGGTGGCGCCACCGACGATAGCACCGCCTTTCACCAGGTGATTGCTCCCGCCCAGAGGGTAGTCGTCGCGGCTGGCGGGACCGTCCTGGGGGAACATGGGGTAGCACAGGTAGTTGCCGTGGGCGGCGCCCAGACCCATAGTGGCCAGCGGGAGGAGGGGGCCCGTTCCCAAGGCTGCCACGTCCGGAATGTAGATCTCATTCACGAACTTGACCTGCTCTTCCCACAGGGCTCTGAACTCGACGAGCTGCTCCGCCGAAGGGGTAGCGGTACAGCCGCCTACCATGATGGTGGCCGGATTGGGCTGTATGCCGCAGATGATGTTCAGCATCTTCGAGGACTTGGCCTTCATTTCGACCGACTTGATGTAGTGCGATACCAAAGTGGTCACCGTCTCCGGATCGTTCACGCTGTACTCGTCCGGTGTGTAGCGCGGCGTGAAGGGGGCGGTATCGTTCCTCTCCACCAGGCCCACCACCTTGTTCTTAACGGCCAGGAGACCCGGGTCGCTGCCCTTGTACTGGGCTATCGCCATGATGTCCAGGTAGTCCAGCGCCGAGAGGACATACAGGTGTATGCAATGGTCGTGCATGTAGAGGCCGGAGCAGAAGAGGTTTCGCATCAGTCTGCCTGCCTCCGGAATCTCAATATCGTAGGCGTGGTCCAGAGCCTGAGACGAAGCGATGGTGTGGACTCCCTCGCACACTGCACAGACACGACCGGTTATGTACGTGGCGTCCCTGGGGTCTCGGTCCCGCAGCAGCACTTCCCAGCCGCGGGCCATGGTGCCCGAGGACCAGGCATCCTTGACCACCCCGTTCTCCACCTCGACCTCTATCTTGAGGTGGCCCTCGATCCGCGTGATGGGGTCAATGACAATTCGCTGTGCCATTGTCAGCCCTCCTTCTCTTCCGTCTTGACCTCCTCCACTTTATTCCCGTTCTTCCAGCGGCCGGTCAAACGGCTTACCACGATATCGATCGCGGCTCCACCCGCAGCCACACCAGCTATGGTCGCCATCACCTTGTCTATGTTGACGCGGCCAACACCGGGCAGTTTCACGTCAAACTGGCGTTCGTAGATGGGGCTGAAGGACTCGTAGAACTCCGGCTCGCTGCAGGCCACGCATGGTGTATTGGCCTGAATGCAGTAGTTGGTGCGGTTGTTCCACAGCCGTTTCCAGCAGTCCTGACTGGACCACGGGCCGCGACATCCCTTCAGGTACAGGCACCATCCCTGCTGCGCCGGGTCGCCCCAGTCGGTCACAAAACGGCCGGCGTCGAAGTGGCCGCGGCGCTCACAGTTCTCGTGCTGGTTGTAGCCATAGAAAGCCAGGGGCCGGTTGAAGTGGTCCAGAGGCGGCACGGTGCTGAAGGTAAGGTAGTGAACGATCACCGCCACCAGCCGTTCCGAATGCAGCGGGCAGGTCGGCAGATTGATCACCGGCTTGTTCCCCGTCACGTCATCGAAGTAGTGATGCCTTTGAGTCCCGCGGAAAAGGTAGCCAACGGCATCCGTTGGGCCCGAGCGCGGTATCCCGCCGAAGCTGGCGCAGGAGCCGACCGGCACAATGGCTGCAGCGTTGCGCGCCGCATCCCTCACGATGTCCTTGAACGGCCTGCCGCCGACGGTGCAGAAGAGACCGTCCTCAGCCAGGGGAATGGATCCTTCAATCACCAGGAGATAGCCACCTTCTGCGATGGTCTTGGTCAGGGCTTCTTCGGACTGGTGTCCCGAAGCCGCCATCAACGTCTCGTGGTAGCGCAACGAGATGGTGTCAAGCAGCACGGTCGTTGCCAGGGGCTCCAGGCTGTTGACGAGCGACTCGGTGCAGCCGCAGCAGTCCTGCCCTTCCAACCAGATCACTGGGGTCTTGCCAACAGACTCCTCCAGAGCCTTCACCACTCGCGGCCTGAGCGTCTGGCTGAGTCCGAGAAGGGCAAGGGACGCACTGGCCAGTTTCACGAAGTCTCTGCGAGTGAGTTCGGGCGGTCGTAGCGAAAGTACATCCATTCAAGACTCCTTTCATCCAGCAATCTTCTGTACTGCGATGCGCCCGGGAGGAGCGCATCGGCAGGGTTTCGCTAGCTTCTCGGCAACGCCGCATATTGAGAGCGCAGTCCACCCCCTGTCCTGAAAGGAGAAGCCTGTCGAGGTGCCGAGGCATTGCGAGGTCGGATGCCGCAACATAGAACGAAGGCGCCTCTGAACAAGGGGCGCCTTCCTGATGTATCGGCCTGGCTTCGCTGCAGCTTGATGGTTCTCATAGTCACCTCTTTCAGTGACCTACGCTCTTGTCTGTAGCGGCCTGTCGGGATGCTTCGTGCCTCGATTGCGCGGCATGCTAGCAGATGAAAGACGCGTTTCAAGCCCATACGAGCACCGGTTCTCCTCAGTTTTGATTAACTTGTCGTTGACAACCTTTCAAAATGATTAGTTGTCGTTAGTTCCCTTATGTGACCGTTAGTATCCTTGATTACACGAATTTTCAGACTCGTTACTGTGAGCCTGTGACTCGCACTTGTGGGGCAGCCTTTCGCATCGGAGTTGGTGCGGTTGGGCCAACCTTGGGGACATCGCCGCTGGTAGGTACGTCGGTTCGTGAGTCGGCGTGCCGTGCTGCTGTTGGCGGTCGTCGAACTCAGGGATTTCGACCTCAGGAATCAGGTTTTCCCTGATTGTCATATCGGTTGCCATGATGTAGTATACTTGAGGTAGTGTAGCGTTTTTGTCGGCTCTGCAAGCAACGCTGCGCCTCGAGTGCTAGGGCTGATTGTGATGGGTATGCTGGGCTGGATGGTGGCCCTGGGGCGCTGGCGTGCTTCTCATGTGGCGGCTGTGGTCGACTGGCGCTAGCATCCTTGTCGGCGGGGGACTGGTGAATGTTTGGAGGCCAGAAGGGGCAGGTGCTCCTCGAGGTGTTGATTGGCGTGACCATACTCGCTGTAGTCATGGTTGCGTTGCTTCAGGGATTCCATGCGGGCATAGTGGGCACCAAGCGTGTCGACGAACGGACCGCAGCCCTCAACCTGGCACAGTCCCAGATGGAGTACATCAAGTCGCAGCCGTATCAGGCCTATGACGATGAGGGCGATCCCGTCGAAGGGAACGGGTACGACAAGATCGACGAGGAGGAAATACCCGCCGGCTTCACGGCGGACGACATCGAGATCGCAATCGCCAACCTCGGCAACGAAACATCACCTGACGTCATCCAGCAGGTGATG
>CAYTKL010000029.1:0-14222 GCA_964438305.1 uncultured Dehalococcoidales bacterium | reverse complement strand
CGCCAGAGTGTCCCTCTGGGCCTCGAAAATGCATACTCCCTGGTCCCGGCAGGGTAGCTCATCAAGGAAGTCGCTGACCCGCAGACGCCCGCATTCCCAGGCTATGGGGAAGAGAGAGCAGACCATCGGCTTCAGCATGCGCGGGTCGAGACGCTTCCTGTTGGCAAACCGGTGGATATGACATCCGCCTACGATGCGGTCGAAGAACACACACTTGCCACCAAGCACCTTTGTCTTCTGGATCTCACCAGAAGGGAAGTCGGCATCAGGGATCACGTCGTGCTCAAACCACTCCGACGCTGGATACCCCACTGTTCTTTCCAGTTCCGGAGCGTAGGCTCGCAGCCTGTCCCTTTCGGCAGCATCAACCGGACAGCCATAGTCACAGCAGGCCTCGTGACAGAAGCCACAGTCAATGCAGCGCACGTAGTACCTCCTGGTCAATATGCTCTCGTCCGCCTCGTGTATTCTTACGCCTGTGGTCTTGCTTCTCACCCTGATCATGGGCCGCCTCCGCTCTCAGACCGCAATCCTCGCCCGGCATCCCATCAAGGAGGAGGACTGCGACTGGCTGCGCCCTGGTCTTGCTCCCAATCAGCACCCAGTTTGGCGGCCAGAAGGCCCCCATCATCCCCAACCCGAGTCCCGACACCGAACAGCCGTGGCATCGAACGGCCGGGCCTCGGACCAGCCACGTTTCGTTCGCCAAGCAAGAGTTCGGCCAGGCCCACCCGTGGCACGTCACGCACCTCGGTGACGCCGCGCAGCAGCGTGGCTGCCACCACCCCCCGCAGCACCCCCGATATCAGGAACAGTGTAAGCAGACTGTAGCCGCCAACGGGCGGCAGATGCGGTGCCAAGAACCCGCCCGCCAGCGGACCCAAGCACATGGCCGCCGCGTTCATGGCGCCAAACAGAGCTATGCATCGCGTCCGGTTCTCCGGCGCAGCGGCGTCGTAGATGAAGTTGGTGGTTCCGAGGATGAAGCCAGACCAGGCAAACCCGGAGAGTACCTGCACCACGACCAGGTAGTACAGGTGATGCCCCACGGCCCACAGCATCGGAACCAGCGGTATGAGAACAGAGGTGAACCTGATGACTCTGATGTTCCCCACCCGGTCGCTGCGCCTCCCCCAGAAGGTCAGGAAGAGAAGATTCGACAGCGTGCCTGCAGCAGTGATCCCGGCATAGGTGATGTAGTCGAATCCCAGGTCGCGCAGCATGTAGGCAGCGAAGAATGGAGCCGCCATGTACACCGACAGGTACATCAGCGAGACGTAGATGGTGAACCTGCCCAGGTTGGATGAGCCCATGCTCCGCGCGATGGAGAACAGGCTTTGCCCCATGCTCCGTCGCTGCAGCGGAGGCTCATGCATCCTGGAGAGGAAATACCAGGACACCAGCCTGAACAGTCCGGCGCCCCCGAAAATCACCGAGAAGCCGACAAGAATGTGCGACGCGGAGAAGTGCAGTACGACCCCACCGATGATGAAGAAGGCGAAGGCCACCAGGCCGCACACCCACCCCCGCAGGCCGAAATACCTGCCACGGAGCCCCTCGGGAACCAGGTCGGCCATCATACTGCCCCAGGCGGGGTTCACCACGGAGCCCAGCACGGTGCTGACCGTGACCACTCCTATCAGCCACCATACCTCTCTCGCCAGATGCAGGTGGGGGAGGGAGAAGACGAGCATCCAGACCAGGGCATGTGCGAAGACAACGGGCAAGATGAATCCCTTGCGGCTGCCGGCCCTGTCGGTGGCATACGGAGCCACAAGCTGTGAGACCGATGTGGCAAGACTGGGGACGCTGGCAAGAAAGCCTATCTGCCTGATGGTGGCTCCCAGGGCCAGAGCGAAGGGAGTGATGTAGTCCTGCGTGAGGCCCAGCATAGCCGAGTAGGCTGAGCCTTCCATTATGCTGAACCTAAGGCTTTTCCTTACCTCTATTGCACCCAGTGGGTGACCGGCCAATTGGATGCCTCTCTACCACAAATCACGGCGCATTGCGACCGCCGCGCGGAAGGGTACACGGGGCACGCTTCACCTGGCCCGCTCCTCTCCCGCGGGCCCAAAAAAGGCGCTCCTGGGCGGGGGAACAACCTCCACCACGTTTGTCCCCGGCCCAGGATAGACGACCCCTTCGTTCATGGCGTCGCATGTCTCCGCGCGCCATGCTCCGACACAGATGCTCTCTATCTTGCCCGCCGGCGCCGCAAGCGCTGGCGTGAGTCCTCCTTCCGACCGCCATCCGCCGGAACGCTGTCACGGCTCATCGGGCACACGCACCAGGCCATCGATCTACCCGCTCAGAGCTACTCGTGCCATCTGCCCAGGCGCCCGACGATGGCTCTCCTCCGCTGCCAGCCAAGCGATGCCACCGCCAGCGCCAGCCGACGCAGTCCGTCATCGGGGCTGAGGCCGAAGAGGACTGTGCCGTTCTCTACACGGGACTGAACCAGCCCAGCTTCCGTCATGTTGCCCAGGGCCCTCTCCAGGTCCAGTCTGCTGCACTGGAGGGCATAGGCGACTATGTGCCGCGGCAGGCTCTGCTCCGGGTGCCGGCCCCAGAACGCAAGCAGTTCCATGTCCAGGGGCTCGGCCACATGCTGGCGAAGGAATGCAAGAAGTTCTTCGTCGCTCACCGCTTCCATTCTTTCCATATCAGTCGTCACAACTCACCTACCCACTCTCGTTCTGCTGGCTGTGTCGGGTGTTTCGCGGACACGGACCTACAACAACGAGTGTTTATACTGACCCATCTGTCATGATGCAGGTATCATGCTATCGCTATCATGTATCATACGTCATTATAGGAAGAATATCAATGGGTTCTGCCCCCCAATTTCCGAGATTGGCGAGAAGTCGGTTCCGCTTCGCCGCTCGTTTGCCCTCCGAGCTTTGACTCGGTATCATCTTCGTTGGAGCCATCTTGGCCACGCTTGGGGGGTGAGACATGAAATCGGATACCGAGTACCTGTGGTTCAACACCAGCAAGCATCGTGAGTTCATCAACATCACCGACAAGGTGGAGGAACTGGTAAGGCGCAGTGGCATTGCCGAGGGTTTCGTGCTCGTGTCAGCGATGCACATCACCGCCGGGGTGTATGTGAACGATGCGGAAACAGGACTGATCGCCGACATCGAGGAGTGGCTGGAGCGCCTGGCCCCTTTCAGACAGGACTACCGGCACCACGCCACCGGCGAGACCAACGGCGACGCCCATCTCAAGAGCCTCCTGGTCCACCACGAGGTCATCGTGCCCATCACCAACGGCAGGCTCGACCTCGGCCCGTGGCAGCAGGTGTACTACGCCGAGTTCGACGGGCAGCGAAGGAAGCGGGTTATCCTCAAGGCGCTGGGTGAGTGAGAAGACGCCATTCCTACGCAGCGCGTGCGCGTCCCGCGGGTCACGCGTTTTGCCGTCGGTCGTATGGTCCCTGAAGGCGAGAACGCGGCGCTCGTGCACGCCGCTTTACAGCCCTGCACAGACTAGGATAATGTGTCCACAGGGAGAGACCCACCGGGTTCCCCGCAACTGGCGAAGCGGCGTGCCGGAGCGCCGGACATACTGACAGCCAACCGAGAGTTGTATGGTCGATGTCAAAGAGGTAGCCCACAAGGTATACCGTTTCGAGACGCCGATACCCCGAGCGGGCGGCGTCTTCGCCGTATATCTCATCAGCGAGCCGCAGGGGGTGCTGATAGAGCCCGGCCCGGCAGCCGCCGTGCCCGTGATACGGGAAGCGATGCAGCGCGTGGGCATGAAGGGGCTGGCCTGCATCATCCCCACCCATATCCACATGGACCATGGCGGCGGCATGGGCACGCTGGCACAGCTCTTTCCTGAAGCCAGGGTGCTGCTCCACCCCACGGGGGCCAGGCATGCCATCGACCCTACTCGCCTTGTTGAGGGCACCAGAACGGTCTTTGGGCCCGATTTCGAGGATGTCTACGGCCCCATACTCCCCGTACCCCAGTCACAGGTATGCGTGCCCGAGGATGGGGAGGTGATCTCGGTCGACGGCAGGGAGCTGCAGGTCATATACGCCCCGGGCCATGCCCAGCACCACCTGGCCATTCTCGACCGGAGCGTGCACGGCCTTTTCTGCGGTGAAGCCCTGGGCATACCGGTGCACCGCACCCTGCCGCTGGCTTTCCCCTCGGTCGCCCCACCCAACTTCGACCCGGAGCTCTACCTGAGCACTATCGAGAAGCTGAGGCAGCTACGGCCCCGGGTCGTCTTCTACTCGCACGGCCCCGTTGTCACGCGGGAGCCGGAATCGCTCATGGACTCGGTGGCGGAGAATACGCAGGCCTTTGGCGACCTCATCCTCAATGCACTGAGGCAGGGCAAATCGGAAGAGGAGGTCAGGTGCAGGCTCAACGACTTCATGGCCGGTAGCCTGGGCATTCGCATGGACGAGGGCGGGCTGGCGATGACCGTCGGCGGCTACGCCGTGTACTACCGGCGCAAAGGCCTGGTGTGATCAAGCGGCTGAACAGGCGCTAGCTCAATGATGGAGACACCGAATAACGGACCACAGCCACCGCCGCCGGGCGAGGCAGCGGCTGCGACCAACGGGGTGAGCAAAGGGACCGCCCTCCTCGTCGCTACCCTGGCATCCTTTCTCATGCCCTTCATGGGCTCGTCCATAAACGTCGCCCTCCCCTCTCTGGGGAAGGAGTTCTCCATGGACGCCGTCCTGCTGAGCTGGGTGGCCACCTCCTATCTGCTGGCCGCCGCGGTATTCCTCGTGCCCTGGGGCAGGCTGGGGGACATATACGGACGCAAGAGGATATTCACCGCCGGCATAGCGGTATATACGCTAGGCTGCCTCCTCTGCGGCCTCTCCGTTTCCTCCGCGATGCTTCTCTCCTGCCGCGTCGTGCAGGGAATGGGCAGCGCCATGATGTTTGGCACCGCGCTGGCCATCATAACCTCGGTGTTTCCTCCACAGGAGCGGGGCCGGGCCATGGGTATCACCGTCGCCGCGGTCTACACCGGGCTGTCCCTCGGCCCGTTTCTCGGAGGCCTGCTGACGCAGCACCTGGGATGGAGAAGCGTCTTCATCGTCAACGTCCCGCTGGGCCTGATAATGATCGGCTTCGTGCTGTGGAAGCTGAGGGGCGAGTGGGCCGAGGCGCGAGGAGAGCGGTTCGACTTCGTCGGCTCCGCGGTGTACGGCGGTGCCATGGTGGCGGTAATGTACGGCTTCTCCCTCCTGCCCGCCGTGTGGGGCGCGGCGGTAATCGCTGCGGGCGTGCTGGGCATCGTGGCCTTCGTCAGATGGGAAATGAGGGTGACGAGCCCGGTGCTGAACATGAGCCTCTTCAGAAGGAATGCCGTTTTCGTCCTGTCCAACCTGGCCGCCTTGATAAACTACAGCGCCACCTTCGCCGTCACCTTCCTCCTCAGTCTCTACCTTCAGTACGTGAAGGGGTTCAGTCCACAATACGCCGGCCTCATCCTCGTGGCCCAACCGGTGGTAATGGCCGTGGTCTCGCCTTTGGCCGGAAGGCTTTCCGACAGGGTCGAGCCGAGGATCGTGGCATCGATAGGCATGACGCTGACTACCGTCGGCCTGTTGTTCTTCGCCTTCGTTGGAGAAGGGACGACACTGGCGTTCATCATACCCGGCCTGGCAGTCCTCGGCCTCGGCTTCGGCCTCTTCTCATCGCCGAACATGAACGCCGTCATGAGCTCGGTGGAGAGGAGGTTCTACGGGGTGGCCGCGGGGACAGTCTCGACGATGCGACTCGTCGGGCAGATGCTCAGCATGGGGCTGGCCATGCTGGTATTCGCCGTGGTCATCGGGAGGGTTGAGATCACGCCTGAGGTCTACGCGCAGTTCATCAGCGGGGTCCGAATAGCGTTCATCGTCTTCGCCGCTTTGTGCTTCGCCGGCATCTTCGCCTCGCTGGCCCGAGGCAGGGTACGCTAGCGACGCCGGACCATCAGACGCGGCGGAGAAACTCGTCGATGCGGCGGGCTGCCCCGGCCGCACCGCCGTAGGCCCGCATCTTCTCGCCCAGTTGCCTGGCATTCGAGGCGAAGGAAGGGTCGGAAAGCACCTTCTTCACCTTCACCCTCAGTTCCTCCACCGGCACCCGCCTCTCGCCGGAAGCGTCTTCGGCAGGCAGCACCAGCTCCGCCACCCCCAGAGCCGCCATGCGCCGCGCATTGCTCTCCCGCTCGGAGTAGGTAGGGATGATGACCGCCGCTGTGCCGGTGTAGGGCCCGATGAGGCAGGCCCCCTGCCCGCCGTGGTGGACCAGCAGGTCCGCCCTCTCCGCCATTGCCAGGCCGGGAACATAGGCCTCATAGTGGAAATTGGCCGGCAGGGGAGTCACATTCTCGGGCAAGGCATGATGGCCGGTGGTCAGCACGACCTGGACCTTCTGGTCCGCCAACGCCTCTATGCAGGCGTGGAGGACAAGGATGGAATCGGCCCACGAAATGTGCGCGCCATAGCTGGGGTTCCCGGTGTACACCCACACAACCGGCTTCCTCCGGCTGAGCGCGTTGGCCCAGTCCGGCAGCTCCGCCTGCGGCGTCTGCCACAGGATAGGGCCGATGTAGGTGACGTCGGCCGTCTCGGGAAGCGGGTCGGTCTCCGGTGTTCCCACCACCAGCGTCAAATCACCGACGTGCAGCTCCCCGGTGCTGCCGATGGGCGCAAGGCCGTACTCGGCGAGCACCTTGTTGATCACCGGCACAGGCGTCGGCACGTCCGGCGGCGGCTCCTTCCACCAGATGAGACCGCGACTCTGGGGGTGCATGTCGGCCTGGATGACGCTCACCAGTGGCCGGCCGAGCACTCTGGCGGCGATGCAGGCGGACAGGTTCCACGAGTCGACGATGACATCCGCGCCGAAACCTGCCGCCAGCTCCATGAAGGCCTCGCAGTTGCCCCGAACCCAGTTCTCGTCCAGATTGCCGGTCAGGGCGGAGAAGTGGTCCACGTTCCACACCTCGGTAGTGTTGGGAGGCCATATGGTGGGTATGAAGCGCAGGTTGGGCTGCAGGTTGTGGAAGCCGGCCTCCTCGATGAGCCTGGCCGGTGTCTGCGCCGGACTGCAGAAGGCGATCTCGTGCCCCAGGCTCGCCAGCTCGCTGGCGATGGGCACGGTGCGCGTCACCAACCCCAGGTCGTTGGAGAACAGCGAGGTGAAAAGAAACCTCGGCATGAAACCCTCCCTTCGCCGGCATGGTGTGCGAGTCTGGACGACAGGCGCATGCGACAGCCCGACCCAGCGACTTTAAGCCAGCCGCGCCGCAAATGTCAACTGGGCGTGGGCGGCAGCGCCCGCGGCGAAGCCGGAAAGCCGCCGCCGTGAACAGGGCCGGGCGTAGTGCGGCTCGCTCTTTGCCCCCTGAGACTTAAGTCACATACGGCTGCACGGTGGTGGAGTAGCATAAACGTAAGCCGCACAGGCTGTCCCTCTTGCTAAGGGCCCGGGTGTTCGCACCTGGGCCCTTCTTGACTCTCGGGCCTGCCCGTCCACATAGCACGTGCCTCGCGGTTGCCACGCATTTGCCGCCGGCGCCTTCATGCTCCGACAAGCGCGGCCCTGACGGGCAGGAGCCGCTCTCCATGCAGCCCCACGTGTTTCGCAGGCGTCAGGCCCATAGTACCATTGGCAGGGCGACGCAATCACGACCTGGCGCACCGGTTCAGTATCACCGGGCCGAGGGTGGAACCGGAACGGCCCGGAAGCATACAGGAGGTATGGACGAGCATGAGACTTGGCGAAATCAGGACCATCGCATCCGTGCTGAGGAAGGAGGTCGGCTGGTCATGGCCGGCCTTTCTGTTGAGATGCCTGCTGCGCAGGAAGAGTGTGTTCGCCGGTACGCACTGGGCTGCTGATAAGGGCGATGAGTCGCGATTCGCGCGGCGGGTGTGCCTCAGCGTCGCACTCTACGTCCGTCTCAAAGAGAGGCTGGGGGGAGAGAGGGCGCTGCAGGTGATGAGAGACATACTGGTCCCCATAGGCTCACGCGAGCAACTGGAGAACGCCAGATCGCTGAGCGTCCAGCACGACGACGACATGCACCGGCTTCAGGCCTTCTACGACTTCATGGGCAAGGGCGGCGTCGGCAAGTTCGTCGAGAGAACGATAGTGGAGCAGAGTGAGAACGTCCTCAGCTACGAGGTGAGGGGCTGTCTCTTCAGCCGTGTCTACAGTGAAACAGGGACGCCGGAGTTGACGCAGTTCTTCTGCGAAGTGGACCGGGACTTCTTCCCCAAGGCCTTCCCCGACCTGGAGTTTCACCGCGGCGGCTCCTGGGAGAACACCGTTGCCTACGGCAAGGACCACTGCACGTTCATCTTCGAGCGGAAGACCGACGGTGGGCAAGCATAGAGACAAGGCGCACGCCGAGAGCTTCGTCTGCTCAACAGGAGGGAGCAATGGACAAGTCAGTTGTGCTAGCTGTGGGTGATAGTCTTCGCCTGGGGCTACTCAAGGGCAGCATCGTCTACGCAGGCATGCCGTCTGACAGCGTCTACTCCATCGTACAGACGAAGACAAGGGGCTACCGGGGATTTGCCTGGAACCTCTTCTTGCCGTCGACGACAAGTGAACTGACGATAGGCGGAGTCCGCATCTACGTGGAGAACGCCACACCCGATGCAATCACGTTGCGGATAGGATGAGGCAGACACTGCTGGATGTGCAGGCTTGAAGCGGCACCCCGAGGTCACCCTTGACAAAGCGCCGAGACAGTGATAGATTCTGGCAGGTATAGTCATGTCCGACCATTCATGAAGTGGGTGTGGTGTGGGGCCCAGGCATGTAGACTGTCGAGATTGATTGCGCGTACTACTGGTTAGCACACCGCATCCTTTGGAGGAGGCTCCGCTCCCCCCACTGTCATTGGCCTATCTGGCGGCCAGCCTTGAGCAACACGGTATTGACGTGGAGATTCTCGATTTCCTCGTCACTCGCTACACCCCTGAGAAGCTGAGGCGCAAGCTCGCGGACTACCGGCCGCACCTCGTCGGCGTTACCTGTGTTACGCTCAACTATCCTCGGGCTTCGCGGATTCTCAGAACGTGCAGGGCCTACGACCCCAGCATTACCACCCTGATCGGCGGTCCTCACGTAACCTTCGCCCTTGGCGAGACACTGCTCAAGTCGCCCTGGATCGACGCGATAGTGATAGGTGAAGGGGAGACAACGCTCGTCGAGATAGCGACCGCGCTGGAACAGGGCAATGACTTTCACCAGGTCCCCGGCATCGCCTTCGCCGATGCAAACAAGGTGGTCAAGACGGAGCCCCGCCCCCTCATACAGGACCTCGACAAGCTGCCGATGCCAGCGCGTCAACTGCTGCCCCTGGCCAGGTACCGCGCGCTGGGCATGCCCAGCACGGTAATCACAAGCCGCGGCTGTCCGTACCGGTGCATCTTCTGCTCCGGGCGGCGCATGTTCGGGCCCAAGGTCCGCTTCCGCGACGCTGGACTGGTGGTCGACGAGATTGAGCAGATTCACCGCGATTTCGGCTTTCCGCGGGTCAACATCGTCGATGACACCTTCACCCTCAATCACCGCCATGCGGGCCAGGTCTGCGAAGAACTGCTCAGACGCAACCTCAAGGTGAAATGGGCCGCCTTCGCCCGGGCGGACACCGTCACCGCTGAACTGGCAGAGCTGATGAAGAGGGCAGGCTGCGACTTCGTCCTCTTTGGTGTCGAGTCGGCTGATGAGGGCATTCTGAAGACGATAAGGAAGGGTATTACCCTCGAAGTGGTGGAGCATGGCGTGAAGACAGCCACTGGCGCCGGGATCATGGTCTTCAACTCATTTATCCTCGGCCTGCCCGGGGAAAGCCCGGAGACGGCCCGCCACTCCATGGCATTCGCCCAGCGGCTTGACCACGAGTATGGCGCCAAGTATGGGTTCCACGTCCTCTCTCCCATCCCGGGAACCGAACTCTACGAAAGAGCCGGGGACTACGGCCTTCGCATCCTCAGCAGAAACTGGGCCCGCTACGATGCCAACCAGCCGGTTACAGTCACCGCTACCATGACTGTGGACATGGTGAAGGAGATCGTCGGTGAGTACGACGTGCTGATGCAGGGCTTGCACGAGGACACGAAGCGGCGGGCTGAGGCCGGAGACGCCCAGTGTGCCGAGGTCGTTGCCGAGAAGGAGGGCCGGGAGTTCGTGTGGGGACTGCTGAATGGGGACGTCATAGAGAAGCTGGGCCCGCAGTCAGCGGCCGTGGCCGCTCACTCCGACGCGGCCGAAGCGAAGCTCGCCCAGCGGGTCTCACGAAAACTGGGTATCCCCATAGAGGTAGCGCAGCAGCGCATGAGGACACTGGTGGCGGATGGCTCCCTGCGCCTGGAGCAGCGGAGCGATGGGGCGAGGTGGCGATGGAGTGACGTCCCGCCGCTTGCGGCAGGCACAGGCAACGCTCTGGCCGCAACGAAGCCGCAGCGCTTGACCGCCACCGTCCGCAGCTAGTATCCTGACTTCCTCTTGCTTTCCACGGGTTGATTCCTCGTATCTGGCTACAGAACTGGTATGATTCCTCTGATAGCTCACACGAATGCCAAGAACCAGGGGGCGCAAGATGTTTTCCAATATCTTTGGATGGTCTGGAAAGATTCTTAGGGTAGACCTGAGCAATTCCAGAATAACAGAAATGGACACTATGCCATACGCGGGTCGCTTTCTTGGCGGGCGTGGTATTGCCACTCGGATATACTGGGAGGAAGTGGGACCCGAGGTTGGAGCATTCGCCCCTGAGAACCTTCTGATCTTGATGAGTGGCCCCTTGGAGGCTACCGGTGTTCAAGGAGCTTCGAGACTCGAGGTCGTGGGCAAATCTCCCATGTTGATGCCGGAGGGGTTCTGCTATGGCAACCTCGGTGGGTACTTCGGGCCTTTCCTGAAGAAAGCAGGCTACGACGGTATTGTTGTCGGCGGGTGCGCCAAGAGACCCAGCTACATACTGGTCAACGATGGCGAAGTGGAGATTCTGGACGCATCTTCGTTATGGGGAAAGGGCATCTGTCAGGTAAGGGAGATACTGAGGGAAACACATGGAAAGAACGTACATTTCGTAACCACCGGCGTGGCTGGCGAGAACAAATGTCGCGCTGCAACCCTGATGACTGATCACCAGGGGAGCGCCACAGGTGGATTCGGTGCGGTAATGGGTTCGAAAAGGCTCAAGGCCATTGCGGTGGTTGGCACCGGAAAACCTGCTGTGGCCAGACCGGAGGAGCTTACCAGACTTAACCGCTTGACAATCAATCTGAGCAATCAGGAAGACCTGGGGACACTCCTTCCTGACGACCTGGGTTTCGTGAGAAGAGCCCCATGCTATCAATGCGGTCTTAGCTGTGGGCGGAACGTGATTCGAACTCCATCAGGAAAGGAAGGTGTGCGGAAATGTCAATCCAGTGCATTCTACTTGCCCTGGGTTCAGAAAAGCCCTGGAGAGCCGATAGAAACCGTCTTCGACGCAACACAGATAGCCAACGACTTCTCTCTGTGCACGGTTGAACTCGCCAGGATAGTCAGATGGCTTGAAGACTGTTACAGATCTGGATATCTCACAGAAGAAGAGACCGGCCTGAAGCTTTCCAAGATAGGCAGTCTTGAGTTCGTCGAGCAACTTGTGAACACGATAGCATACCGGGAAGGGTTTGGAGACGTGATTGCTGAGGGACTCCCCAGAGCCGTACAACGGCTTGGGGAAAAAGCTCAGTCACACGTAACGGGAATTATCTCGAGGGTAGGAGGGGTAAACGGTTCCCACTACAACATCACCTACCTCCTTAACGCTTTGGAGCCGAGGAACCCTATAGGTATGATTGGTGAGCTGGCTGGAATGCTTGGTCAGTGGTTTATGCACCGGTTCAGCCCAGGGTCGTCCCCTGTATCCTCCGAGGTATTCCGATCTGCAGCCGCCAGATACTGGGGAAACGAAAGAGCATGGGACTTGACGTCATACGAGGGGAAGGCCGCGGCGGCCGTGAGAATACAGAACCGCACCTATATACAGGACAGCCTGATTCTGTGCAGCAATGCCTGGCCGGTCATGTGCTCATTCAGCACTCCTGATTATGTTGGCGATCCCAGCATTGAGAGCAGGCTATTCTCTGCTGTGACAGGAATTGAGATTGATGAGGCAGGCCTGGAACTGTATGGTGAAAGGATATTCAATCTTCAGAGAGGAATCCTGCTGCGGGAAGGCTGGCAAGCCAGAGCATCCGATATACCGGGAGACCACGTGTTTACTGACCCTGTCGAAAGGAGTATCGGAAATGCACCGGCTGTCCTTGACCTTGATGAAACAGCATTCTTCTTCAATTCGCAAATGACCGTCCCCGGGTCAGGAGAAGAGCCGGTATCTATTGCGCACAAGTCCCTTGATACAAGGAGATTCGAGAAGATGAGAAGAGAGTTCTACGAACTGCGGGGATGGGATACTGAAACAGGGCTCCAGAGATCCGAAGTCCTTGAGGGTCTTGGTCTCTCAGATATGGTGCGAGAGCTGGCACAGCGGGGACTGGTAAGATGATGGAACATACTCATGACATCTGTATTCATTGTCGTAATGGTGTGAGCTGCTTCGCGGTGTACGTCGGGGTACACCGCACCGAGCTTGGCGCCGAAAGCCTGTTGCTCCCGCATTAGGTTGTCAAGCGGCCGGTCGAGTGAGATATGTGCCCCACTACCGCTGTGCCATGGTGCCTCTGTCTGGCCGGGCTGTCCTCATGCTACAATAGCTCAGCGCGTACTGGAGAGAAGGCGCCGGGGGGAAATGAACCGACCGGCTGAGCTGTACCGCAAAGCGAAGCGCACCTACCGCGAAGGCGGGGTGCTGCTCTTGCTCCGACGGGGACTGGGGCTGCTGCGCTACCTTCTGTTTCAACACCGGGCCTACTACTTCTACAGCATCGTCCTCGAGCCAGAGCAGATCCCGAAGCACGCGGTCGAGCCGCCAATCGGGAACGTGTCATACAGAATCGTGTCGTCCAGCAAGGAGGCCGACATTCTCGAGGAGGAGGGTTTTGAGTTCAGCTCGCGCGTCCCGGATGCAAGGCGCAGACTCGACGCGGGGGCGATCGCTACGTGTGTTTTCGTCGGACACGAACTGGGCAACATTGTCTGGGTCGCCACCTCGCAACAGGCCAGGGACAGCCTGCCGGAGCCACCGTTCAAGATCGACTTGTCGGGCAGGGAGTGCTTGTCGAGCGATGGATGGACCAACCCCAAGTTCAGACGTTCCGGTCTTCTGACCTACGGGGACATCAAGAGACGCCAGTTCCAGGTGAGCGAGGGCATACGGGTGAGCAGTTGGGCCATCGCCAGAGGGAACATCCCCCCTCAGAGCTTCGCCGAGAAACTCGACCCGAGGATTCGCGCCGAAGGCCGCTACCTTCGCATACTGTGGTGGAGATCGTGGCGGGAAAGGCCGCTTTCGCAGGGAGGGGAATGACGCGCACTCGCCGCGCGGGCTGGATGGTGGGCCATTCTGGACTCGAACCAGAGACCTCAGTCTTATCAGGACTGCGCTCTAACCTGCTGAGCTAATGGCCCTTCTTCGTACGGCTGCCGCCTCAGCATCCGGCCCCACCGCTGGTCTAACCCGGATTCGGCCTTCATCCCCCAGGGCGCTGTCGCTTTCGGCGCGGCTTTCTGCCAGGGGCGCTGTGGTACGGCTGCCGCAGCAGGTTTCCCCCCACGCCCCCCTGCACCTGCGGCGGCGGCAGGCGAGGCAAGTATACCACACATAGAACGACCTTAACTACTGGATAGTGGAAGGAAGCAGTAAACCTTTGTTGTGACAGTGGCTTTCGCCACCGACCGACCTAGGAGATAGAGGCAGAGCCTCGAGTCTCCCTAGAAAGGAGGTGATCCAGCCGCAGCTTCCGCTACAGCTACCTTGTTACGACTTCGTCCCAGTCACCAGCCCCACCCTAGGCGACTGCCTCCCTAAGGTTAGCCCATCGACTTCAGGTGTTGCCAGCTTCCATGACGTGACGGGCGGTGTGTACAAGGCCCGAGAACGTATTCACCGCAGCATGCTGATCTGCGGTTACTAGCAGCTCCGGCTTCATGCAGGCGAGTTTCAGCCTGCAATCCGAACTGAGGATGGCTTTTTGGGATTTGCTCCAGATCGCTCCTTTGCTTCCCTCTGTACCACCCATTGTAGCGTGTGTGTAGCCCAAGACGTAAGAGCCGTGCTGACTT
>CAYTKL010000028.1:0-14393 GCA_964438305.1 uncultured Dehalococcoidales bacterium | reverse complement strand
CCGGACGACTGGAGCAAGGTGCCGCAGGAGGAGGTGCCGGAGGGGATGCTGCTCATCTTCAGGCCCGGTTCGACATGCGGCAACGTGACCGAGAGCTTCAACCTGGTGAAGTCCGAGCTGTTTCAGCCAATGACCATTGACGAGTGGTTCGCCTGGAAGCAGACGCCGTTGACCAGTCTGGGCGAGTACAACCCGATATCGACGGAGAAGGTGACGGTGAACGGCAAGGAGGCCATCAAGCATGTCTACACCGCTCTTGGCGCCCCCAGCACAATCGTTCAGGCGATGCAACTGTACGTGATGGACGGCATGTCGGTGTGGATTGTCACCTGCCGCTGCGACCCGGCGTGCTATGACGGCTACGAGGCGATGTTCGATGCCGTGGTCCGTAGCTTTCGCGTGCTGGACTAGGCGAGCGGCCCGGAGGCGACGATGAAAGGCTATCGCACCCCGTCCTGGTTCCGTACCCGGGGGTTCACCGGCAGGAAGGTGGCCAAGGACCGCGACGTGAAGTCCGCACTCTCCCGGGGTGGGAGAAAACGGAAAAAGAGGTAGCTTCCTGGCCTGTGTCCCCAGGCTGGTGGTATCCCCCTGTACGGGTTTGGGGTGGATGGGTGGGCCAGACGGTGGCAGGCACAGTTGCCGGCGATGCCGCCGCGCACTAGAATGGGCTTGATGAGACAGCTTTCACTTCTCTTTTCGGCCGTCCTTATGGCGCTGGTCGTCTGCCTTGTTGCCTGCGGTTGCCCTTCGAGCCCCAACGGCAATGGCTCAACCCCAACGACTTACCTTAACGTTACCTTTGACGCCGGCGACGGCCCGCGCGGCCTGTGCTTCGACGGCGAGAACATCTGGGTCGCCAGCCAGTACAGCGGCGACGTGACCAAGCTGAGGGCCAGCGACGGCGCGGTGCTGGGCAACTTCACCGTGGACGACGGCGCCCGCCGCGTCTGCTTCGACGGCGAGAGCGTATGGGTGGCCTGCTACGATGCCGACAGCGTCGCCAAGGTGAGGGCCAGCGATGGCGAGGTGCTGGGCATCTTCCACTACGGCGTCCGTCCCCGCGACGTGCGTTTCGACGGCGAGCACATCTGGGTGACCAGCCACGGGGGTTGCACCGTGGCCAAGGTCAGGCCCAGCGACGGCTACCTTCTCGCCAGGTACGCCGTGGGCAAGTACCCGCAGGGGATATGCTTCGAGGGGGAGAACGTGTGGGTAGCCAACGTCAACAGCCTGGACGTGACCAAGCTGAGGGCCAGCGACGGAGAGCTTCTGGGTACCTACCCGGTGGGCGAGAGCCCCAGGTTCCTCGCCTTCGACGGCACTGACATGTGGATTACCGACACCGACAGCAGCACCGTGGTCAAGATGAGCATAACTGATGGCGAGATACTGGGCACGTATACCATCGGCAAGGCCCCGTACGATATCTGTTTCGACGGCGCCAATATCTGGGTGTCGGAACTCAATGACCAGTACGTGTACAAGCTGGGCGCCGACGGCGAGATACTGGACAGCTACTTCGTCGGCGGTGCTCCTTTCGGTATCTGCTGTGATGGGGAGAACATCTGGGCCAGCCGCTACGTCTATGACAGCGTCATGAAGCTGTATCCGGAGGAGTAGTCTGCCGACATGAGACTGACCCCGCTGCTTCTGCTGACCACGGCCGTTCTTCTCGGGCTCCTCTGTGGGTGCAACTCCAAACCCCCCGAACCCCGGGTGCAGAGCTTCAGCGCGGGCAACGGCCCGTGGGGCATCTGCTGCGACGGCGAGAACGTGTGGGTGGCCGACTACTGGAGCGACTCGGTGCTCAAGATTCGAGGCAGCGACGGCCAGGTCGTGGGCAACTACACCGTGGGGCGGGCGCCCCGTGAGCTGTGCTTCGATGGCGAGAACATCTGGGTGACCAAGCACCTCAGCGACGAGGTGACCAAGCTGCGGGCTAGCGACGGTGAGGTGCTGGCCAACGTACCCGTCGGCCGCTACCCCGAGTGCATCTGTTTCGACGGGGACAGCATCTGGGTGGCCAACAGCTCGGACAGCACGGTGATCAAGATCAGGGCCAGCGATGCGGAGGTGGTGGGCAACTTCACCCTGGACGAGGGGACTCATGGCCTCCACTGCGATGGGCAGTACGTGTGGACGGCGAACTGCGTCGGCGATACCGTCACCAAGATCAGGCCCGACGACGGCGAGCAACTGGCGAACTTCAACCTGGGGCAATGGACTTCCCCGTTCAAGCTCTGTGCCGAGGGCGGCAACCTGTGGGTCACCAACGCGGGCAGGGATACGGTGACCAGGTTGCGGGCCAGCGACGGAGAGATCCTGGGCGTGTACCCTGTCGGCGATGCCCCCCACGGCATCTGCTTCGACGGAGAGAGCATCTGGGTGGTGAACGACTGGAGCGATGACGTGTACCGGCTCCGCCCCGGCGACGGCGAGGTGCTGGAGACCTTTGCCGTCCCGGACTATCCCCAGAGCGCCTGCTTCGACGGCGAGTACGTGTGGGTGACCAGCGCCTGGGGCGACGCCGTCACCCGGATAAGGGTCAGCGAGAACTAGCCGCCGCGGTACCGCGGCGCCTGCGCTCTTCCCGTTCCGGCAACAGACCTTTCTTTGCCGGTGCATTGGCCGCACGGCCCGGCGGGGAATCGGGGGCTAGCCCCCTGGCCCCAGAGGGGGCAGGCCTGCTTGTAAAGCAAGCGAGGCTGACTTATAATACACTGTTAAGCTTCTTTGCCTTTCAGGTGTGACTTGTGACGACAAAGCGTGACTACTATGAGGTTCTGGGGGTAGATAGGTCCGCCTCCGAGACCGACATCAAGCGGGCCTTCAGGAAGCTGGCCTTCCAGTACCATCCCGACCGCAACCGTGACGACGGCGCTGAGGAGAAGTTCAAGGAGGTCAATGAGGCCTTCGAGGTGCTCAGCGACGCGAACAAGCGGGCGGCCTACGACCGCTTCGGGCATGCCGGCGCCGGGTTCGGTCAGGGCTTCGGCGGTTTCCGCGGTTTCGATGATGTCTTCGGCGGCCTTGGCGACATCTTCGACACCTTCTTCGGCGGGGCCGCGACGACAACGAGGACCGGTCCGCAGCGGGGCAGCGACATCCGCCTTGGCATTACCATCTCCTTTGAGGAGGCGGTGTTTGGCTGCGACAAGCAGGTCGAGATCCAGCGGGTGGAGAACTGCTCCGAGTGTCACGGCACCGGCAGCGAGCCGGGTAGCCAGGCGGAGAAGTGCCCCGAGTGTGACGGCAGCGGTCAGGTGCGCCGCGTTCAGCGAAGCGTTTTCGGGCGCTTCGTCAACATAGCCACGTGTCCCCGCTGCGGTGGTGAGGGACGGCTGGTGACCCGGCCCTGCTCGAAATGCCGCGGCTCGGGCAGGGAGAAACGCAAGCGCCGGCTTGTGGTGAGCATCCCTGCCGGGGTGGATGACGGCTCCCAGATACGCATCAGTGGGGAGGGCAACGCCGGGACTCGCGGCGGCGGCCCGGGCAACGTCTACGTAAGCCTGGAGGTGGAGGGGCATGCGTTGTTCCAGCGGCGCGGCGACGACATCCTCTACGACCTGCCGGTGAACTTCGTGCAGGCGGCGCTGGGCGACGAGGTGGAGATACCCACGGTGGACAGCCCGGTCAGCGTCAAGATCCCGCCCGGAACGCAAGCGGGCAAGGTGATAAGGCTGCGGGACAAGGGGGTGCCCCACCTCAGGGGCGGCGGCCGGGGCTCCCAACTGGTGATGGTCCACGTGGTGACCCCGGAGAGCCTGACCAAGGAGCAGCGCCGGCTGCTCGAGGAGCTTGGCAAGTCCCTGGGCGAGGCCAAGCTGCCCAAGGGGAGCAAGGGGCTCTTCGACAAGCTCAGGGATATCCTCGAGGTGTAACCCCGCAGGTGGCGTGCCCCGCCAAGTGAGGAGTGCACGACAGGTCCTGGCTGGCGAGACAACAGGGTAGCCTGGAGCATCCGCTCCAGGCACGGTTGGAGCCGATGCTCCAACCTACCCCGAATTCCCCTGCGGCCCTTGGACAAGGGGCGATTCCCGCAGTGTGGGCGACCACGCTCGTGCCGAATGGCGTTGACCTCTGAGACGACGAAAGGGTAAGAGCCTATGCACCGTTTTTTCGTCCCCCCGGAATGGATCGATGGGAAGAAGGTGGTGATGAGGGGGAGGCAGGTCCATCAGCTCAGAGACGTCCTCAGACTCAGCGACGGCGACCGCATTGCCGTGCTGGACAACAGCGGCCGGGAGTACCAGGTGGAGTTGCAGAAGGTGGAGCGCGGGTACGCCCACGGCGTCGTCACCGCGGTGAGCACTGCGGCCGAACCGCGCACTGCCATTACCCTGTACCAGGCGCTGCTGAAGGCCAACAGATTCGAGTTCACCGTCCAGAAGTGCACCGAGCTTGGCGTGGCCCGTTTCGTTCCCATGATGTGCCAGCGATGTGTCGTGCGAGGGCCCGACGCTGTGTCAGAGCGCAGGCTGGAGCGCTGGCGAACGATCGTTGTCGAAGCGGCGGAGCAGTCGGGGCGGGGAAGGCTCCCAATGCTTGAGCCGGCGGTGACCTTCGAGGAGGCCTGCCAGTCGGCGGTGGGGTTCTCCCTGCTGCCCTGGGAGGGGGAGGCGACGCTCGGCCTCCGGGCTGCACTGCAGGGCGAGATTCAGCGCAGAAACGGAGCGCTGCCGGTGAACCTGTTCATTGGTCCGGAGGGAGGCTTCGACCCTTCTGAGGTGGAGTTCGCCCGCTCCTGCGGCATCGTGCCGGTCACGCTGGGAAGCCGGGTGTTGCGGGCGGAGACCGCCGGCCTGGTGGCGGCCAGCGCGATACTGTACGAATGCGGCGACCTAGACCCGCCGCGCTCCGACTAGGCGCTCCATCGCTTCGCCGAGGTCGAGGCCCTCGTACAGCACCCGATAGAGCTGCGCCGTAATGGGCACTTCGACCCCCAGGTCCGCGGCCAGCCTGAAGGCGGCGGCGGTGGTGGCGATGCCCTCGACAACGCTGGTCATGGTATGCCTGATTTCCTCCACGGGGCGCCCGCTTGCCAGCTCCCTGCCAAAGGTGCGATTGCGGCTCAGGGGACTGGAGCACGTGGCGACCAGGTCGCCAACGCCGGCAAGTCCGGAGAAGGTGGCCGGGTCGGCCCCGGCGGCCACGGCGAGGCGGGTGATCTCGGCGAAGCCGTGCGTGACGAAGGCGGCCTTGGCATTGTCGCCGTAGCCCAGTGCGTCGAGCATGCCCGCCCCCAGGGCGACTACGTTCTTCAGCGCTCCCGCCAGCTCCACGCCGGCCAGGTCGTCGCTTATCTCGACCTTGAAGGTGGGCGAGTCCATTATCTGCTGCACTGAGCCCACCACGGCGCCGTCCCGGGCGGCTATCACCGTCGCTGCCGGCAGTCCCTGGGCGATCTCCTTGGAGAAGTTGGGTCCGGAGATGGCGCATATCCGCTTGTCGGCTGAGGGGCCCAACTCCTCGGCGATGACCTGGGTCATCCGCTTGGTCGAGTCCTTCTCCAGCCCCTTGGCGACGCTGAGGATGGGGGCGTTTCCATCGATGTGCTCCCTTACCAGCCTGACGTTGCGCCGCATCTCCTGCGAAGGCACGGCGAATATGACCAGCGAGGCGCCTTTGAGTGCGTCCCCGGCGCGGCAGGTGACGGCCAGCCCGTCGGGGAAGGGGATGCCGGGCAGGCGGGCGGCGTTCTCCCTGTCGCGGTCCAGCGTCTCCGCTTCCTCTTCCCCCCGCGCCCACAGCGCCACATCCAGGCCCTTGCGGGCGAGCATTATCCCCAGCGCGGTGCCCCACGCCGTCGTGCCGATGATGGCGACCTTCATGGAATCTCCGTTCGTTGACCTATCTTTCGTTCCGTGCCGGTGAGCAGCCTCTGTATATTGCCGCGGTGGCGGGCGATGACCAGGGTTGCCACCACCGCGCCGAATATCACGTAGGCGAGGGGCTCCATGTTGAAGATGAAGAAGATGAGCATGACCAGGACCATGGCGAGTCCGGCCAGTATGGAGCCGAGCGATACGTAGCGTGAAAGGGCTACCACAATGATGAACAGGGGCAGGCAGATGACGGCGACGAGCCAGCTTATCACCAGCAGCGCGCCGAAAGCGGTGTTGACGCCGCGGCCTCCGCGAAACCCGACGAAGACCGGCCAGTTGTGACCGATGACCGCCGCCGCACCGCCGGCCATGAGCCCCCAGGCGAACATGTCGGGACGGAGGCTGAACAGGCCCCAGGCGACGCCGGCGGCCACGGCTCCCTTGAGGACGTCGGCGGCGAAGACGATGGCGCCCGCCTTGGCGCCCAGCGTGCGTATCACATTGGTCATGCCCATGCCGCCGCTGCCGTAGTCCCTGACGTCGATACCCCGTGAGATTCGCCCGATGATGACGCCCACGGGGATCGACCCGACGAGATACCCCAGCACAACTGCGCCGACAAACAACAGCACTATCATTGTTCACCTCTGCCCTTGAAGATTAAGCGCAACGGCGTGCCACGAAAGCCGAAGCTCTGACGGAGCCGGTTCTCCAGGTAGCGCTGGTACGAGAAGTGCAACAGCGCGGGATTGTTGACGAAAAACACGAAGGTAGGCGGGCTTTCCTCAGGCTGAGTGACGTACAGTATCTTGAGCTTCTTCCCTCTGACCGACGGGGGACCATGGGCCGCCACCGCACTCTGCACCACGTTGTTGAGCAGGGAGGTGGGGACCCGCTTTCTGCGCTCTTCGCACAGCTCCCTGGCGGCCACGAGGACCTTGTCCACCCCCTGGCCGAGCTTGGCCGAGGTGAAGAGGATGGGGGTGTTGGGCATGAACTTGAGACGTCGCCGTATGTGCGGGGTGTAGTCATTGCGGGCCTCCCTGTCTTCGATGAGGTCCCACTTGTTGACCACCAGCACCATCCCCTTGAACGCCCGCTGAATGTAGCCGGCGATGTGGGTATCCTGGGCGGTCACCGGCTCGGTGGCGTCGACGACGAGGACGGCCACGTCCGCCCGGTCGATGGCGCGCTGTGCCCGCCCCACGCTGTAGCGCTCGATGCCACCCTCGATTCGTCCCCTCCGTCTGATTCCCGCGGTGTCGATGAGCAGCATGCGCTCGCCATTATACTCAAAAACGGTGTCTATGGCATCCCTGGTGGTGCCTGGCGTGTCGGTGACGATGGAGCGTTCCTGTCCCAGGATGGCATTGAGCAGCATGGACTTGCCCACGTTGGGCCGCCCCACGATCGCCACCTTCGCCATCTCCGGCTCCTCTTCAGGCGGGAAGTAGGGGAGACCTTGCACCACCTTGTCGAGGAGCTCGGCGATGTTGATGTTGTGGTGCGCGCTTATCGCCAGCGGGTCGGCGATGCCCAGCTCGTGGAACTGCTGTGCCTGGTAGATGCGCTCATCGTTGTCCGCCTTGTTGGCCGCCAGCACCACCGGCTTGCTGCACCGCCGCAGCATGTCGGCGATGTCCTCGTCCACCGGGGTCACCCCGTCGACCACGTCGACCATGAAGATGATGGCATCCGCCTCGTCGACGGCCACCTCCACCTGGCTCTTCACCCTCTGGGTGAGGTCGCTGTCCGGGGTGACCAGCAGGCCGCCGGTGTCCACCACGGCAAAGGCATTGTCCTCCCAGGTTACGTCGGCGTAGAGGCGGTCTCTGGTGGTCCCCGGCTCGTCCTCGATGATGGCCAGGCGCTTGCCCGCCAGGCGATTGAACAGGGTGGACTTGCCTACGTTGGGCCGGCCCACGATGGCAACGATGGGTCTGGTCATTTCGTCCCTAACAGCTCCACCAGAATGGCCTTCTGCATGTGGAGCCTGTTCTCCGCCTGGTCGAAGACCACGGACTGGGGCGCGTCGAGAAGCCCCTCGGCGATCTCCTCGCCGTGATGCGCGGGAAGGTCGTGCATGAAGATGGCGTCGGGCCGGGCCAGAGACAGCAGCCGCTCGTCCACCTGATACGGCGCGAAGACACGGCGGCGCTGTTTCGCCTCTTCCTCCTGCCCCATGCTGGCCCACACGTCGGTGTACACCACGTCGGCGTCGCGCACCGCCACGTCGGGGTCCTCGGTGAGCACGAGCTGCCCCCCGTTCTTCCGGGCCAGGGCCATGATGTCCTCCGTGAGCTGGTAACCCCTGGGAGATGCAATCCTGAAGTCGATGTCCATGATGGAGCAGGCCAGGAGCAGGCTGTTGGCCACGTTGTTGCCATCACCCACGTAGCTGAGGACGGTTCCTTCCAGACGGCCCTTCTTCTCGTAGACGGTGAGCAGGTCGGCGAGCACCTGGCACGGGTGCTCCCTGTCGGAAAGGCCGTTTATCACCGGTATGGTGGCATGCTGCGCCAGCGTCTCGACGGTGCTGTGGGCGAAGGTGCGGGCGACGATGCCGTCGACGTAGCGGGAAAGCACGCGGGCGACGTCGGCAATCGGCTCACGCTGTCCCAGACCGACCTCGGCCGGGGACAGGTAGAGCGCATGGCCGCCAAGCTGCTGCACGCCGACATCGAAGCTCACCCGGGTGCGCAGTGAAGGCTTCTCGAACATGAGGGCCACCGACCTGCCCTCGAGCAGCGGCCTGCTGCCGCCCCGCTTCAGCTCAACGGCGCTGTCAATCAGGCCCCGGATCTGCTTGGCGTCCAGGTCTGCGATGGAAAGCAGGTCTTTCATGGCGTTCTCCTCTTCTTGGACAATGGCTCAAGTATAGCACAAACGAGTGGCCGCCTCCTGCGGCGAGGTGCCTGCGTTGGTGCGCTTTGGGGTTGACAAATGTATACGTATGTATTACAATGCAGCACGAAACAGGGGAAGCCATGCTCAAGATTGCGGCTCTCTGGATAGACGACGATACACTGGACAAGATCGAGGGCAAGCATGGCTTGAGCTTCGCCGAGGTCGAAGACGCGCTGACAGGCACGCAGGAAAGGTGTTTCCACAGAGTTGGTGGCGGCCAGGTGCGTGCCTTGTCGACGACGGGCTCCGGTGCTTACATCGCAGTGTTCTTGACTCCTCTCGGGGGTGGCGACTGGAAGGTCAACACCGCGAGAAGGATGTCGTCCACAGAGAAACGCTACTTCAAATCACACAAGAAGGGATGAAAGATGCCAGAGGCAAGAGCAAAGAAGGGTCGCACCGAGGAGGAAGTGGCAGAGGAGATCGAGGTCGAGGTCAAGCGGCCTCTGCAGAAAATAGTCCCGGTCCGCCTGTCGGCTGAGCATTGGTCCGAGCTTCGGCAGTATGCTCGCGAACTGGGAATAGGACCGACAACACTGGCGCGCATGTGGATCATCGAGAGGCTGGCGTTGCTCAGAGGGGGGGCTTCGGGGGGTAGTGCTCCTGGCGCGGGTTTGCCTCGCCCGCGGGCGGGCACAGTACCGCTGCGCCTCACCCTGGATGAGTTCATGGAGAGGCTTGCGGGTTCCCTGCCTGACGATGAGAAGCTGGACATCCTGACCACCCGCCGGGACAGCACGGTGCCCCTCTTGCCGGACAAGTGGGAGGAAGTCGCCGCTATCCTGATGACTCCGGACAGCGCCGAAGAGATCGGAAGGAAGTTCTTCCGAGCTGTGGCTAGGAGTATGGACGTGCAAGTCGTGGAGGAAGAGGCCGAGGCGTCGGCGCGGGAGGTGTAGGCCCAGGGGTTGCGCCGCTTTCCGGGGCTTGAGGCTGCTATCTACGGAGTGCCAACAACTGGCGCTCCGTTTTCCATTTGGTGGCGACAGATGAGAAACTGCGTCTGCGATGTTGCCTTGCCGCGCTTCTTGCTATAATGGGGCGAAAGGAAGGGGCCACGACGCAGATGACGGCGGACAGGAAGCCTCTGTTTGTCCTTTTCGACGGCAATGCTCTGGTGCATCGCGCCTTTCATGCCCTGCCGGCGCTGGCGGTGAGCCGCACCGGGGAGGCCACCGGTGCGGTGTACGGCTTCATCGGCATGGTGCTGAAGGTGCTCGCCGAGCTGAGGCCGACGCACTATGCCATCGCCTTCGACTACCCCGGCCCCACCTTCAGACATCGCGAGTTCGCCGACTACAAGGCGCACCGGCCGCCGACGCCTGAGGAGCTGAAGACGCAGCTCACCCGCGTGCGTGAGCTGGCCGAGGCGCTCAAGATGCCCCGCTTCGAGGTGGAGGGGTACGAGGCCGACGACATCCTCGGCGCCCTCTCCCACCAGGCATCGGCCCAGGGGATCGATACCGTCATCGTCACCGGCGACCTGGATACGCTGCAGCTCGTCTCGCCCCGGGTGAAGGTGCTCACGCCGCGCCCGGGAAGGACCTTCAGCGATACGATTCTCTACGATGAGGACAAGGTGTCGGAGAAATACGGCATCTCCCCATCGCAGGTTATTGACCTCAAGGGGCTGAAGGGAGACCCCTCGGACAACATACCCGGCGTCAGGGGCGTCGGCGAGAAGACGGCGGTGAAGCTCATCCAGCAGTACGGCAGTGTGGAGGACATCTACTCCCACATCGATGAGGTGGAGCCCGCCAGGCTGCAGCAGACGCTGAAAGAGAGCGAGGAGGTGGCGACCAAGAGCAAGTGGCTGGCCACCATCGCCACCGACATGCCGCTCACTCTGGACCTTGACACGTGCTCCGTCTCCGCCTTCGACCGGGACAAGGTGGTGGCGCTCTTCCGGGAGCTGGAGTTCACCAGGCTGCTGGACAAGCTGCGCGAACTGGACGCTCAGGATGGAGCTGCCGCCCCCGTGGTGAAGGACGAGGGGCCGCAGACGGACTACCGCATCGTGGCCGACACCGAGGCGGTCGACCGGCTTGTCGCCGAGCTCCGGTCCGTTTCCTCCTTCGCCATCGACGTGGAGACCACCGGCACAGCGCCGATGTTCGCCGGTCTGGTGGGCATCTCGTTGTCGTGGGAGCCGGGCCGCGCCTACTACATCCCGGTGGGGCACCTGTCGGGGGCCCAGCCTCCGCTGGCCTATGTCATCGAGCGGCTGCGGCCTGTGGCCGAGGACGCCGGTATCGTCAAGGTGGCCCACAACGGGAAGTTCGACATGACCGTGCTTGCCGAGCACGGCATGGAGATTCACAATCTTGGCTTCGACACCATGATCGCCGCTCACCTGCTGGGGGAGAAGGCCCTGGGCCTCAAGGCGCTGGCCTTCGGCAAGCTGGGGGAGGAGATGACCCCCATTACCGACCTCATCGGCAAGGGCGCCAAGCAGATTACCATGGCCCGGGTGGATATCGCTCAGGCGAGCCGGTACGCCTGTGCCGATGCCGATATGACGTGGCGGCTGGCCGGGGTGTTCGAGGACCAGTTGAAGGAGCAGGGGCTGTGGGCCCTCTTCGCCGAGCTGGAGATGCCCCTGGTGCCTGTGCTGCTGCGAATGGAGAGGGCCGGTGTGGCGCTGGACCGGGAGGGGCTGTGGGCCATGTCGGAGGCGCTGGGGCAGCGGGTCACGGAGCTTGAGGCTGAGATATACAACTGGGTCGGCCATCAATTTAACATAAACTCGACGCAGCAACTGGGTCTGGTGCTCTTCGAGGAGCTGCGGCTCCCCGGGGGGCGAAGGACCAAGAGCGGCTACTCCACCGATGCGTCCGTCCTGGAGAGGCTCAGCGGCGCCCACCCCATTATCGAGCTGCTTCTGGAGTACCGCCAGCTAGCCAAGCTGAAATCGACCTACGTCGATTCTCTTCCGGCGCTGGTCAATCCGAAGACGCAGAGGGTACACACCAGCTTCAACCAGACGGGCACCGCCACCGGGCGGCTGTCCTCCAGCGACCCCAATCTACAGAACATCCCGGTGAGAGGCGAGCTGGGCCGGCAGGTGCGGAAGGCCTTTGTCGCCGGCGAGGGTTGCCTGCTGCTGGCGGCGGACTACTCGCAGATCGACCTGCGGGTGCTGGCGCACCTGTCGCAGGACGCCACGCTGCTGGCCGCCTTCCGCCACGACGAGGACATCCACCGCGCCACCGCCTCGGAGGTGTTCGGCGTGGCCCTGTCCGAGGTGACGCCGGATATGAGGCGGGTGGCCAAGACGGTCAACTTCGGCGTCATCTACGGGATGAGCGGCTACGGGTTGGAGCAGGCCACCGAGCTCTCTCGGGAGGAGGCGTCGGCCTTCATCAACGCCTACTTCGACAAGCACCCCGGGGTCAGGGAGTACCTTGAGTCAACCAAACGGCAGGCCAGGGAGCGGGGCTACGTCGAGACCATCCTGGGCCGAAGGCGTTACATACCTGAGATCAACTCCTCCAACGGCCAGGTGAGGGCGGCGGCGGAGCGCATGGCGATAAACATGCCGGTCCAGGGCACGTCGGCCGACATCACCAAGCTGGCGATGATCCACGTGCAGCGGGAGATGGACCGGCGCAAGCTGGAGGCGAGGATGACCCTGCAGGTCCACGACGAGCTGGTCTTCGAGGTGCCCCAGGGCGAGGTGGAGGGACTGACACGGCTGGTCGAGGAGACCATGCCCCGTGCCATGACGCTGAGCGTCCCGCTCAGGGTCGATGTCAACACCAGCAAGAACTGGGGCGAGATGAAGTAGGCGGGACACGAGTCTGTTCGTGCCAAGCGTACGGGAAATCCGAGCGCGAACGCAAGGCCGCCAGTTCCACCGTTCGTGCTGAGCCTGTCGAAGTATGAACGGTGGTTGAGCAGGATTGGCTTCTGGACAGGCCTGTCCTGAGTTCATCGAAGGACTCAGGGTCAACCGGAACGAAGAGGCCGCAGCCTCGCCAGGAGCACAGACAAAGAGAACTGGACTGGACGCATGCCTGAGCTGCCCGAGGTGGAGACCATACGGAGGGACCTGGGGCCCATGCTGGTGGGCCGCAGCTTCGCCGGTGTGACCCTGAACTGGCCTAAAATGGTCCTGTATCCCTCGGCAGAGGCCTTCTCCCGTTCGCTGGTAGGGAAGACCTGCAACGAGCTCGACAGGCGCGGGAAATACCTGATTGTGCGTCTCGACGGCGGAGAGGCGCTCATCCTGCACTTCAGAATGAGCGGCTCGCTGCTCGTCGCCCGAGGAGACGAGCTTGACCCCTACTGTCGGGCGCTGTTCACCCTCGATGACGGGACGACGCTGTGCTTCCGCGACCCGCGCAAGATGGGCAAGATGTGGCTGGTGGAGGATGAGGATGTCGTGGTCGGCCGGCTCGGCCCTGAGCTGCTGGAGGGCGGCTTCACGCCTCAGGCCCTGGCGCGGCGGCTGGGCAACCGCACGGCGCCGGTCAAGGCGCTTCTGTGCGACCAGACCGTCATCGCCGGGGTGGGCAACATGTACGCCGATGAGGCCCTCTTCGCCGCCGGCATCCATCCGCTGCGGAGGGCGGACAGCCTCTCTGCGGAGGAAATGGAGCGGCTGCACGGCGCTCTGACCGGCGTGCTGGGCCGGGCCATCGGAAGCCACGGCGCCAGCATGACCGACTACTGGCGGCCCGGCGGCGAGCCGGGGACGGCGCAGTTCCAGTTCAGGGTGGCTCACCGCGGCGGCCGGCCCTGTCCCGTGTGCGGTACGCCTATCGAGCGCCTCCCCATACGCGGGCGCGGCTCCTACTTCTGCCCCAGGTGCCAGGGCGAGCCGCGTTAGCGACACCCGATACCCTGCTGTCGCTGTTTCGTCACCGCAGACAGTGGACCGGCGATGTGGCTTGATAACATGACGAGCGATGGTTTATGGTGTTACCCACCATGAGCATGAAGACATACGTTGCCGTACACAACCCGGAGAAGTGCCGCCAGTGCGGCTGGTGCTCGGAGATAGTCGCCTGCCCGGGAGCGGACCAGATGATATGCATCGGCTGCGGCGCCTGTGTCCTGGCCTGCCCCAACCAGGCCCTGGAGCTGGTGGAGGAGCCGAGAGACAGGGAGGTGACCATCGAGGTGGACGGCAAGCCGGCCACGGTGCCGGAGCGGATAAGCGTGAAGGCGGCCCTTGCCGAGCTGGGATACCGTATCGGTAGCGCACCGGGTGAGGCGGAGCTGTTCGCTCCCTGCGGCGTCGGCGCCTGCTGGAGCTGTGCGGTGGAGGTCGACGGCAGGGTGAGACCGGCGTGCGTCACCGCGATACGGGACGGGATGAGAATCAACACCGAGCTTCCTGCGGACTACGTGCCGCGGCGGCTCGTTCTCGGCTTCATGGGTCACGAGACCGGTGGGGTGGGAACCCCGTGGCAGGTCAGATGCTCGCCTCAACCCTACATCGAGGCGGTCTGTCTCGCGGCGGGGTGCAACCTGAGATGCCCGCAGTGCTATAACTGGAGCTTCACCTATCAGGGGAAGGGCGACCCCATGACGCCGAACGAGGCGGCGGTGAGGCTCACCGGCGAACGGGAGACGCACGGCGTCGACCGCATGCTCATTTCGGGCGGTGAGTGCACCCTGAACCGTCCCTGGCTGGTGCAGTTCATAGGAGAG